>JAFQGI010000004.1 GCA_017415515.1 Clostridia bacterium | reverse complement strand
GCCGAACAATTTCGTCGGGAGGCCCATCCGGAAAGAGTTTGTTAAGTTTTTCATGACTCCGGTGTTGTAGTTCATCCTTTTCGCGCTCGGTCAGTTTATAGGGGTTGGGCATTATGAGCACCTCCGCTTTACAAAAAGAAATGCAATCAGCGGCAGAGTATCTCTGCCGCTGATTTTCGAGGAATGCTTTTTCGGAGCCTTCTTATCGACGTTCAATTTTGCTCACAGTGTAGCCGGGATACTTAGCCATGAATCGTTGCAAAGCAATCGCTTCACTGGTAGCGTGAACATAAGTGGTTCCGCGATTGTGGTACACGCACCACATAACAGCATTGCCTTCGTAGGAAGTAAATCCATCCATCATATTTTCACCCCCTTTTTTATGTTTGTTTTTTAGATTGTTATTACATTTCTTTGACTTCCCAAATATTGATATTAGCAGAAAAAGCGTCTTGGCCACCGTGTTCTCTGTATGCAGAATGTCGCGCATCTATTTCATTAAAGGCCTCAACAATAGTAACCTTTCGACCAGGCTGATTGGGGACAGTGTACACTACTTTATATGTTTTCCACATAAAATCTCTCCTTTTAGGTGGGATACCAAGAACACGTTGCCATCATTTTTCCTCCTACAGTTTTACATGCTATCGTCTTCGAATTGTTTATGTAGGTGAATCGCATAACTGTACAATACGGTAGCTATATCCCATGGCCTTTTAGATTCACCCTTATCATACAGAGGAGCCGCTGCTTTCCATCCTGCAAAACATACTGCTTCATTAAAACAAATAAAGGTAGAAGAGACGCGTTCACTCAACAGCATGAAGCTGTCGGCATACTGAATAGCGTTGGCATACATTTCAATATACTTCTCTCTATCCAGCGGATGCTGATTGATTAGCTGGTTGAAAGTTTCATCTGACAACACAAAGTTACGACAGTCCTGATGACTGACGGTAACATACGGTGCGGATGTGTTCATTTGCTTTTCATAGTTCAGAGCACGCAGAGCTAAAGCGAGCAGATAATCGTTTTTCTCTTGCGGGTGACGTTCACAATAGTATACAATGTCGTTAAACAATTTACTAATAACAAACTTTTTGGTTTGTGCATTACCATTGGCGTAACTGCGTGCTACGATGAAATGGATGATGGTTTCGATGGCGTTTTCGCCAATCTTTGATTTGTAATCGATACGAATGCGATCCAAACCATCTAAAAAATGATAGCAACGGTCATAATTCTTCAGCGCGTCTAAGATGTTCTGATATTTCGTTTGTACATCAGAAACGATTTCTTTGTAACAGATTTCATAAGCTTCCATTTGAGTACAGCAATACCGGTTCGCTTCATCAATTTCCTTGTTGATCGCAATGAGTTGGTCAATCTTTTCGGGTGTGAAATCCTTGCGCTGTGCTAACGCCCGCTTGAAAGGCTCTTCAGCTGTTCGATGGTATAAATAGAGAGGGGCGTACGGAGCATCCAGATAGTTCAGCGCTTTGCGGAGGATATCTTCATCACAAGGCTGGCCTAAATGATGGCTAACATAACGTCGCACGCCCTCATAGGTAATGCCGCCGGCACAAGAAACCAAATTGTACACAATCTCGTAGTAGTGCCGCTCAGTCTCGTCGGCTAATGGAGTGTTTCTGTTTTGGATGTTCTCCTTTACTTTATCCATCAGCGGAACAACATCGCTCTGTATAGTGTCTGTCACTTTTTCCATCGCGGCCATTAATTTATCTTTTAACCCCATTCTGTATCTCCTCCATTTCAGTGTGATCGTTTGCAACAACTTCATTAGAATAATGAGCTTAACCACATCATAACACTATAAGACTAACGTGTCAACCTTAAACGACTAAATATATCGTTTCTTTTGTGCTAACATATTCTTATAAGACTAAGTGAGGGGTCAGATTATGGATGTTAGCAAACGATTGAGAACTCTCAGAGAACAGTATGGATTTACCCAAAACGGGTTGGCAGAATACGCCGGTGTATCTCAAAGTCATCTGCGTCGCGTGGAATTGGGGCAGGCTGACATAACGGTCAATCACTTGCAGTTTTTATGTGATGCGCTGAATATTTCTCTCAGTGAGTTCTTTGCTGAACCGTCCGAGGGGGACGAACTGGCCATTGCGATATCTAAACTCACTCCGAAGCAAAAGAAACTGTTGCTAGAGTTTTTGAACAGCCTGTAATTAAAGTATCTGCGCTTTTAATTCGCGCTTGTACTTGTAGTAAGAGTTTCTTGAAACCTTACAAAGCGTCATAACCTCTTTGTCACTAAGCGTGCCGCCAAATTCGGTGGCATGCTTTTTTATTATCTCTTTGCATTGCAGAGATTTCCGAGTTACTAGAGTGGTTCCTTTGGTAAGACCAATGCTTTTGCCGTTCTTTTTGCTCTCACGCATACCTTGGCTGATACGAGTATGAAGGTCAGTGACCTCTTTCTCGGATTGGAGGAAGGCGGATTTGATTTGTTCTTCGGCCAAGGCCATAAGGAGATTGTTGATAAGTGTGATGTTACCGGTGAAGTAATCGTCGATAGCTGCGTTACCAGTCTCAACTGAGATTTCCAGCAGGTTGGACTTTGTGGAATCAAATATGGCCGTGTTGATTAGTGGCTCATTGATGAACACAAGGTTGATGCCCATCTCATAGAGCATCTTGTAATCCTTGAAGCCCTCTTCAGCATTACGGGACATACGGGACACACTGTCAAACACAATGGTGTCACCAGTTTCTAATTGTTTTATGAGCTTGTCCCACTTTGGCCGGTTCTGTGTGGTTCCGGTGTAGAACTCTTTGATGATGATGGCGTCAGGATAGAGTTCTAATATGTTCGTGACCTGACGTGTGATGCGCTGATGCTTGGTGCTGACGCGGCAATAACCATATATCATAATTTGTGCTCCTTTCAGTATCAAAACAAACTTTACTCAGATCTAATACTTATATTATGTCGTGTTTTGATTGTTTCGGGAGCCCCTTTGGTACAACTTTTTGCAAACTTTCTTTTAATACTTGTTTTCAGGGCGCTGATGTATTAAAATGATGTTAAAGTATTAAGGAGGTGCAATCACTTATGAAATGGTCAATCGTTGAAGATTATGTTGTTTGTCAATTCTATTTTGCTTACATCAACTCGTGGCGTGAACATATGGATGTGGTGATGACAGAGTTAAGTCAAGCAGGCTTTGGTGCGAGAGAAGAAAAATCTGTTAGGATGCGTCTGCAGAACTATGAATACTTGCACACCCAAAAGAAGGAATTATCCAATGCTGCTAAACAATCACAGAGAATATACGATGCCTTTGCACAGCGCAGAAAGAATGTTACCGTGTACAGTCAATTAAATGTGTACATCAACACGGTCGTTGTGGGAGATGAATCTTCGTATGTTGAAGGCGACTTGTTGGATGCTTTGTCGAGTAAGTCTAACAATACAACGGAATTTATTTATACCGAGCCGTTGGGACCGTCGTTCCAAGATGTCTTATTTGGATTTATTGATGAGCGTGGTATGAAAGATTCGGATGTATACAATGCTTGTCTTGTTGGTAGAGACACGTTTTCTCATATCCGCAAGGGAGACAAAGGCGTCTCCAAAAGAACGGTTATGCAGCTATGCTTCGGATTGAAGCTCAATTATGAAGAAGCGATGGAGTTAATGGCAAGCGCTGGATATGCATTTGGTGCGCACATCCTAACGGATGCCATCGTTGCTTACTACTTAAAAAATGGCATGTATGATATTCACGATGCTAATATAACACTATACGAAAACAAGGCTGATTTATTGTTCTCGACATAATAGAAAGAAGCAAGCAACCAGAAAGGATGCTTGCTTCTTTTTTGCTTTTCAATATCTGCAAGTAAAGACCTCGGATTTTCCGAGGTCTTTTTTTGTTGATTCTCGGTCAACAAGAAAAAGTACTGATGGATGTAAGATATACAAGCACTTTCAACTGTGGTGTTTAAGAAAAACAGAAAACGAGACAGGGTGAGCAATACAGTGGGTGGTTTTAAAAAGTTAGGAGGTGGTTTTTTTGAGAAAATACAGTCCTTAAAAAACAATGAAATATGTCGATGCATGGTCAACAATTTCTTTTTGAAAAAATGCGATAATTCAGACATGCTCGAGAGAGGAGGTGTTGAGTCAAGTGTAGAGAAAAGAGGTTTGAAGCGTTTTGAAGAAGGGGGGGATGTTTCGTGTTTAAATTTGATTAGAGTAACAATGCTAGCACCTTGATAATTAAATACTATTTGTTTTAGCGATGTTTTATGCGCAAGCTATCTTTTCGGAGTGAAGTCCCGATGCCAAAGATATTACATATTACAACAAAGGAGATAATGTATGAAGAAGAATACTTTTATTGAGAACGAAGAGAATTTGGTGTTCGTTGATATGTATGATGGTGATACGTATCTCGGCAAATTCCCGATTGTGTTTGCGACGGAAGAGACCGATTTGGATCCCTATTACGAACAGTATGGAGGGATCTTAATCGCAGAGAAGCCTTAAACGTAGATTCCTGGTCAACGTTTCGCTTAGGCGACAGCGGTATACTCAGAGTACAGTAATGTTAAAGGGGGTGCTTTATGGAGCGGATTAATAAGAAGTGTCGAGCGGACAGATACACTTAGCACTGACTGCGCTATTCAAGTGCAAAAACGCTTTTGATTTGCCCAAAAATTCAACTGTAAAGGAGATTTACAAAACGTATGCTTAATTGGAATTATAACTCTAATGAATACATTGCCCGTGATTTTGCTCTCATTCCCGAGGGCGATCACAAAGTTTGCATTAGTAGTGTTGTTGAGAAGGTGTTTAGCACTGGGAAGGAGGGGTTTGAGATTACGCTGGATGTTTCCGGCTTTGATAGCAAACTCTGGTATTACCTTGTTCTGGACCCTAATGAGACCGCTAAAACGAATCAGCGGCTGGGTATGTTCTTTGATTCGTTCGACATCCACGATTACAATCTGTCCTGTTACAACGATTGGATCGGTAGAGACGGAGCTGTGCGTGTGAAACACGGTCTGTACAACGGAAACAAGTCGGCCAACGTCGTTTTCTGCCTTAGTCGTAAACAGCAGGAAAAATTCGCCGTTCAGAAAACCGATCCTTATGTTGCACCGAAACCGACGACAAATGAGCGACCTTCGAGAAACTTCGATGGCTTTAGTTTTTAATTCTCAAATGCTCGGGGCTGTGGCACTAACGTCATAGCCCCGAGACCTACTTAAAATGTTTCAAAAGTGAAAGGGTTGATATTTATGTCTAAATGTTATTGTAGTGCTTCTGTTCCGATGAATCCCGATATGGATAAATTTGATTTTATTATGGAAGATGAAGATGTGAGTGCGTCTTTTGAGATGCCTGAGATCTACTATGATGGTTTTTCGGACCCTGATGATGAAGAGCCTATGTTCGAGTGGAGTGGAGATTCCGTCTTAGTGAAAAGAGGTAATCATATTGTTAAGTACACAGCGATCTCATTCTATGATGTGCTGTTGAAGAAAGAGAGCGGTGGGACCATGTGGGTTAACGGGCAAGTGGCAAATATCGAAGGTGTTTCAGCGGACGAGGTTCTTAATTATCGTCTGGCCAACGAGTATCGAGTAACGGAGTACGACCTTGAGAAATCCGAAAAGAGACTTTACAAAGTAGTTCTTGAAGAAACTGCATCGATGAATGAAAGTGATCGCCGTATAGTTGCGCATTTGTAAAGTGTAAATCATTTAACATCATCAAACTCATTTTAAAGCAGAAAGGAAAATACGACTATGATTAACAGTAAAACTATTAACGCCATTAATAAGATGTACGAACTTAAAACGATTGGCTTTGATTTCAACATGGACGAACTGATTGACGCTGTTGAGAATTGCGATTATTACGTACGACCGGGCGACAAGCGCGGCGCTTTTATGCAGGAATGCTTCTGTATTATGGAAGCGCATAAAGGAAATCAGGAACCGTTGGCTGTGCTTGGATTTATCGTGGCATTGCTTGCTTTGATCAAGAAATCGTTTGATCGAGAGTATTTTGAGGAACAACTTGCTGTTACCGAAGAACCCGTGAACAAAGAAGTGGTCAAGGGCTATTTGGATGCTTTGGACTGCGAGCACCTTAAGGAATTTGTTGCTCAGGTGGTTTGGGGACGGCTTAAACATGGCCTTTTCATCAGTAATTCCACCTCGGTTCATTTGTGGGCAGAATTGAATGCCAGATGTGTCCGCAAGGATAAGCGGATCCCCTCAATGGATCGAGTGGATTACCACGCTTTGGCACCTAAAGATCCTTTGTACTATTTTGACTACTTGAGTAGAGAAGAGATTGTTGACGTATTCTGTGATCACATTGATAAAGATGCGGCATTAATAGAATCGGCGGCGAAAGCGTTTTGCGACTCTGGAGTGGTAGGCTTCCGTGCATGTGTAATTTTGGAATTGCACCAGAGGAAACAGAGTGCCTAATCGTGCTAAACGGAAAACATATTCACTATAACAATGTTACATAGAGTTGAAAAAAATGGACAGCCGCCCACTTTCATGGGCGGCTGTCCAACTAACTAGAAAGAGATGTTGTGTTTATGGATGTGGCATATCCCGGCCGCCCATTTTCCCATTCATTTAATTTAGCTAATATACAGAGAGGGGATTTGAAATAATCAACTATGAAGAACAAATTGGACAAGATGTTTGAAAGCGATTTTGTGAGATTGCCGAGGCCGTTTATTCGGCGGTTTAATTTGGCCACAGCAGTGATGCTGTCTGAGATTTATTCCGAGTATACTTATTGGAAAGAACGTGATGGCCTGCAGGATGGGGGCTGGTTTTATAGTACGATTGAGAACATGTACTACAACACCGGACTCAGCAAACATCAGCAGTTGACTGCCTGTAAAGAACTTCAGGAGTACGGTATTATTCACGTGAAGTATCATGGTATGCCCAAGAAACGATATTTCAAATTCAATAGTAGCGCCCTGAACCGGTTGTACAATGATTTTCAGTTGTATTCCAATCAAGCCACCGGGGTAACACCTGAACTCGTTGAGAATCAGAACCCTGTTTTTCAAGGCTTTAGTTTCTAATCTCATTAGATAAATACTGAACGAATATAGTCCAGAAATCAAATCTCAATCGTTTGATTTCTGGACTTTTTCGGTTCAGAAACTAAACATAAATAATAATAACTAATAATACTAAATAACAATACTTATGCTATAAAGCTTCTAAAGAATCTTTATAGCATTTACAGATAGAAATTGCTAGATAATTATCTTGAGCTATTGAATGAAAATAAAGAAAATGGTTCAAAAATTGAACGATTGGAGGAAAGAAAAGACCAGAGCTATAGGGACATAACTCTAGTCTGGTGTTTATGAAAAACTATGAATGTGGCGGTGCGTTTCTGAGGCTAAGTTTTGTATAGGTTCATTTAATTTTAGAGCATTGTTGGCATACGTATAGGCGGCGTGAAGATCTTTTTCATATAGCGCTTTTACAGTGTTTAGGAGTACGTCTTTAGTATCATCAGTGTACTGTGCAAACAAATCAGCAATCAGGGGAATAGGCAATTTATCTATGAAATAATAGGGGTATGTCATACAAAAGGATTTTATTACTTCATAGTCATCATATTGATCAGGAAAACTTTCATCGGATTCGTGGCAGAGTTGGTTTAGTTCACACCATAAATTGAAAAGGTTTTGTTGACTAATAAAACATTTATAGTTCGTCCAGTAGTGCACAAAAAGGCAGTAGAACTGTTTAAATTGCAGTAGGCTAAGCTTACTCAAATATTCATAAAGAAGTCGTTGGTTAGGGTTATCAAGTTGTGTTTTTGGCCTCATATTTGTTAGATCCTTTCATTGGCATTATACGTTTATCTTCGTATAATTTAGCAAACAAAAGCGCTTACGAACAAACAGAAACACGATATAATTGTTCTAAAGGAGCGTGAAATTATGGCTAGAAAGAAGTCAAATGGAGAGGGTTCTATCACTAAACGAAAAGATGGGCGCTATATGGGGCGGTATACAGTAGAAGGTAAGCGGTATGCAGTATACGGCGACACTTACGCAGAAACTAGAGTGAAACTAACAGAAGTTCTTGCTAACATTGATAAGGGTGTTTTTATCATTTCCTCGAACAGCACCTTATCTCGTTGGCTACGAGAATGGCTGGTAGATTATGCTTTGCCTACAGTGAAGCAATCGACCTATGTATCCTATGAAGCGTATGCTCGATTGCATGTGGAACCGGCACTGGGGAGAATCAAACTCTCAGATTTAACTGTGGAGCAATTCCAACGATTCTTTAATAAAAAGCATAATGCGACTGGCACCGAGAAAGGCCTCTCGGAGAAGTCGCTACGCAACCTCTATAATATGCTGCACAACTGCTTGGAGCAAGCGGTCATCAATGGACACTTGATGCGTAATCCCATCAACGGGGTTAAGCTGCCCACTGTGCCCAAGCGAGAGAAAAGAATCCTTTCTCAAGCAGAGCAAATAGCATTGCAAGAGGCGGCAAGTCAGTCCAGAACATTGACTGCTTTTGCAATCATTTTCACCTTGAGCACCGGTGTGCGACTTGGTGAATTGCTGGGTCTGCAATGGGGCGATGTGGATTATGTGAATCGCTCGGTTACGATTAGACGGACGGTTGGAAGACTTCATAAGATCGATGAAAACGGCTATAAAGTAGCGAAAGCGCCAGGTATTGTTACAACTGAAATTGTGACCAAAACGCCCAAGTCAGTGACATCTATGCGTACGATTCCTTTGTTTGATCAAGTATGGAATGACTTGATGATTTATAAGGGCAAGCAAGAAGGCTTGTTCTTGTCTATGGGCCTTAAAGTGACTTCTGAAACGTTCATCTTTGCCTCTCCAGCCACGGGTGGAGTCTATGAGCCTAGGACCTTTGAGGATGTGTTTAAACGCACTTTAGACGAGGCTGGACTACGTGATATCAACTTCCATGCATTGCGACACACCTTTGCTACACGAGCCCTCGAGGCTGGTATGGATATTAAAGTTCTCTCTTCTCTATTAGGCCATGCCCAAGCATCCACGACTCTAAACTTCTACGCCCACGCCCTGCCGGACCACAAGAAAGACAGTATGGAAAAAATGGTTCAATATTACGGAAAGGGACTGGGTGATTGATATGAGATATTACGTGACAGCTGATGTCCACGGCTATTTTACTGAACTGAAAACAGCATTAATTAACGCAGGTTTCTTTAAAGACGCTGAACCACATAAATTGATTATTTGCGGTGATTTGTTCGATAGGGGATGTGAGGCTCTGCAGCTGCAAGAGTTCCTTTTAGACTTACTGGATAAAGACCAATTAATCCTCATTTGCGGCAACCACGAAGACCTTGCTATGGACTTGTTGAACGATTGGGAGAACGGAAGTTATCTCCGAAAATTCCACCACGATAACGGAACGATTGATACCATTTGTCAACTAACCGGCATTGAGTTAGGACAGCTCATATTGAGTCCAGAACACGCCAAAAACGCATTTTCGCAGACGCCTTATATACGGACTTTAATTCCCGCAATGGTTGATTATTTTGAGACCGAGAGCTACATATTCACGCACGGTTGGATTCCTTGTTGGTGCATCAAGAATGATAGTTCCATGACCTATATGCCCTTCGCCGAATGGCGTACTGCTCCCAAGCCTATGTGGGTCGGAGCGCGATGGCGCAATGGTATGGAAGCCGCCCATTACGGCGTCATCGAACCTAGTAAGACAATCGTCTGCGGCCACTGGAATTGCTCGTTCGGTCATTGCCATTATGAAAACGATGGCGGTGAATTTGATAATAACCCCAACTTTAATCCTTACTATGGTGAAGGTATCATTGCATTGGATGCGTGCACTCCTCTTTCAGGTAAGGTCAATTGTGTTGTTGTTGAGGACTAAGTTAATTTGACTGAAAAATTTCCCGTTTTTATCTTATAAAAGTTTTGCACAAATAATAAGCACCCCACAATATGCAGGGTGCTTATTCGTGTTTAGGAATTATCTCTGATTTTAAAAAGGGTGATAAAGCCAACCGTCTCTCGCCCCGTCCAATAATTACCTTCTAACTTATTAACTTCATAGTGGTCGTTCATATCGTACAATACTGTTCCGAAGTGAATGCGACTAATATATTGAACAGTTTGCTTGGGTGTGCTCAAGTATGTATAAAGCAACTGACATTTTTGATTATCGTCATCAAGCAAGAAGTTGGCACTCACGCTGTGGCTGGTCATATTGTTTGTTTTCATACGACAGCTTATATGGAACAAAGACTGTTTAATGGTCAATTCGGCGTCTATTTTTTTAATCTCTTCATAAGTGAAAGGGTTTATAAAATCGGTGTGAATCTCACCTTTCCAAACGCCGTTCAGATTTGGAATCAAAACGAGCCATTTTTGAAAACATTTGAATTTCCACAAGATTTGAGAGAACAAAAAAGCGAGCACCGTGATGATGGTGACGGACAAGCTAATGCTATTCCAAACCAAAGAAAAGCTGACCACCATATTGTTGGCTACTAATTTTATCACAAAAACGATACCGGTGATTCCCGTAACAATATGCAGTGCGTTTTTCCAGTTGATTGATTTCATTGGTCTCACCCCACATATTCCCACATCTTCAATAGAAAACTTTTCGCATCTACATCCGTCCATTTCCGATCTTTAAAAAGATATAAGCGTTTACTAACTTCGCCCCATTCTGTGTGCTTCCCGTCTTGAATAGCTGTGTGTAAATAAGCAATAGCTCCTTTGAGTCTTCCAGTCCATGTAGTATATTTCGTAATAACATCGTTGGGAACATTCCAAATCAGGCATTCTGCCAAAAACGATGTAATCACATCACCATTGATCACACCGTCGGACACCATATCATTTCTGATGTGCTTGAAAATCCTTACTAATTTTTTGTAGGCATAATTAGTTGCGTTGTTTTTGGAATGGCCGTTAGATATGTGATCTTTGGGGTAGTTAGAAACGGCTTCTCCGGAAGAGGAGAAAAGACGGATGCCCTCAACATACCGATCGGGATTTCTGCTGTTAATGAGAGCATAGTTTTTAAGCATCAAGGCTACAACAGCATCCGCTTCTACGTGATATGTGTTAGATTTAATCTTAATAGATTTGTTGCCAATGCGAATATTTTCTTGACCAAACTTTGCAATAAGTGCCTTTAGAACAGCATTCTTGTACTCGGCATAGGTAATAGTCCCTTCGACAAAACCATAGTCGCTTCTTCCTAAGCCAGGGGGATACTCTGTGGCAAAGACGCTCTTCAGCATGATGCACACATCAACGTCACTGCTTGATTTTACGTTAGTGTTATTAGCATAAGAGCCTTGCACGAAAATTTCTATATCCCACAATTTCAAAGTAGGATCGCTGTGAATGGCGCTTTTTATCATATTTATAGCGTTTTCAGCTTTTTCTTGTTCAGACGCGCTAGGTGGAAGGCACCAGTTTTTAAGTTGATCTTCGCTGTATTTCATTCGATTTCCTCCTTGGCGAAAACGATACACACGCCCATGGGTGATGCCTTTTGGGGTATCATGATTCTATATCATTTTCTGGATTATTGTTGTTTTTGGTTTTTGGGATTAGCGTAACGAATGATAAAGAGTGTAACCAAAAATAATGCTATCGCTCCGCCGAGGATGCTTAGCGTTAGCATCCAATGTACTAGTATCCATTGAGCAATAGCAATTACCCAATACACAGCAAACCATATTAGCACAAAAATCAAAAGACGAATTCCCCAATGGAAGAGACTTCCCAGAAAACTACCGTTGATGCTTCCATCCTTGTACATATCTCCGACAATACGAAAAGAAGCAGCATATGCAAGTAGGCCGATAAATCCTAAGATAATCCATTCCTTAAATGGCTCAATAGGGAGGGTTAACGGATTTGTGAATTTATCAAAGATGAAGCTAAATATTTCTCTCAATCGTTATATTCCTTTCTCATATATCTTTCGGCAGAGTAACCGTGTATATTTGAATCATCATCGACCTGATCTGAGCGATTTCATCGTAATTAGATTTGTTATAACATTATAACACAGAACAAATGTTCTGTCAAGCGACAGTCATAAAGATTACTGTTACATATTTGATAACGCAACTACATCATCTTTTGTGACAGAGTTCGACATCAATCGGCGTCGCACCTGACGTCGAACGCCATAAAGTTATTGGCATCGCGTCCTCAAAAACAAAAAACACAAGAGCTCATAAAGAACTCCTGTGTTTTCAATTTGTTAGGAGATGGGACTTGCTTTGCCGATGTTTTTGCTACCCGCCGCCCAAGAACGAAAAAACGACAGTAGCAACGGTGGTTGAGGAATTGGGGTGAGGTGGCGAGGGGGAGAGGGCTGTTTTGGAATAACAGTTATTAGCTATTAAACGTTATCTGTTTCGATTATTGTTAAATAACTTTGATAATCGCTATATCGTTGGTACTTGCCAACACACGACAACAGTTCTTTGATTCGCTCTTCTGCACAGCTAGGGTTGTTCTTGATTTCAATGTATAAACACAGTAGTTGTGTTGTAGTGATTAAAACATGTTCACGAGCCGTACAATATCGAAGCATTTGATCTGGAAATACGGCTTCTGTACGTTCCGTTAGGGGCGTATCGCAATAGCCATTGACTATCAGCATTGCTTTTGGGGAGTGTTCGTGTTCTTCAACAAATTGGGAAACCCATTTTTCAAGCTGCGCCGCATGTTTTTCTGCTGCACTTTTTGAAACTCCTTTGATTTCAGCAACAATATCAACATCGTGGTATGTTGCAATAATATCACTCCGGCCGACTTCGCATTGATGCAGAGTAAACCCAATCTCCGACAAAGTGTTTTTGACGATTTCTTCCAAAGGTGTACCGCTAGCAGTAAGCAATATTTTTCTTTTTTTTATCGTTTCAATTTGCTGTTTACGCTTATTTATCTTGCCCTCAATTTTTCGCAATGCTTGTATATCCTTGTCAAGCTTTGCTTCTTCATCCTGTTCGTTGAGAATTTTTATATTATCAGACCACAATGGTGCAATATAGGAGTCAGCTTGTGATGACAAAGCATAATCTAGTTCAAACAAAGCGTCAAGATACTTTTTTCCGGCTTTTTTCCACTCTGTTGCAGTATCGAAGTCTTCCTTATCATACGGATATGGCAAAAGAATAATTTTGCCATTTTCGTATTCATAAACAGCAGAGATTGCTTTGTCACTGTTAGGAATAGTCAATAGTGTAGATTTTTGAGGTGCTTTAAAATAGGCGCTATAATATGTTATGTCTTTGGTAATTTGAAAAAATGTGGAGTAGGGTGGTTGGCAAACAATATTAAAATTATCTCCACTAACCATGGTTGGTGCTATTTCTATTGGTAAAAATGAAAACACATTATACTCACTAACAATGTTTGTACCGCGAGCATTTTTCCCAGTTCCACTATACTCGGTTTTCCCTGTGTAGATAAAACAGTTTTCATTTTTTCCCATCAAAACAAACACATTTTTCCCTTGCTTTAGAACTTCAACAATCTGCTCATGGGTTCTCGAAAAATCCATTCTCATTTTAGCGGAATCTTCTTTGTGTATTAACCGTTTTCCACTATATGTACCTTGATAATCTGCAGGATACTCATATGCTAGATGCGAGGAGTCAATTACAATAGCATCATAATCCATAAAAGAGATAGCTGTTTTAAAAGGCATATCAGTAAAACCAGGATAATGGAGCGAATCAAAATTGGTATTTATTCCCAAAAATTTCCGATTTGTTTGTGTCATACATAAACGCCTCCTAGTTGCTCGTGGATGTTTCATTAAAAATATTGTAGCATAAACCGGAAAGTTTTTCTATATCATTTTAATTGATTTTTTACTATGGCTCTTGCTTTCTCTTCATTAAGCGGTATCAATCGGCGTCGGACTTGGCGTCAAAACTGGCGTCAGACGATGTTTGGCGTTGATTGGCGTCGGGTCCTAAAAAGCAAAAAACACAGGAGTTCCAACGGAACTCCTGTGTTTTCATTTTGGTTGCGGGAGAAGGATTCGAACCTTCGACCTTCGGGTTATGAGCCCGACGAGCTACCCCTGCTCCACCCCGCGATATGTGGTGCGTCTCAGCGCTTGTATAGTATACCTCATATCTCCCCATAAAGTCAAGTCTTTTTTCCAATTTGCTCGATTTTATTTCCCGTGGCGGGATTTCCTTGCTTTTTCTGTCGAAGATTGGTATAATGGATTGCGAACACCATCATCACAACAACGGAGCGTGCAACATGTCGAAACTGTACTTTAAATTCGGGGCCATGGCCTCCTCCAAAACCGCCAACGCCCTCATGACCCGCTTTAACTACGAAGAAAAGGGCAACCATGTCTGGCTCATCAAGCCGGACTTGGACAACCGGGACGACTACACCGACGAAAACGGGGTGCGGGTGACGGTAGTCAAGAGCCGCATCGGCCTTTCCGCCGTGGCGGACGTGGTGCGCCGCGACGAGGATATCCACGCCCGCTTTATGACGCTGAACGCCCAAAACCACATCGACGTCATCATCTGCGACGAGTGCCAATTCCTCACCGCCGCCCAGGTGGATCAGATGAAATATATCGCCGAATACTGCGACACCCCTGTGCTGTGCTTCGGTCTGCGGTCGGATTTCCTCACCCAGCTTTTCGAAGGCTCTAAGCGGCTGTTTGAGATCGCGGACAGCATCACCGAGATCAAATCCGTTTGCCGCTGCGGCAAAAAGGCCATCGTCAACGCCCGCCTGCAAAACGGCAAGGTGGTCACCGAGGGCGACCAGATCGAGATCGGCGGCAACGACAAATACGAAGGCATGTGCTGGGGCTGCTGGCAAAATCGCATCAAAGAAGGAAAGTAACAAAAAAGGACACCCTCTCGGGTGTCCTTTTTTATATGCGGATGATTACCAATCGTAATAGCAATCCCAACAAATGCGCTTGCCGTCCTCCTCGTAATAGGCGTCGTGGCTGCCGCAATAAGCGCACTCATAGTAGCAATCGTCGCACAAGCGCTTTCCGTTATCGTTGTTCAACGACCAGCTGGATACTTCACCGCACTTGTCGCAGGTGTAATAGCACTCTTCGCAAATATCTTTGCCGTTTACATAATACAAATTGCCGCACACATCGCCGCACTTTTCACAAACATAACGGCAATCATAGCAGACCGGCTTGCCGTCACGCTCGTAATAAGCCGAGGAGTTGCCGCAGGAAGAGCATTTGTAATAGCAATTGTAGCACAAGCGCTTATCGTCGCGGGTGTAAGAGGCGGAGGAGTTGCCGCAGGAGGAACACTTGTTGTAACAATCGTCGCACCAGCGCTTCCCATTAAAGGTGTTCAAAGACCAATCGGACACTTCACCGCAGTTGTCACAGGTGTAGTAACAATCTTCGCACACATCCAGGCCGTTTAGGCTGTACGTGTTACCGCAGGGGTCATTGCACTCTTCACACACATAGCGGCAGTCGTAGCACACACGCATGCCGTCACGCTCGTAGTCGCTCCAGTTATCGCCGCCGCAGCTTTCGCAGGTGTAATAGCATTCCCAGCAGAGCATCTCGCCGTTATGCTCGTAATCGCCGATGTCCTCGCCGCAACGGTCACAGGCGTTCTCCTCGATCCAGTCACGCACGTTGTTCTTCACTCTGCTGATCTCTTTGGAGGTAATTTCGGTCTTGTTAACGTTGGTGATGGAGAGATCGTACTCCATCTTATAGCCGTCTTCGTTCTTGGCGGCCACGTTGATGTTGGAAATATACCCTTTCTTCACCGTGATGGACACCTTGACGGATACACCGTAATCCTCCGCTTCCTCCACCAGGGACTCGATGGCGTCCTCAATGCCTTGTTTGGCATCCTTTTTAAACGCTTTGGAATCGTCACATAGCTCGATGATCGACTCACCCAATTCGTCGATTTCCAGGTTGAAGACGTAGGTCTTGCCGTCCTTCTCGAAGCCAAGATTATCTTGCAGCCACTCCTTGTCGCTCAGGCACTCTTTATAGACCGTCTCAACGAAATCGTCAATCTTGCTTTCGTTGATGTATTCACCCAATTCGGCCTTTTTCACCAGCTCGGTCCAATCGATTTTACCATCTTTGACAATGTCATTATAGTTGTCAAAGAAATCCTTATCGTTGCCTTCACCCTCGTAGATAGACGCATAGCCGCGGTCGTCCCCTTCGGGCTCGTAATAATAATACCGATCGCCACCGTCATACAAAACGGTTCTGCCTTCGCTTTCTTGCAGATAGGTGACCTTGTTCTTGTCCTCATTCAGCACCAGCTTATAGGTGGCTTTTTCCTTGTACGTGTCGCCGTCGTCATCGGTGCGTTTCACACGAAATTGAATGGTGGCATTTTCGGCCTGAGCCGTTTTCATAAATGCCTTGCCCAGACCGTGTAAGGGGGACACCAGACCAAACCAGTTGGTCAGGAAACCAACCGTCGCCACCACACCCAACGCCGCCAAAACAGCGATGAGAATCAGCAACCACTTCTTAGGCGCTTTTTTCTTAACGGGGGTCTCCTCCGCCACAACGGCAACCGGTGCCGCATCGGCCACCTCCACGGCAGAGCCGCCGCAATGACCGCAGAAAGAAGCGCCCTCCGGCAGTTCCATACCACAAGACGAACACGTTTTCATTTTCCATTCCTCCTTTTCGACACACGTCGATAATCACTGGTATTATAGCACTCTTTTTTGTTTTGTCAAACAGCAATCAGTAACGGCTCGGTCACCGCCAAGAAGCAGGCGGTTACCTCCTCGGGGGTGCGGGTGCACTCCCCCGCCAGCCACCAGCGCACCGTCTGCACAAAGGTGGCGGCGATGTGCTGAACGAGGTAATCCCGGGGCAGATCGGCGGTCAGGCGGTGGCCATAGACCCCCTCCACCAAGCAGGAGACCTCTCCACGAAAATAGTCGAGGAACAGCCCATCGTTTTCGGAAGAAAGCAAGTCAAGCACACCCCTGTCGTTTTGCCGCAGGTGACGGAGGAGGTGGAGAAACACCGAGTCCTCGGCTCCGCCGCAAGCGCAGGAGGCCTGTCCCAAGGCGGTGGCGGTGACGTGGCCGAACAAGTCGGCGCAGAGGTCGCGGAGCAAGTATTCCTTAGTCTCAAAATGAGCGTAGAATGTGGTGCGTCCGACATCTGCCTCGTCGAGGATCTCCTGCACCGTGATCTGATGGTAATTTTTCTTGGAAAGCAGGCTCGTGAAAGCGCGAAAGATCGCCTCACGAGTCTTTTTTTGTCGTCTGTCCATACAATCCTCCACCCTACAATTTGCCGCTTTTGTTCCGTAAAGAACACGGCGGCGGTATTTGGTTATGGTCAAGGTGCCCCATAGGGCATATACTGATTACGGAACAAGTTGTTCGCTATCAAATACAGTATACCGTAAACTTGTCCGCAAGTCAAGGGAGGTGAAACTATGAAAATTGAACGAAACATATGGATCGCGTTTTTGCTCAACTTAGGGTTTTCCGTGTTTGAGTTTTTCGGCGGGTTGCTGACCGGCAGCGTCGCCATTCTGTCCGACGCGGTGCACGATCTGGGGGATGCGGCAGGCATCGGCGTGTCCTGGTTTTTGGAGAGCAAAAGCAAGCGACAACCCGACGGCACCTACACCTACGGCTACACCCGTTTTTCGGTTCTGGGGAGTGTGTTCACCTGCGGCATATTGCTGTTGGGGTCGGTGGGGGTGGTGGTCAGCGCCATCGGGCGGCTGATGAATCCCATCCCCATCCACTACGACGGGATGATCCTCTTTGCGGTGGTGGGGGTGGCGGTGAATCTCACCGCCGCCTTTGTGACGCGGGAGGGAGAATCCCTCAACCAAAAAGCGGTGAACCTGCACATGCTGGAGGACGTGCTGACTTGGGTGGTGGTGCTGGTGGGTGCGGTGGTGATGCGCTTCACCGACTGGACCATCCTCGATCCCTTGGTCTCCATCGCGGTGGCGGTGTACATCTTTATCCACGCCATCGGACATTTGCGGACGGCGGTGGACATCTTCCTCGAAAAAGTGCCGGAAGGATTCTCTGTGGAAGCCATACGGCAACGCGTAGAAGTGATCGATGGCATCAGCGACGCCCACCATATCCATATCCGCTCCATCGACGGCTATACCCACGCCGCCAGTCTGCACGTGGTCTCCGATCTGGCGCCTGCCGCCGTCAAGGGGTTGGTGCGGGAGGCGCTGGGCGGGATGGGTATCACCCACGTGACAGTGGAGATTGAGGAGCCGGGCGAGGTCTGCGGACAGCCACAGTGCGAACTGTTGGAGGAGCGGGAGCACCACCACGAGCACCACCATCACCATTGAAAAAGCAACGGGGTCGGTGCGAGACCGTGGGGCGGGCGTCCTCGACCGCCTGTTTTTTGCGCTCCGCGACCACCTCATCCGTCACGGCTACGCCGTGCCACCTTCCCCTCGAGGGGAAGGTTTGGCGGACGACCGATGGTCGTCCCTACGGAGTCTATCGCGGTAATGTGCGAAATTTCTCCTTGACATCAATCGTCTACTATGGCAGACTATTGGTAAAGACAAAGGTTTGAAAGGAGAGAGGAAAATGAAAAAATGGTTGGCATTATTGTTAGCGGTGCTGATGCTGTGCACCTTGGTGGGGTGCGGCGATGACACCGACACCAAACAGAAAGACAACGGTACCACGACCACAACCACCACGACGACTACCGCACATACCGAGCAACCGATGGCTCCCTTGACGCTGGTGGAGGATGCCTCCCCCGAGGTTTGCTATTGGTACAACGATACCGCCGCAGTGGACACCAACGAAACGTTGGTGCTGAGAGCCAACACCGACTTGACCAAAGTGCAATTTGTGTCCCTTTTCCCCGATGCATTCGTGGTGGATGAGGTGCTGTACACTCTTCCCGTCTTCGAGGAATTTACGTTTTTGTGCATCAACACCTACATCAACGACACCGTACCCACCCGCGGTGTGGCCTGCACCGACAAAGAGGGTAAGACCTATTATTATGCCTTTACCTATTCCGGCAAGGACGGCTCCATCAGCCTGACTGAGCTGAATATTGCACCTCTGAGCGAGGAGCGACTCACCGAGATCGAGACTATGCTCAACGCCGAGGAAAACAACGGCTTTGTATCCATGAACGAGTACAGTTGCCCCGAGGAGGTGTCGCTGTTCGGCGCTCTGTACGACGGTGCGGGCATCGGCGTGGGCTCCTGGGAGTGGACCGAGGAGGAAGTGCAGGACTACATCGTTGCCGCCGAATGGGAAGAGCTTTATACCTCCGTCATGCGCTTCACCAAAGCGGACGTGGAAGCACTGCTGCAAAAGAAGCTGGGCATTTCACTTGCCGATCTGACCCGGGACATCGATATGCTCTACATCGAGAAATACGACGCCTACTACCACGCTCACTCCGATACCCAGTATCAGCCCGTGGAGGTGCTGAGTGGCTGGCTGGAGGGCGGCGAAGGTGGCCTGTATATCATCGACTACAAAATCGGTTGGGGTGACGGCAAAGGTCGCGTGGTGCTGAAACTCACCAAAGACGGCTATCGGTTTGTGAGCAATATCGCCATCGCAGAATAAGCATAAATCCCGAGGTGTCGCAGGATACCTCGGGATTTTTTGTGTCAAAAGGGCATACTAACACCGACTTTTTGTGCGAAAGAGGCGATAAAATGAACTATGCGGTGGTGCTGGCAGGCGGGACAGGCAAGCGATTAGGGGCAGACGTACCCAAGCAATTCACCAAAATCGCAGGGCGACCCGTCATCACCTACGTGCTGGAAATACTGGAAAAGGCCGCCTGCGTGGACGGCGTGTGCGTGGTGACCGTCCCCTCCTATCGGCAGGCGATATGGGAGTGGTGCGCGGAATACGGCTACCGCAAGGTGAAATGGGTGGTGGAGGGCGGCAACACCTGCCAAGCCTCCACCTACTGCGGCTTCCGTGGGCTGGAGGGGGTTGCCAACCCCGAGGATGTGGTGGCGGTGTGCCTGAGCACGGGGGTGTTTCTCACCGAGGAGATCTTGGAGGACAATTTTGCCACCGCGGCGAAATACGGCAACGCCATGGCGGCCATGCCCTGCATCTACAATCTGGCGGAGACCTTTGACGGCGTCACCGCCGACACCATCCACTACAAGGAGAGCCACCGCACCCTCAATCTACCCTGGACGGCGCAATATGGCCTCGCCAAGGCGCTGTATGACCGTGCGTGGGCTCAGAGGGTGCAGAATGACGAGGTTTCCTATCTGCCCACCCTGCTGCTCCACTACGGGCACACGCTGTACCTGTCCAAGGACACGTCGCTGAACAAGCTGCACCTCACCACCCCCGAGGACACTGAGATCTTAACAGCGATATTGGAGCGGCGTAAAGCGGGCGACTCGTGAATCGCCCCTACGATGACGCACCGGCTTTTTCGTAGGGACAGGTCTCCGACCTGTCCGCCAAGTTTTCACGAACCATCGGTAACGGACAGATGAGGACATCTGTCCCTACATCAAGGATTACGAACCTCACCACCCCCGAGGACACCGAGATTTTGACGGCGATATTGGAGCATAGAGCAGAAAAATAACGCCGCCGTCTGCGGCTTTGCAGCAGACGGCGGGGTAGTCAAAGTTTGTGCAAGCCAAAACTACCCCTCAGCCTCGCTTTCGCTCGGCAGCTCCCCTGACAAGGGGAGCCAAGATGAGGTTTCTGCTCTTTTTCTCCTCCCCTCTTTACAAATGCGATAGGATTTGGTAAAATGGGTTGGTTAGTGTATTCCAAACGACGTTGAAAGAGCGTGACTGCTATGAACGAGAAGATGAAACAAGATTTTCTTGCCATTCTGGGCGAGGAACTGGTGCCTGCCATGGGCTGTACCGAGCCGATTGCGCTGGCCTACGCCGCCGCCAAAGGGCGGGAGGCGCTGGGCTGTGACCCCGAGCGCATCACCGCCTGGTGCAGCGGTAACATCATCAAGAATGTGCGGTGCGTCCGCATCCCCAATTCCGGCGGCATGACCGGCATCGAGGCGGCCTGTGCCTTAGGTGCGTTGGCGGGCAACGCCCAGCGCCACATGGAGGTGCTGGAAAGCGTCTCCGACGATGGGCGCCGTGCCACCGCCCAGTTTGTGGCGGATCGCAAGTGCAAAGTAGAATTTTTGGAGTCGGCCATCCCCCTCCACTTCATCATCGAGCTGGACGGCGGCGGTCACCACGCCGAGGTGGAGGTGCGCTACAGCCACCAGAACATCGTGCGTATCATCCGCGACCGCGACACCCTCCATTGGGTGGAGGATCTGCGGGAGGCCACCGAGGTGGCGGACCGCAGCGGTCTGAGCATTGAGAATATCTACGATTTCGCCAATGAGGTGGAATTAGACCTCATCCGTCCCTTCACCGACAAGCAGATCGAGTGCAATATGGCCATCGCAGGTCGCGGTATGCAGGGTGACTATGGCATCGGCATCGGCAAGGCCATTCTGGACACCTACCAAAACGGCGTATACGCCAAGATGCGCGCCTATGCCGCCGCCGCATCCGAGGCGCGTATGGACGGCTGTGATATGCCGGTGATCATCACCTCCGGCAGCGGCAACCAGGGCATCACCTCCACCGTCCCCGTCATCGTCTATGCCCGCGAGAAGCAGATGAGCGAAGAGCAAATGATGCGTGCACTGATCTTCTCCAGCCTGATGACGGTGTATCAGAAGGAATATATCGGCAAACTGTCTGCCTTCTGCGGGGCGGTGTCTGCCGCCTGTGCGGCGGGTGCGGCTATCACCTATCTGGTGGGGGGCACCATCGAGCAGATCAAGGACACGGTGGACAACACCCTGGCCGATATCCCCGGCATCATCTGCGACGGCGCCAAGGCCTCCTGCGCAGTGAAAATTTCCTCGGCGCTGGATGCGGCGCTGTTCGCCCACACCCTGGCGATGCAGGGCAAGGCCTATGCCGAGGGCACGGGCATTCTCAAAGAGGACACCGCCGCCACCATCCGCGACGTGGGTCACATCGGCCGCGTGGGCATGCAGCCCACGGATGAAGAGATCGTGAAATTGATGATTGAGGACGATGCTACGTAAGGCTTCTCCTTGAGGAGAAGCTGTCAGCCGTCAGGCTGACTGATGAGGTGTAGCCGACGAAGTCGGCGTTATCTTAGACCACCTCATCCACCGCCGTTCGGCGGTCCCCCTTTTCGCTCGCCGCGAAACGGCCCCCCTTTTGTCCGCTACGCGGACATTTTCCCCCGCTTGACGGGGGAAATCGACCTCGAGGGGAAGGCTGATTAGATTCTACATAAAAAAGGCTCTGTGCTGTCGCACAGAGCCTTTTTTCATTAGGGTGCTTTGGGATAATCGGGGTGGAAGACGTAGCAGTCAAACACCCAGTCACGCAACGCCTGATCGTCGCCGTAGATGGCGTCCACAAACTGGCGGTAGGTGTAGGGCGCATATTCGAAGTGATCGGTGGCCTTTTCGTCCAATTTGTCCCCCCAGCCGTACACCTCAATAAACTTCTCGCGGGGAATACCGGCATAGTTCACATAGCCGATGATGCTCTCGCTGTCACCTGCTAAGGAACGATACATTTCGTAGGGATAGTACCCCTCCAAATTGTATAAGGGATCTTCGGGGTAACCGAACAACCGATAATATCTTTGATACATGGCATCCCCCGCCACATGTGCGTGGGGAGCAAAAGCACTAAAAACCCATGCCGTCAGGTGAGGATCGTCGCCATATATGGCGTCCAAAACATCTCCGTAAGTGTAAAGCATATGCCAACTACCATAATTGTCATAGCGCATATTCAAAAACGCCTCTTCACCCACTTCTTCGATTATTTCGTCCCATCTCATATACTCAATAAACTGCTCCCGCGTGACACCGCAGAATCGAACAAAGTTCACAATATTGCTCTCGGGATAATTGCACTCTGTGAAAGGATAGGTCAGATCGGGATTCGGCAACGGTTTTCCCCAACCCATATATTGGTCGATAAACGCGTCGTACAGTTCTTGGTCCACTTGATTGGGACCAATTTGAATACTGTGATACGTGGCATTGTGCACCACGCAGGATTTATCATCGCCGCCGACGCCGCCGCCATCGTTGGTAGTGGTCGTGGTGGGGATTTCAGTAGAAATGGGAGAAGTGGTGGAACTCGCCGTATCTCCGGTAGGGTTGGTGGAATGGGTGACCGGGGGGGTATCCTCGGGGCGGTGTTGCCACCACACACCGACACCCACCATCATCACCGTGGCGGCGGCCACCGCCGCCACCCACCGCAAATGGTAAACTTTACGGGGGCGCTGTGCCGCCCGCTCCACCAAATCGGGGTCGATGTCATTCATCGTTTGTAACAGCCAAAATGTCATAGACAGATTCCCTCCTTTTCCAAGTGCGCACGGAGTTTGTCCCGCGTGCGACTCAGCGTCATTTTCACTTTGCTTTCGCTGTAACCGTAGCGCCGTGCAATCTGTGCCACCGAGTCAAAATACCAATAACGGCGCAAAAACAGATCGCACTCGGCAGAAGGCAGAGAACGGAGAAAATCCGAGAGGATGGCAGAAACCTCCCCCGCCTCCACCGTCGCAGGAACGCTGTCGGGATGGGACACGCACTCGCCCAGCTCTTCCAAGGACAGCGCCACCTCGCCGCCGCCACGCTTTTGAGATTTCCGCTCCCGCCAGCGATCCAGCGACAGCCGTCGGGTGATAGCGCCCAAATAGGCGCGCAGACCGTGGGGACGGTCAGGCGGCATGGCGTTCCACGCCCGCAGATAGGTGTCGTTTTCGCACTCGGCGGCATCCTCGCGGTTATGTAAGATTTGCAAAGCGATGGCGTGGCAATAGGCGCCGTATTTACGGCGGGTAAGGGTCAAGGCCTGCTCATCCCTCTGCCAATACATCTCGATAATACGCTTATCCTCCATCGGTTTTCCTCCCCTCTGCTTCCGAAAAGATCTTTTCACACATCAAGACGGATAAAAATACGTTTCGTCACACACATTATAGCAATTTTCGGGAAATTGTGCTATGTTTTTCCGCAAGCAGGGGCGAATTTCTTATCCGTCTGAGTGAAAAAACTCCCTCCGTCACGCCTACGGCGTGCCACCTCCCTCAAGAGGGAGGCTTTTTGCTGCCTTTTACTTGACGGAAAATGGGAAAATGATATAATAGGAGAGTAACAATAACAAAAGGAGGCTTTCTCCGTGAAAGTACAGGATATTTACGATTTTTTGGGTGAAAAAGCCCCTTACGACACCTGTGAGGAGTGGGACAACGTGGGTCTGCTGGTGGGAAGCGGCTATCTGCCCGTCACCCGCGTGCTGGTGGCATTGGACGCCACCGACGGCGCCTTAGAGGCCGCCAAGGCCATCGGCGCCGACCTCATCATCACCCACCACCCCGTCATCTTCAACGGCATGAAGCGGCTGGACGCCGACAGCATCCCCTATCGTCTGGCGGCGGCGGGTATCAGCGCCATCTCCGCCCACACCAATCTGGATAAGGCGGCGGGCGGTGTCAACGACGTGCTGGCGGCCCGTCTGGGGCTGACCGACGTGGAGATCGCCGCCGACGGCATCACCCGCATCGGCACCCTCCCCGAGGAAATGGGTGCCGACGCCTTTGCCGCCCACGCGGCCGAAGCGCTGGGCATGCCGGTGCGTGCCGCCGGAGAAAAGCCGGTCAAGAAGGTCGCCGTCTGCGGCGGCGGTGGCGGCGGCTTCATCGCCGCCTGCTTCGGCCTGGCAGACTGCTTCGTCACCGGCGAGGTGAAGCACCACGAGTGGCTGTACGCCGCAGGACACATCAACGTCATCGACGGCGGTCACTATTCCACCGAGGTGCCGGTGGTGGACACCCTCTGCGGCTGGCTGACCGAAGCGTTCCCCGATCTGCAGGTCGTGCCCTATCACGAGGGCGAATGCTTTTCCGTGGTAAAATGATTTGACTTTTTTGAAAAAGGTGGTGAGGAACCTTGGCGTTGGACGGTGCGTTTTTGGCCTGCCTGCGGCAGGAATTGACGGACACCCTGACGGATGCCCGCATTGACAAAATTCATCAACCCGGGCGAGAAGAACTTATCATCGCTCTGCGATGGAAAGGCGGCAACGAGAAGTTGTACCTGTCGGCAGGAGCCAACGCCCCTCGCCTGCACTTCACCACCCAAACGCTGGAAAACCCCGCCCAGCCGCCCATGTTCTGCATGCTGCTGCGCAAGCGGCTCACCGGTGGACGGCTTGTCGCCATCCGTCAGGAGGGCTGGGAACGTGCGCTGTATCTGGACTTTGACTGCATTAACGAGCTGGGCGACCCCGTTCGCCTGACCTTGGCGGTGGAGATCATGGGCCGCCACAGCAACATCATCCTCATCGGGCAGGACGGCCTCATCATCGACGCCATTAAGCGGGTGGACCCCGCCATGTCCTCGGTGCGCCCCATCCTGCCGGGACTGCGCTATGAGGTGCCGCCGCCTGCCGAGGGACTGGATTTGTCCGTTTGCACCCCCGAAGAGGTGGTGGCCGCCATCCGCGGCGGCAAGGACGGCCCGCTATCCAAAGCCATCCAACACACGGTGACAGGCCTTTCTCCCCTCTCCTGCCGTGAGATCGCCTATCGCGCCACAGCCGGCGAGGACACCCCCGTCAGCGCCCTCACCGAGCGCGAGTGGGAAAAGCTCACCAACTGCTTTGCCCGCACTCAAAACGCGGTGCTGACCGGGGAGCGGCGTGTGCCCTATCTGTTGGTCAAAGCCGACGGCACACCTCAGGAATTCAGTTTTCAGCCCATCATCCAATACGGCCCCTCGGTAGCAGGACAGGAAATGGAGAGCTTCTCTGCGCTGCTGGACGCTTTCTATGCCCGCCGTGCGGCGGCAGAGCGAATGAAGGTGCGCAGCCACGACCTGCTTCGGGTGCTGCTGAGCGCCACCGAGCGCGTCAAGCGCAAGCTGGGCAACCAGCGGCAAGAGTTGGCAGCCGCCGCCGACCGCGACAAGATGCGGCTGTACGGCGACCTGATCAATGCCTCGATGCACCTCATCCCTGTGGGCGCGGCATCCGCCGAGCTCATTAACTACTACGACGAAAGCTGCGCCACCATCACGGTGCCGCTGGATCCTGCGCTGTCGGCGGCGGCCAACGCGCAGAGATACTATAAAGAATACCGCAAGGCGCAGACCGCCGAGCGGATATTGACCCAGCGCATCGCCGAGGGGGAGCAGGAATTGGTGTACCTCGACTCGGTGTTCGACAGCCTCACCCGTGCCGCCTCCACCCGCGAGTTGGAGGAGTTGCGCCGCGAGCTGGAGGAGCAGGGCTACCTCAAGCGGCAGAGGGGCAAAATCAAGCCGCCACCCCCGACGAAAGCGCTTACATTTCGCTCGGACGACGGTTTTACCATTTACGTGGGGCGGAATAATCTGGAAAACGACCGTCTGACCCTGAAAACTGCCAAGGGCAGCGACATCTGGTTCCACACCAAAAACATCCCCGGCAGCCACGTCATCGTGGTGACCGAGGGACAAACGCCCCCCGACCGCACCTTAGAGCAGGCGGCCATCCTCGCCGCCACCCACTCCAAGGCGGCGGACAGCGTGCAGGTGCCGGTGGACTACACTGCCGCCAAGTTTGTGAAAAAGCCGTCGGGTGCCAAGCCGGGTATGGTGATCTACACAGACAACCGCACCGCTTATGTGAATCCTGACCCGCAGTTATGCGAGAGATTGAAAGCGGAAGGGTAAAACTCCCTCCGTCACGGCTGCGCCGTGCCACCGTCTCGCTGTGGCTCGGTCCACTCGCGGTTCTGACAGTCCACTGGACTGTCATTCATTACCGCTCGTGCCGCTTCGCTACCCTCGGAGAGGGAGGCTTGCTGAACATCTGCATAAGTGAAAAACAGCCGTGCAAGCATTGCTTGCACGGCTGTTTTATTATTTCTTGTCGGTATCTTTAACGTGAATATCCACCTGCGGATAGGGAATCTGAATGTGATTCTCGGCAAAAGCCCTTTCCACACTCTCTTTCAGGTCAAAATGCACCGTCCAATAATCGTCCGTCTTGCACCAAACGCGGGTGATGAAGGTGAGGGAGCTGGTGTTGTGATCCGACAGACGCACCATCGGTTCCGGTTCTGCCAACGCCAAGGGATGGGCGCTTGCCACCGTTTCTAAGATCTCCTTGACCTGATTCACATCGCTGTCCACAGCCGTTTTGAAGGTCAGGTCCACACGGCGCAGATCCTCAGCCGAGTAATTCTCAATGACGGAATTGGTCAGAGTGCCGTTGGGGATGGTGATCCGCTTGTTATCGGGGGTAAGCAGGATGGTATACACCACCGTGATCTCAACCACCGTGCCGCTTTCGCCGGAAGCCTCAATGTAATCGCCCACCTTAAAGGGCTTAAACAGCAAGATCATCAAACCGCCGGCAAAGTTGCTCAACGAGCCCTGCAAAGCCAAGCCGATGGCCACACCGCAAGAAGCCAGCACGGTGATAAAGGAGGTGGCGGGAATGCCGATCATACCGGCAACGACGATCACCAACACCACGTACAAACCGATACTGACAAAGCTGTACATAAAGGTGCGCACACCGGGGTCCACCTTATCCAATTTCGGGCTCTTTTTGATCCATTTTTTGATGCTGCCGATGATCTTGAGGGCAATCACCAGCACCAAGATGGCGCCGAGCAATTTGATGCCGAACGACGTCACCAGCTTTATCATCTTTTCCAAGAACTCTTCCCAAGTCATACTTCCTTACTCCTTTGCTTTGTAAAAAATGCGACGCGTCCACAGCCGATTGGTCAGCCAACAAGCACCCAATCCGATGCCGACACCCAGCACCGCCCCCGCCAACACGTCGGTGGGATAGTGAACGAAGAGATACAACCGCGAATAGGCGATCAGCGCCGCCAGCACAAAGGCGGCGACACCCCATTTGCGGTGGTAATAGGTCAGGGCGGTGGCGGCCTCAAAGGACACCAAGGTGTGTCCCGAGGGGAAAGAAAAATCGTGGAGCTTTGCCACCAAAAGCTTGACCTCGGTCACGTCATACGGACGGGTGCGAGCAAAGAGATTTTTCATTCCCATATTGCCGATGAGGTAGCCAGCCGCCATGGCGATACCCATGGCCACGCCTGCCTTGCGGGTCTTCTTAAAGCACAGAAGAATCAGCGCCACCAAGATCCAAAACTCGCCGTGGCGGGCCAGCGAGGAGATATAGGGCATCACCGTGTCCAGAAAGGGATTGGTGAGATGCTCCCGAATCCACCAAAGGACGTTTAATTCGGCTTGATTCATAACAAATCCTCCAACACAAATTCCGCACAGCGGATGCCGTCCACCGCGGCGGAGAGAATGCCGCCGGCATAGCCCGCACCCTCGCCACAGGGATAGATGCCCGCCACCGCCGAACGGCCGCGGCTGTCACGGGTGAGGCGCACCGGGGACGAGGAACGACTCTCCACGCCGGTCAGCACCGCATCGGGACGGTCAAAGCCGTGGAGCTGGCGACCAAAGATGGGCAGGGCGTCCTTTAAAGAGGATGCCACAAAAGAGGGCAAACATTCCCGCAGATCCGTCCAGGTGACACCCGGCAGATAGGAGGGCTGCACCTCCCCTACCCCGGTCGAAGCACGATTGGCGAGGAAATCCCCCACCAACTGGGCGGGTGCGTGATAGTCACTGCCGCCCAAGGCGTAGGCGGCCTGCTCCATCTTGCGCTGAAAGGCGAAACCTGCCAAGGGATGGTCCAAGCCGAAATCGGCGGGGGTCACCCCCACCAGCAGGGCGCTGTTGGAATTGACCGCATCGCGGGCGTGCTCGCTCATGCCGTTGACCGCCACGCCCCCCTCCTCTGAAGCGGCGGCAATCACCACGCCTCCGGGACACATACAGAAGGTGTAGACACCCCGACCGCCGTCGGGGGTGCAGGACAGTTTATAATCGGCGGCACCCAGGGCGGGATGTCCCGCAGCAGGGCCGTACTGACTCTTGTCAATCATCGTGCGGGGATGCTCAATACGCACACCCACCGCAAAAGGTTTCTGCTCCATAGGTAAGCCGTGAGAAAACAGCATCTCGGCGGTATCGCGGGCACTATGCCCGATGGCGAAGATGGCGTGAGAGCATGGAATTTCAATCGTCCCGTCATCGGTTTCTACGATGAGAGCAGACAGACAACCACTCTCAATCATCATTTCCACCACCTGATGGTGGAAATGCACCTGACCGCCCAGGCGGAGGATCTCGTTGCGCAGACCGCGAACAGTGTCCTGCAACTTATCTGTACCGATGTGAGGCTTGGCCTGCCACAGAATCTCGGCGGGTGCACCCGCCTCCACAAAGGTCTCCAGCACACGGCGGGAGCGAGGGTCTTTAATGCCGGAATTGAGCTTGCCATCCGAGAAGGTGCCGGCACCGCCCTCGCCAAACTGCACGTTGGAGGCGGTATCCAGCACACCGGTGCGGCGGAAGGTGTCCACCGCCTGACGGCGGCTGTCCACGTCACCGCCACGCTCCAGCAGGATGGGGCGTGCGCCCGCCTGTGCCAGCGTCAGGGCGGCAAACAGACCGGCAGGACCGCTACCCACCACCACGGGTGGGACGGCAGGCGCCGTAGACAAAGTAGAAATGACATAAGGCGTGTCGGTGACACGGCTGACCTTGCCGCTCTTTTCACAGCGACGCAGGAGGTTGGCTTCGTTGTCCACCGCCACATCTACCGTAGCATTGAAATGCACGTCGTTTTTCTTACGAGCATCCACCGACCGCTTGCGCAAAGCCAGAGAATGGATCGCTTTGGGCGATACGCCCAAACGGTCAGCGGCACACCGCCGCAGATCGTCCTCGGTGTAGGACAAAGGCAGGGAAATCCCTGTGATACGGAGCATACCGCTCACCTCCTTGTTTACCAGTTATGGATGATGGCTTGGGAAGCGACATAAGCACTGCTCCAAGCAAATTGCAGGTTAAATCCACCGCAGTTGCCGTCCACGTCCAGCACCTCGCCGGCGGCATACACCCCGGGCAGGCGCTTTACGGCAAAGGTGGACGGCTCGATTTCGGTGGCGGCGATGCCGCCGGCGGTCACCTGGGCACCACCAAAGCCTTGCGTACCGGTGACCGGCAATTTCCAATTTTTAATCGTCTTAACAATGCGGGCGATCTCTTCCTCGGTGAGGGATTCCACCTCACGGGTGAGAGGAAGCACCTCTGCCACGCGGAGAACGGTCTGACCCACCCGTTTATGAAGCAGACCGGTCAGCAGATCTTCCAACGTGCGGCCTTTAAGCCCGCTACGCTGACGGATGCGGGAGAGCAGTTTATCATTATCCCAATCAGGGAGCAGGTCGAGGCAAGCCACAATCTCGCCCTTTTTCTGCCGCTCCCAATCGGCCACAATGCGGGACACGAACATCACCGCAGGGCCGGACAGACCATAGTCGGTGAACAGCACCTCGCCGGTGCTCTGTGCCGCCACGCGACCGTCGGTGCGCAGGGTGACGGTGGCATCCACGCGGATACCCTTCACCGCCCGCACAAAGTCGGTGACGGTACGCACCTGCACGATGGAAGGGAACAGCGGCTTTTTCTCACATCCCAGATCGGTGAGCAAGCGATAGCCTTCGGCAGAGCCGCCCAAGGCGGGTGCCGCAGCACCGCCAACGGAGACCAGTACCTGACGGGCGGGGTAGGTGGTGCTTTCGCACACCACGCACCAAGCGGTACCCTGCTGTTTGAGGGCGGTGACTTTGGTGTCGCAGATTATCTCCACACCCAATGCCTGCGCCTCTAAACGCAGGGCGTCCAACACGGCGCCTGCCTGCTCGGACAGCGGGTACACCTTGCCGTCCTCCCGGACGGCGCAATCCACACCGATGGAGGTGAAAAAGTCCATCGTTTCTGCCACCGAAAAGGTTGACAGCGCCGCATCCGCCAAGCGAGGAGCGCCGTGGTAATCCACGGCGGTGGCTTTTATATTGGTGAGGTTGCAGGTGCCGTTGCCGGTGGCCATCAGCTTTTTGCCCACGCGAGGGCCTTTTTCCAGCACCGCGATGCGGCGACCGTCGGCACAGCGGCCCAAAAAGACGGCGGCGGCCAAGCCGGCGGCGCCACCGCCCACAATGATTACGTCGTAGGACATATTATCCTCTCCTTGCGAGAAGTTTCAAAGCGTCACGGACAAGGGTTTCCACGGGCAGGGAGCTATCCAGCTTGCCCACGGCGGCAGATGCTTCGCCTGCGGTAAAGCCCAGCACGGTCAGCGCCTCCACCGCCTGGGTGGCGTTGCCGGCGGCGGAAACCACACCGACAGCAGGAGCGGAAGCGCCCAGATCGATGCCGCCGGAGGTGGCGAGGCCGCCCACCTTGTCTTTGAGTTCCAACACGATGCGCTGTGCCAATTTGGGGCCAACGCCGGCGGCCTTGGTCAGCGCCTTGTAATCCCCTGCGGCAACCGCCAGCGCCACCCGCTCGGGGGTGAGCTCGGAAAGGATGGAGATGCCCACCTTGGGTCCTACACCGGAAATGGAGGTGAGCTGCTTAAAGCAGGTCAGCTCGTTCTGGTCGGCAAAGCCGAACAGCTCCATGGCGTCCTCCCGCACCACCATCTCGGTATACAGCATGGCCTCGGCGCCGATGGAGGGCATCTGGCGGGCGGTGTTCATGGTGATCTGCAGACGGAAGCCAACGCCGCCGCACATCACCACCGCCATACGAGGCTCTAATTTGAGTAGTTCACCTTTGACACAATAGAGCATCTCATTTCGCTCCTTTCAAAAGGGTCTGTTTGATGGTCGTTCCGCCGTACTGGGCGTGGCAGATGGCAATCGCCAGCGCGTCGGCGGTGTCATCCGGCTTAGGCACGGCTTTTAAGCGCAACAGGCGCTTGGTCATCTCCATCACCTGGGGCTTTTGTGCCTGACCGAAGCCGGTGACGGCACTTTTCACCTGCAGGGGGGTGTATTCAAAGACCGGCACGCCGTGCTGCTGCAACGCCAGCATGGTTACACCACGGGCCTGCGCCACGTCGATGGCGGTCTTTTGGTTATTCTGAAAATACAGCTTTTCCACCGCCACCGCGTCGGGGTGGTGGGTGTCCAGCAGTTCGTTCAGTTGGTCGTAAATCTGCTCCAAACGGCGATTAAAGGGCACACCGGCATTGGTGGTGATGGCACCGAAATCCACGGGGATGTACTTGCCCCGTTCAAAACGGATGACGCCCCAGCCGATGATGGCATAACCGGGGTCGATGCCGAGAATCAGCATGCCGTCACCCCCTCCAATCGGCGCACCAAAAGTGCCAGCACCGCCTCTGCCGCCTGACGGCGGATGGCGGCGCGATCACCCTCAAAGTGGTGCTCCTCCGTAATGACACCATTCTCATCGGCATAGCCGATAAAGACGGTGCCGACAGGGTGATTCTCCGCGGCGATAGGGCCTGCCTCGCCGGTGACGGACACACCGACGGCGGCATCCCCCACACGGCGCACCCCCTCCGCCATTTGGGCGGCGGTGGCGGCGCAGACCGCCCCCAATCCATCCAAAGTGGCGGCAGAAACGCCTAATAATTTCATCTTACAATCGCAGGAATAGCTGACCACACCCGTGCCGAACACACGGGAAGCGCCTGCCACATCGGTGATGGCGGCGGCGATCATCCCGCCGGTGCAGGACTCGGCGGTGGCCACGGTCAGCCCCTTCTCTTTGAGCAAAGCCACCGCACGGGTGGCGATAGCATGCAGTTCCATGCGGTGACCTCCTTACTTACAGTTTCAGTGTGCGGACGCCCTCTAAGGCGTCCTTCATCAGTGCCTCCACGTCCAACACCGACTCCGCCTCCTCCACCAAGCGGCGCTTGGGGCGGGTGTTGGGGTGGCGGGGGGTGAAAACGGTGCAACAATCCTCATAGGGTTGGATGGAAAGTTCAAAGGTGTCGATCTTACGGGAGATAGCGACGATCTCCTCCTTATCCATACCGATGAGGGGACGGAACACCGGCATGTGCGCCAAGCAATCCACCACCGCCATGGCGGGGATGGTTTGGCTGGCCACCTGACCTAGGCTCTCGCCGGTGATGATGGCGCCGCAATCCGCGTCACGGGCCACCCACTGAGCCAACCGCATCATAAAGCGGCGCATAATGATGGTGAAATACTCCTCGGGGCAGTTGCGCTGAATCTCCTCCTGAATGCGGGTGAAGGGGACGATGTGCAGGGTCATATGCCCCGCATAACGCCCCACCTTGGTCATCAGGTCGATCACCTTTTGCTCCGCACGCTCACTGGTATAGGGCGGAGAAGCAAAGTGGATACCGGTCAGCTGGATGCCCCGCTTGGCCATCATATAGGCCGCCACCGGGCTGTCGATGCCGCCGGAGATCATAATGGCGGCCTTGCCACCGGTGCCCACCGGCATACCGCCCGCACCGGGCAACTGCTGAGAGTGGATGTAGGCGCCGAAATCCCGAATCTCCACCATAATCAGCAGATCGGGATTGTGGACGTCCACCTTCAGGTGATGATAGTGGCTGAGCACGTAGCCGCCCACCTCGCGGCTGATCTCGGGGGAGGTGTAGGGAAAGGCTTTGTCCGCACGCTTGGCCTCCACCTTAAAGGTTTTGGCGGTGGCGAGGCGGTCGCCCAAATACTCCACCGTGGCCTGCTGGATGGCAGCCAGATCCTTGGCCGTCACGCGGGCACGGGAGAAGGCGGCAATGCCGAACACGCGGGAGACGGCGTCGCAGGCCTCCTCCAAATCGGCATAGTCGTTCTTCGGCTCGATGTAAATGGTGGACTGGGCCTTACGCAGGGTGAAATCCCCTGCGTGGCGCAGACGATAGCGCAGATTGGTCATCAGCGCCTCTTCAAAGGTGCGGCGGTTGAGGCCTTTCAGCGCCAATTCGCCGTTTTTGATCAGGAGGATCTCCTGAGGAACGTATTTCTCGTGCATGGTATCGCGTCCTTATTGGTTATTCTTCGATAGGCTCGGCAGGCTTTTCCGCTCCGCAACCGGTGCAAACGCCATCCTCATCATAGGTGTGCTCACCGGTGGGGGCGCCATCCTTTTCGGTATATTGATTACCGCACACCTGACAGGTGTACTGAATCTCTCCATACTCATTGCAGGTGGGATCCTTGGTTGCCGTCACCTCATATTTATGCTCAATCTCTCGGGGCTCGTCGCAAACATTACAGTTCTTATCGCAAGAGTTGTCATACTCATGGGCCGGAACCGTACGGGTGAAATCGCAGCCTTCACCGTTACAGCTCGCATCCTCACAATCGCTGAACGTGTGCGTGTGAGTGGGTGCAGAGGTGGCGGTCGTTGTGGTAGTAGACCCGGTGGTAGAAGCGCCGGTGGAGGCGCTGCTCTGGGTGCCGGTAGAAGTGCTGCTCCCCGCCGTAGTAGTGCTGCCGGTGGTGGTTTCGGTGGGTTGGCTCTCACCGGGGACGGTAGAGCCGGTGGTCTGCGTCGTGCTGCTGCCATCGGCAGAGGTGCTGCCGGTGGCATCCGTGGTTTCGGTGCCGGTGGTGGTGCCGCTCGTGGTGGTGCCGCTCACCGTGGAAGAGGTGGGCACCGACGGGATATGCACGGGGTTATGGGTGCCGCTGCCGAGGTTGGGGGTGGGATTGGTGTCCATCAGATCGTGAATGTAATACTCGTGGGGGGTCTTTTTCTGATTGATATACCAATAATACGGCATGATCACTTCTTTGTTTTTCACGATTTGGGCGGTGTTCACCTTGGGATCTTCGCCGTCACGCACACGGCGAGCCACCACCACCAATCGGCCATCCTTCACGTGGGCGCTGGATTTACCGGTGCAGGTGGAGAGCACCAAAAGCTGGTCATTCTCCTGCACGTCCACGGGATAGGTGAACATCGAACGCGCCTTCATCTCGCTGACGTAATCGAGGAAATCCTCCTCGTCGGCAAAGGAGGTGCGGCGAGTATTGAAATACCGTCCCTGCTTTTTGTCCGACTCGTCGGTGAGGATCACCGCAAACACCTTATACGCATCTTCACGGAACAGAGTGCTCATCGTTAGGGTGGCAGAGGCGCGGGCATTGCCAAGGCTTCCGTATAGCTTGTTGATGCCGGCAAACATCTGGCCGCTGGCCATATTGTGACCATAAACGATGAGAGAACGATTCTGGTCTTTGTAACTGTCCACCTTATTGTTTTCATCGAAAAACAGGGTGCCGTTGCGGTTTTTGTTGCCGTCAAAATCCTTTTTGAGGTATTTCGTGTTATCGCCGGAATAGACGATGGGATATTCAATGTCCAAGAAATCCTTGCTTCCTGTGGCGTGATAGCTGATCCAGCCACGCACCTCATCGTTGCGGTCATACAGATCCGCAAAGGAGGCCAACATTCTGGCGGGATAATTGTTCTTCTCCGCCTCCTCCTTGGTCACCGTCACCTGGGACTTTTCGGGATGATACAGAGCAATCAATTCCTCTTTCAGCTTTTGGTTTTTCGCAGGAATGATCAGCAGATCCACCACCAAATAAATGATGGCCACCAGCATCACCAGCAGCGAGAACAAAAAGGCGCCTTTACGCACCTTGGTGCCGGTGGTGTCCTCCTTACGGGGCAAATTGCTGCAAAAACCGCCCCACAGCACCGCAAAGGGATTGCGCCGCGTGGCAGGAGGCGGAGGCAACGACTCATCCGACTCAAATCCGAAAGCAGAAGAAGCAGAAGGCTCCTCGATGAGCAGATCCCGAATGTCGGCTTCGGACAGGTTGGGGAACAGCGCCACCGTATCCAACCGCAGATTTTCCTCGGGGGAGTCGGGGTCCGGATCCTCCACCAGAATCAGCTCCGGCTGATAGGGAACGGGATCCAACCGCAGATCGTCATCCAAAGGCTCGGACTCCGGGTCTTCGAAAATCAAATCCGACTGCTGCGCCCAATCAAAAGGCTGCGCCTTCTCCGCAGGGAGAGGGCTCTTCTGAAAATAACGGGACTCATCACTTAATGGTTCATTGAATTTACGATCCGACATAGCTTCTATCCTTTCTGGCCAACGTTGCGATGGCCTCCGAAAGACCGTCGGCAAAACGGTCCATATCTTCGATGGTGTTGTCCCGACACAGGCTCACCCGCAAGGCACTGTCGATCTCGTCGGCAGGCAGACCCATGGCGGTGAGAACGGGACTTTTGGCTCCCTTAGAGCAAGCGGAGCCGCTGGAAACGTAGATCTCTTTCTGTGCGAGGAAATGTAGAAGGGTTTCGCTCTTATACCCCGGCACAGAAAGATGGATGATGTAGGGCACGCCACCTGTGGGCAGATGAAAGCGCACCGCAGGGTTGTCCCCCAAACGGGAGAGCAGGTGGCGGCGCAGGGTATCGTAATGCTCCATTTGTGCGGCAGGAGGAGGCAATTCCCCAATCGCCGCGCCGAAGGCGGCGATGAGAGGGGCGGCTTCGGTACCGCATCGCAGGCCACCCTCCTGCTTGCCGCCCAACTGGCGGGGCAGGATGCGTGCGCCTTTGCGTAAGTACAGCGCGCCCACGCCCTTGGGACCGTGAATCTTATGGGCGCTGACCGCCATGGAGTCCACGCCCCAGCGGGAGGCACGGATGGGCAGTTTGCCTGCCGCCTGCACCGCGTCGCAGTGAATGTGCGCCTTAGGCGCTATGCGGCGAATGGCGGGTATGGCCTGTTCAATAGGGAAACGGGAGCCGATCTCGTTGTTGACCAGCATCACCGCCACCAGCACCGTATCGGGACGGCAGGCGGCCGCAATGGTATCAGCGGTGAGGGTGCCGCCCTCATCAGGGACCAGGTGGGTGACGGTGTAGCCGTCCCGCTCTAAGGCATCTATGCAGGCTGAGACGGAGGCGTGCTCCACCGCGGTGGTGACGATGTGGCGCCCATCGTGGGGGTGGGCCGCCACCGCGCCGAAGATGGCCAGGTTGTTGGCCTCGGTGCCACCGGAGGTGAAGGTGATCTCCCCCTCCTCCGTGCCGATCAGCGCCGCCACCTGACGGCGTGCGGCGGTGAGTTCCTGCTCTGCGCGAAAGCCGAGGGTATGGAGGGAGCTGGGGTTGCCGTAGACCTCAGTCATCAGCCGACAGGCGGCATCCGCCGCCGCCGCACACACCCGCGTGGTGGCGCTGTTATCCAGATAGGTTTGGGACACGCAGACCCCTCCAATCTAACGTACTTATACAGAATATATTATATAATAAAAAAGTGTGTTTGGCAATAGTTTTGTGAGTGGGGACGATTGAAAAATAACGATAGGTGTAGTACAATACATTCAGGTGGTAAATATGGAAGAAAATAAACGAAGAAAAGAATCCATTCGACTACAGGGATTTGATTATAACTCTGCCGGTGCTTATTTCATCACAATCTGCACCAAGAATCGAAAACAAATGCTATCTCGCATTGTAGGGGGCGACGCCCTCGACGCCCCCTCTCGTGTCATCTTGTTGCCCTATGGCAAAATTGCCGACAAATACATCCGCCAATTAAACGATTTTTACGATACCATTCGTGTGGACGGATATGTGGTTATGCCGAATCATATTCATATCTTATTGATGGTGTTTGAGGATGGGGCGTCGAGGACGTCGCCCCCTACGAAACAGCATTCTGCTGTGCCTCGGTTTGTTTCCACATTTAAACGTTTCTGTAATAAGGAATACGGCTCAAATATATGGCAACGCTATTATAACGACCACATCATACGCGATCGAGAGGGTTATGACAAACACCTCAATTATATACAGGAAAATCCTATCCATTGGCAAGAGGATGAGTTATACACGAAAGCATAGAAACAAGCAGTAAAAAAATCCCGACAGCGTTTGCTGTCGGGATTTTTGACGTTTGTTTCAACCCATTGGCGCGTATTCTTTCTTACAATAGTTCCTTCCAATCAACCACCAGCCGGATATCGTCAAAGTAGAAAGGCCGGTTGAAATACTTGGAGTCGTTCTTCAAAGAAACGTAGAAATACAGACCGGTGATGGGAGTGTCGGCGGTCAGTCTGGCGGAATCGCTCAGGAAATACGCCACAGGAAAGGCGAAATATCCTTTTTTGCCCTCCATGTTCGGAGCACCGCTGTCGCCGTTGCCGAAGCAACCGTCGAGGCCGTGGTACAAAGTCTGAGCCTGGGACAGGCTGGTAGCACCATCGGGCAGATAGTAGAAGGGCGTCCTGTAATCGGCATCATCGGTGCGATAGTAGCCGTTGGGCGTATTCAAACCAAAGCAGGCCTTACGGAATTCCACGTTGCTGAAATCCGCCCACACAACCAAATATTTGTTGTTGCCCAGCTTACCGGGATTGCTGATATCGAGAACAAACTCCATATTCTCCTTGTTGTTGCGGGTGACCTGGATAGCTTCGCTGCCACCCACACCGGTGCCGGGTTGAGCGGAGACGGTGGCATTGCCGATCAGGGCACCACCGTTCCAGTTGGTGATGACGACGTTCTGAATCGCCTCAGCGGAGAACTCCATCACCGCGTTGTCCGGCAACGTGTCGTAGAGGTCGGGATCCACCGGCTTGTACAGGCTCTCCAGACGGGTCACGTGGGTGGGAATGTTGCCGAGAGTGGCCAGATTCAGATCGAACGCACGGGCACCCTGCATACGGTGATCGTGATATTCCAGGTCGCTGACGTTGGGGGAGCTGCACAGCTTGATGCCGTAGTAATTGAACATATAGTCGTTGATATGGTCGTGACCGGTGACCACGGCCTTGATATCGCCGCGCTCCAGCATGGTCTCGAACATATCGTTCATATCGTGGTTGGAGGAACAGATGTCCTCGTTGCGCTCACCGTCCCACTCAGAAACGATGTCCTTGTTGTTTCGGTTATTGTAGGCCAGCTTATTCTCATACAACGGAATGTGGAAGGCCATCATACCCTCGACGACCTCACCGCCGTTATACCGCTGCAGCAGTTCGGAGGTTTCCTTATACCAAGCGACTTGATCTTCTTTGATATAATCGTATCCGCCGCCGGAAGCATAGGCACCGGAGTCCAGACAGTAAATCACAGACCCCAGAGAGCCGTCCGCCTTGTACACGCCCAGCACGTAATTGCCCACGCCGAAAATATCCTCGGGGCCGCTCTTGGACACGCAGTACTCATAGGATTCATAGATGGCCTGTTGCTTTTCCTTGGACATACCGTACTCTTCATCGTGGTTGCCGTAGACGTGACACCAAGGAATCTGCTTCTCCTCCACGTAGCCGACGATGGCGTCGATGTTGGCACGGGCTGCCGCCTCGTTGTAGGAGCCGATGGTGTTGTCGCCGGTGTAGATGACCAGATCGGGATTCTCATGATCCACCAGCAGTTTGATGCGGTCCTTGACCTCCTGCACATCCTTGGCGTTGGCGTTGGTGTTCATATGGCAGTCGGCAATAATCAGCACGCGGAAAGAGCCGTCCTCGTTGTAGGTCAGCTTGTGCTTGCTGGACAGCAGTTCCTCCACCTGAGCTTTCAGCAGAGTCTCCTCGGAGGGGACGACCGTGTAGCTGACGGTGGCCTGCAGAGTATACGCGGTCTCTCCCACGGTAATCACCTTTTCCACAATGATGGTGGCTTCGTCTGCCCCCTCGGCAATGACGGCTACGGAAGGAACCGCGCTCATAACCATAGCCACACATAAGAGCAGGCTGAGCACACGGATGGTCTTCTTATCGCAGACCAGCACAACCAAGCTCACCGCTGAGACCGCTAAAATCACCAGCCACAGGGCAGAGGTGCGGTCGCCGGTTTCGGGAGAGGGCTTCTCAGGCTCGTCGGGATCCACGGGAGGATCCACAGGCTCATCAGGATCCACAGGAGGATCCACGGGCTCATCGGGATCCACAGGCTCATCGGGATCCACAGGAGGATCCACGGGAGGGGCCGCAGGCGCCTCGGTCTCGGCGGTGATGACCGTCTCGAAACTCTCGCCCGGCAACAGGGAGATGCCGTTCGCAGACAGCGCCCCCTCCTTCAGGTCGATGCCCTCGGGAAGCAGGCCGGTGATGGAGATATCAGCAATCTTATCCACACCCATATTCTTCAGGGCGATGGTGATGTGGATCTCCTCACCTGCCGCATAGGTATCCTTGTCTGTGGTGATGGCTACCTCCAGGCCGTCCTGCGCCGCAGTATCCGCCGCGCTGACAGACAGAGGAGCGATCAGCAGACAGCTGACCAGTAACAAAGCAAACAGTTTTTTCATAAGTCGATCTCTCCTATATATAGGGTGTGTTTAGTGTAACATATCCAAACACTATGTGCAATACTTTCCAAATAAAGTTTTGAAAACTATTTATTTTATTGAAAAAGCACAAACGCGATGGAAAAAGTTCTGCCATTGGGACAGCAAAAAAAGCACCCCGCAGGGTGCTTTTTGTAGCGATAATGTTGTTACGGAGGAGTTGCGCGGGAATATGGCGCCAGCCATATTCAAGGAGAGCGGGAGTCTCTCCGGCTGTCCAAAAAGTCCTGCAAAATGATCGTCGCGGCGACGGTATCCACCACCTGCTTGCGCTTTTTGCCGCGAACGTCGGTCTGATTGAGATAGCCGATGGCGGAGACGGTGGTCATGCGCTCATCCCAAAGCTTCACGGGCAAGCCGGTCAGCTCGCCCAGCCGAGCGGCGAGATCCTCGGCGCGCTTGGCGGCCTCGCCGCGGCTGCCGTCCATATTCTTAGGGTGACCCACCACGATCATTTCGGCTCTCTGCTCTTTGCTAATCTCCGCAATCTTAGGCAGCAGGCGGTCGTCCACGTATTCGGTGATGGTGCCCACGGGAGACGCCAGCCGCTCCCCCACATCGCTGACGGCGATGCCGGTGCGGGCGTGTCCCAGATCCACGGCCAAAATTTTCACGCAGGTGTCCCCCTTTCACAGTTTTCTCCATTATACCACAGATTTTGGCGGTTGACAACCGCTCATATTTGCAACATTTTCACTACTTTTTCGTCATTTTTTGCGTGATTTACCGCTTTTATGCTTAAAAGTGTGAAAAATTATGAAATTTTAGCAATTATTTCTTGCAAACCGTGATTTTTCTGCTATAATGATACCATCGTCGCAAAAACATGGTGTTTTGCGACCATACATCATCCCAAAGGAGTGTTTACTATGTCTTACATTGATCGTGTGTTGGATGATCTGAAGGTGCGTTACAAGGATCAGCCCGAGTTCCTGCAGACCGCCGAGGAGGTGCTGGGCACCCTGCGCCCCATCATCGACGCCAACCCCAAATATGAGGAAGCCAGCCTGCTGGAGCGCCTTGTGGAGCCGGAGCGCGTGGTCATCTTCCGCGTGCCGTGGGTGGACGACAACGGCAAGATCCAGGTCAACCGCGGCTATCGCGTCCAGTTCAACAGCGCCATCGGCCCCTATAAGGGCGGCCTGCGCTTCCATCCCTCTGTGAACCTGAGCATCATCAAGTTCCTGGGCTTTGAGCAGACCTTCAAGAACTCCCTGACCAGCCTGCCCATGGGCGGCGGCAAGGGCGGCTCCGACTTTGATCCCCGCGGCAAGAGCGACAAGGAGATCATGGCCTTCTGCCAGAGCTTTATGACCGAGCTGTATCGCCACATCGGCCCCGACACCGACGTGCCTGCCGGTGACCTGGGCGTAGGCGCCCGCGAGATCGGCTATATGTTCGGCCAGTACAAGCGCCTGGTCAACCGCTACGAGGGCGTGCTGACCGGTAAGGGCCTGCCCTACGGCGGCTCCCTGATCCGTCCCGAGGCTACCGGCTTCGGTGCCGTGTACTACACCGATGAGATGCTCAAATCCTTCGGCGACACCATCAAGGGCAAGACCTTCGCCGTCTCCGGCTTCGGCAACGTGGCCTGGGGTACCGTCAAGAAGGTCACCGAGTTGGGCGGTAAGGTGGTCACCATCTCCGGTCCCGACGGCTACGTCTACGATGAGGACGGCGTCTGCACCGAGGAGAAGATCGAGTTTATGCTGGAGATGCGTTCCTCCGGTCGCGACAAGGTGAAGGACTACGCCGACAAGTTCGGTGTCCCCTACTTCGAGGGGCAGAAGCCCTGGGGCGTCAAGGCGGACATCCTGATGCCCTGCGCCACCCAGAACGAGGTTGGCATCGCCGAGGCGGAGCAGATCGTGAAGAACGGCGTGAAGTACTACGTCGAGGTTTCCAATATGCCCACCACCAACGAGGCCATGGCCTATTTGAAGGCGAACGGCGTTATCGTCGCCCCCTCCAAGGCGGTCAACGCCGGCGGCGTGGCTGTGTCCGGTCTGGAAATGAGCCAGAACTCCATGCGTTACAGCTGGACCGCCGAGGAAGTGGATGCTAAGCTCAAGCAGATCATGTACAACATCTACTGGAACTCCTACAACGCCGCTAAGAAATACGGCATGGAGGGCGATCTGGTGGCCGGCGCCAACCTGGCCGGCTTCGAGAAGGTTGCCGAGGCCATGCTGGCTCAGGGCGCTGTTTGATGCCGCAGGCATCAAAAGTGGTATGCACCTAACGGCGCAGAATATCACTAGCAAAGCAAAAGCCGCTGTCTATACGGACAGCGGCTTTTTTTGCGGGGTGGCAGCAAAAACAATCCCTCCGTCACCCACCGCGTGACACCTCCCTTGGGAACGCGCACCGCCAAACAAAAAGCCCGTCGAGCGGTTGCTCGACGGGCCTCATATCATTTATATTCGTTCTCTCACCGGTTTTTGCCGGCGGGTAAGATTTACTTGTACATTGGTCCATACCTCAAATCGCGGTTTATAACGTACTCAAACCATCTTAGTACATTGGAGTATACCTCATAAATCACGGTTTACATTCGTACAAATCACTTACTTGTCCATTGGAATTCACCTTAAAGTTCACACGGTTTATTATACTAACGTATAGGGCACTCAAATTATTTGTGCATCGGATTGTACCGTTTCCTTTTCGTGAATTTGAATGGGTCTATTACCTCAAAATTGACTAGGTCTTTGGACTCAGTCCTTTCGATTTATTTGGGATGAGGTTGATTACTTAACTAGATCTTTGGACTCATTCCTTTCTGCATCGATTCGGTTTTCGTAGTTGGGCGGGGTATCACCAAATGCCATTGGAATCAGTCCTTTCTTCTCCGTCTACTTCACGGTTATTTGTTGCTTTGGTTTTCTCTCTGGCTTCAGTATAGCCGATGCAACCCCCTTTGTCTATACGCAAAATGCACAAGAAATTAGCCAAAACTTTTACTAACACCTTTGACGGAAAGTGTGCTATAATAATATTTGTTGGGGCGTCGAAGGGATTTTCGACGCCCTTCTATTATACCTATATTTATAAGAGAAAAGCGGCTGTTCGGTGGGAACAGCCGCTTTTTTGTGTCAAAAAATTTTTTGAAGAAAAACTTTTTCAAAGATTTTTCTTACACATTCTTCATGATCGCCTCGGCGGCGGCGCACAGGGCGGCCTCGCAGGCAGCGGCGGCCTCGGGGGTCTCGCCGATGGCGGTGACGTAGCCCTTCACCTTAGGCTCGGTGCCGGAGGGACGGATGATCAGTCCGGCGCCACCCTCCAGGGTGTAGGCCAGCACGTTGGACTTGGGCAGGGTCAGGGGGGTGCGCTCGCCGGTGATCAGGTCGGTGGCGACACGCAGACCGTAGTCGGCGCAGGCCAGCACCTTGAGCCCCGCGATCTCGGCGGGAGGATTGTCACGCAGGCCGGTCATCAGGCGGTCCATATCGTGCATGCCCTGCTCGCCCTCAAAGGCCACGTTGACCAAGGCGTTGCGGTAGAAACCGTGCTCCTGATACAGCTGCTCCATACGCTGCAGCAGGGAAATACCCTGCTTGTGATAGTAAGAGGCCATCTCCACGATGAGCATAGAAGCCACCACGGCGTCCTTGTCGCGGACGTAGGAGCCCGCCAGATAGCCGTAGCTCTCCTCAAAGCCGATGACATAGCGGTCGGCGCGGCCCTCGGCCTCCAGCACGCCGATCTGCTCGCCGATGTACTTAAAGCCGGTCAGCAGGTCGCGGAGCTCGCAGTTATACTTGGCGGCGATGGACTTAGCCATGTTGGTGGTGACGATGGTCTTGACCACCACGGGGTCAGCAGGCAGGGTGCCGTTCGCCTTGCGGCAGGACACCACGTAATCCAGCAGCAGACAGCCCACCTCGTTACCGCTCATGAGGGTGTAGTCCTCGCCGTTCCACACGGCGATGCCCACGCGGTCGCAGTCGGGGTCGGTGGCCAGCAGCAGGTCGGCGGGGGTATCCAGCGACTTAGCCAGCTTCAGGGCGCACTCAAAGGCCTGACGAATCTCGGGATTGGGGAAAGGTGCGGTAGGGAAATTGCCATCCGGCAGCTCCTGCTCGGGGACAATGAACACCTCTTTGATACCCACGCGCTTCAAAATCTCACGGACGGGCAGGTTGCCGGTACCGTTGAGGGGGGTGTAGACCAGGCGCAGACCGGCCTCGGCGGAAACGCCGGGATTCACCTGCTGCGCCAGCACCTGCCGGGTGAAGCTTTCCAACAGCTCGTCGCCGATGATCTGAATCAGACCGGCGGCAACCGCCTCGTCATAGGGAATGGTATGTACGTCCTCAAAGAGGTCGACTTGATTGATATATCCCAGCACGTCACCGGCGTCGGCGTCGGTCATCTGACAGCCGTCGGAGCCATAGACTTTATAGCCGTTGTATTTGGCGGGATTGTGGGAGGCGGTGACCATCACGCCGGCCTGGCAGTTATAATAACGGGTGGCGTAGCTGAGCACGGGGGTGGGCTCCAGCTGAGGGAACAGGTGGACGGTGATGCCGGCCGCCGCCAGCACGCAAGCGGTCTCGCGGGCGAAGACGTCGGACTTAATGCGGGAATCGAAGGACACCGCCACGGTGGATTTCTCATAGCGGGCATTCAGATAGTTGGCAAGACCTTGGGTGGCCTTGCGCACGGTATAGATGTTCATACGGTTGGAGCCGGCGCCGATCACACCGCGCAGACCGCCGGTGCCGAAGGCCAACTCGCGATAGAAACGGTCGCGGATCTCCGCTTCGTTTCCGGCCACAGCCGCCAGCTCGGCCGCCACGTCGGCGTCCTCGGTGGCACGCTGACACCACAGCTCATACATTGCCATAATATCCATAATGGTTCCCTCCAATTCGATTTTTGACCCTACTGGCCTATTATCGGTTTTAGTATAGCACACTTTTGCGTGGAGCACAACCACAAATTTTATTTTTGCGGGCGGTCCGGGAGGCCCGCCCCTACGAATTCTGTCCGACCGCGGTGTAAGTTTAAGGACGACGCCTGCTCCCTCCAAGAGGGAGCCAACGCTTGATCCCGCATTGTGCACGCAAAAGGAAAACCCCCACGGATTTCTCCGTGGGGGTTGATTGCTATTTACATAGCGACGCGGCTAAGAATTAGCCGGCGATCTCGGCATAGGAACCGATCACAGCCTCACCCTCGATGGTGGTGGCCACACCGTCGATCTCCACGGTGTAGTAGGGAACCATGGTGATCTCGGTGCCGTAACCGGACTCGGGGATGTTGATGATACGGAAAGCAAACTGCAGAGCGCCGGTCTCATCGTTGATACCATAAACGCGCACGCCCTCGATGGTGGTCTCGGAGTTACCGTTGGAGGCGGTCACGCCCAGACCCAGCAGCTTATAGCCCTCGTAGGTGGCGTTGGTGTAGTCGGCAGCGCCGTCAACCAGCTCCAGACCCTCCACGTTGGCGTCGAACAGAACAGCGTAGCCGTTCACGTCCTCAGAGATGGACTTACCAAACTCGACAATGGGGAACGCAGCAACCTCGCGGATCGCGCCGCAAGCGTTACAGTCGGCATCGAAGTCGTTGTCGTAGGTATGGTCGATCATGGGCAGCTTAACAGCCATCATGTTGGTGTTCATGATGCAAGCCTCGTCCAGCCAAGCCATGCCGCAGACGTCGCAGTACCAATACTCGATGTTACCCAGCTCGGTGCAGGTAGCGTCCTTAGCCTCAACGTGGATGACGTTGTGACCGGCCTCACGCTCGTAGCCGCAAACCTCGCAGATAGCGGAGCAATCGTCGAAGTAAACGTGCTCACCAGTGGCGGGCAGGACATCGCTGTAGGAATCGCCACAGTTGCCGCAGGTGTAGGTGACAGAACCGTCAGCGCCGCAGGTGGCGTCTACGCGAGAAGTCTCAGTATAGGAGTGACCCAATGCAGCATTCAAAACCTCACCGCAAACGGTACAGGTCTGATCGTTCTCGCAATCGGCCTCAGCACCGGGGGTGTGACCCAGAGCCTCGCCCTCGGTCTCACCGCAGACGGAGCAGGTCTTGGGAGCGGTGCAGGTAGCATCGACCCAGGAGTGACCCACAGCGGTAGCCAGAACGTCGCCGCAAACGGTGCAATACTGATCGTTCACGCAGTCGGCCTCAGCACCGGGGGTGTGACCGTCGCGGTCGCACACGGCCTCAATCTTGATGCTATCAACATAGACGTAGCCGGCAAGGTCGGCGTTGCCGGGGCCGTTGAAGTTCAGGGTAGCGGTGGTCTCGGTAGCGGTGAACTTAACGTCGTACTTGGTCCAGTTGGTCATGTTGTTCTTGACAGAGATGTCAGCCAGTCTAGTACCGTTGCTATCCTTCAGAGTGCCGTTGACATAGGCACCGTCGGAACGCACCCAAGCAGAGATGTAATACTGGTTGCCGACCTCCAGATTCTGAACGACCTGGTTGCCGACGCCACCCCAACCGCCGTCGGTGTACAGAGCCATGGCGAAGATGCCATCGTGCACCTGAGCGGGATCGTAGGTGATGTAGCTGCTGGCGTTGATGTTGTTCCAATAAGTGGTGGAACCGCAATCGAAGTCGCCGTTGTAGATGTAGCCATCGTAGGAAGGATCCTTCACCTCATAGACGATCACGTCATCGATATAGACCTCTTCCGCAGCATTGGTGCCGCCGCTGCTGAAATTCAGGGTGGCGGTGGTCTCGGTGGCAACGAAGGTGCCGCTCACCTGAGTCCAGCTGGTCTTGTTGTTCCAACCCAGGTTGGCAATCGTGGTGCTGGCGCTGTCCTGAACGTTGACGTTGACGCCGCCCTGGATAGCCTTATACCAGAACTTAACGCCGTAGGTCTTGCCAACCTCCAGATTGCTGATGGTCTGCTGGGCAATACCCGACCAGCTGCCGGCGGGGTACAGGGTGTGCAGACCGTAGGCGCCGCTGCGAGCAGAGGCGGTGTCCATGGTGGACTGCTGATAGAGCGTCCAGCTATCCTTGTTATAGCCGGTCTCGAAGTTACCGTTGTAAATGTAGCCGTCGTTCTGAGACTTGCGCAGCACAAAGTCGTCGAAATAATACTGACCGGCGTTGGCACGGTAGTTGTAGATGGCGATCTGGATGCTGCCGTCCTTCAGCGCGGTGAAGGGAACGGTGACAGTCTGCCAAGCGCCGACCTTGTCGTTCATATTCATACGAATCTGAGTGGTCCAAGTATCGGACACATTGACGGTACCAGCCAGAGTGTGCGTGATGTCGTTGAGGACGTAGCTCGTGTAGGAAGGAGAGCCCAAACGCAGGAAGAAGGCACTGTTGGTGACGGAAGCATAGCCGTACACCTTGAAGGACAGGACGTACTTGTCGCCCGCAGTGACCTCGGCGCTCTGAGAGATGAAGTTGACCTTCTCATCCTCGTTGGCCTGCAGCACCTTGCCCTGGCCGGCGCCGGTGGGATCGTCCACAACGGCGGTGTCCACAGAGCCATACCAGTTGTCGAGGGCGCCGGTCTCGAAGTCACCGTTCTGCAGCAGACCATCGTCGGTGATGGTGCCGTCGAAGGTCTCAACAGACAGGTTGTCGATGTAGTAGGTACCGGTGCTGTGACCAGCCTGGAAACGGAAATACAGGTTTCTGTTATTGCCGGAGTTAAACACCAGAGTGTGGGTCTCCCACGCAGTGGTGGAACCGGGATACTGGTTCAGAGCCAGATCGACGCTGCCGAAGGTACGGATACGCACGTTCAGCGGGCGGGAGGCTTCGCCGCTCAGGAAGGAGAAGGTCACACGATAGGTGGTGTTCTTCTCCACGGCGAGGTTGTAGTTGGTGTAGTGATAGTTGGTGGACACAAACTTCATAGCATAGTTGCCCGCAGCAGCGTTAGCAACCGGGAGCTCGGAAGCAGGCACAATGCTGGAAGTGGCGCTGGACCATCCGGCGAGATCGCCGGACTCAAAATTTTCCGCATAAACGGAATCGGCGGCGCTGACGGAGATGGCGGCCATGGGGATGACGGCGCACAGCATCAGAACAGCAGCCATAATGGCAATGATTTTTTTCATGACTAATTTTCCTCCTAAAAATTGGTTTGCGATAGAATCGCGTGACGGAATCGTATACCGTTTCGGGAGGCGGTAACCGAAATTACCATTTGGAAAAGGGGTTGCCTTCTCAGGAGGCGGTATACGACCTGATAGGTAAATCTTTTACCACTCCAGCTCGCCGTCGTTGAAGGTGTTGCTACCCTCCAGAGGAGCGCCGATGGCCTCCTCGGCAGCGAAGGACATAGCCAACATCTCGGGGGCGATGTACTTCTTCATACGAGGTCTCTCCTTTCTTTGTGAGATTTTATTTGACATATCTTAGATGATAGAGATACCTACGCTCATTATATATCCATATATTAGCAAAGTCAAGAAAAATTGCACAGTAATCCACCTTGAATTGAAGCAAAAACTATGATATAGTAATAACAACAGCAGGAAAGGGGTGGTTTTCATGACCGAAAAGCCGAGTTTTGCCAAGCGACTGCTCCATAGCACGCTGGCGCTGGACTTCAAAAATCAGCGTATCGCCGTGGAGCCGGTGCCCCTCACCTGCCCCGGTCTGCCGCAGAAGTTCCATCTGGCGCGTATTGCGGTGGTGGCAGACCTGCACCTCCCCGATCAGGTGGTGTCCATCCCCCATCTGCTCCGTTGCCTCCAAATGCAAAAGCCGGACGCCATCTTTTTGCCCGGTGACCTGACCAACAGCTACACCGACTTTGACGCCAAGGGGCTGTGGCATTTGGTGAAAGCGCTGACCAAGATCGCCCCCTGCTTTGCCGTGCCCGGCAACCACGAACAGCGGCTGGATCGGGAAAAGCGGTATGAGCAGATCCTCACCGCCTGCGGTGTCCACTATATGAGCGACAGCTACGCCGACTGGCACAAAGACGGCGCCACCCTGCGGCTATTCGGTATGGGCGAAAAAAAGCCGATGCCCCTTGCGGTGGAGGGGCAACCGTCCATCGTTTTGGCGCACCGCCCCGAGTATATGCCCGCCTATTGCCGCGCCGGATGGAACATCGTCATCTGCGGTCACGCCCACGGCGGACACGTGCGTGTGGGCGGTGGCTCGCTGTTTTCGCCCGACCAGGGATTCTTCCCCACCTACACCCACGGCGTGTATGAAAAGGACGACACCCGTATGGTGGTCAGCCGTGGACTGGGCAACAGCTCCATCCCCTGGCGGATCAACAACCCGCCCCATCTGCCGGTGCTGATCCTCAGCGCCAAATCCATTTCCAAGGAGTAACTCATGACCAACCGAAAACCCTTTCTCGCTTTTCTCAAACAGATCCATATCAAAAACATTCTCCTGCTTACCCTGGCGGGCATTGTCAACGCCTTCGGCATCACCATGTTTCTCAACCCCGTCAACCTGTACGACAGCGGCATATCCGGCACGTCGATGCTGCTGGATCAGCTGATCGCCCCCGTTTCGCTGTCGGTGTTTTTGCTGGTGCTGAACATCCCCCTGTTCCTCTATGGGCTCAAACGGCAGGGAGCGCTGTTCACCCTCTATGCCATCTACACCGTGGCCATCTATTCGCTGTTTGCCTTTCTCATCACCGACGTGTTTCCCATTGACGTCAGCTTTGCTTCGCCGCTGGCAAAACAGGATCTGCTTTTATGTGCCCTGTTCGGCGGCCTGATCTCCGGTGTGGGCAGCGGTCTGGCCATCCGCGGCGGCGGCGCCATGGACGGCATCGAAATCATGTCGGTGATCTTCGCCAAGCGCATCGGCATATCGGTGGGCAGCTTTGTGATGGTGTATAACCTCCTGCTGTACATCGTCTGCGGCGTGATGAAGCAGGATTGGATCCTGCCTCTGTATTCCATCGTCGCTTACGGAGCCGGCGTGAAAACCATCGACTTCGTGGTGGAGGGCTTTGACCGTTCCAAATGCGCCATCATCATCACCGTGAAGCCCACCGAGGTGTGCGAAGCCCTTTCGGAAGCCTTCCAAAGCGGCCCCACCCGCCTGGAGGCGCGAGGCGGCTATTCCAACGCACCGAAGGCCATGGTGTATTTCATCGTCAACCGTTTTCAGGTGACCCGCATGAAAGAACTGGTGCATGACATCGACCCCACCGCCTACATCACCATCAGCGAGGTGGCAGACGTCTATTCCGCCAATCAGAGCAAATAAAGAAAGCAAAAAGCCGAGGCTGTCGCCTCGGCTTTTTTGTTGCTTAATCCAAGAAATCTTTCAGCTTTTTGCTGCGGCTGGGGTGACGGAGCTTGCGCAGAGCCTTCGCCTCGATCTGGCGGATGCGCTCACGGGTCACGTCAAACTCCTTGCCCACCTCTTCCAGCGTGCGGGGACGGCCATCCTCCAAGCCAAAGCGCAGACGGAGCACCTTTGCCTCACGTTCGGTGAGGGATTGGAGCACCTCCTCCAACTGCTCCTTGAGCAGGGTGTGGGAGGCGGCGTCGGCGGGGGCGGGAGCGTCCACGTCCTCAATGAAGTCGCCCAAGTGGCTGTCCTCCTCCTCACCGATGGGGGTCTCCAAAGAAACCGGCTCCTGCGCCACCCGCATGATCTCGCGGACGCGGTCCACCGGCATACCCAGCTCCACCGCGATCTCCTCGGCGGTGGGCTCGTGGCCGTTCTTGTGGAGGAGCTGGCTGGACACCTTCTTCACCTTGTTGATGGTCTCCACCATGTGGACGGGGATGCGGATGGTGCGTGCCTGGTCGGCGATGGCGCGGGTGATGGCCTGGCGGATCCACCAGGTGGCGTAGGTGGAGAACTTAAAGCCCTTGGTGTAGTCAAATTTCTCCACCGCCTTGATCAGACCCAGGTTACCCTCCTGAATCAGATCTAAAAATTGCATTCCGCGACCCACATACCGCTTGGCGATAGACACCACCAAACGCAGGTTGGCCTCGGAAAGACGCTTTTTGGCGGCGTCGTCACCTTCAATGATGCGCATGGCCAGCGCCGTCTCCTCCTCAGGGGTCAGCAGCGGCACCCGACCGATCTCTTTCAAATACACCTTAACGGGGTCGTCGATGGCGATCTGCTCGGTGGGGACGGAGGCGTCCTCCTCCACCGCTTCCGGCTCGGGATTCTCAATGTTCAGATCCAGATTTTCCAGATCCACATTGGCAAAATCGTCCACCACCTCGATGCTGTTCTGCTCCAACTGCTCATACAGCTTGTCCATCTGCTCGGGGTCGAAATCGAACAGCTCCATGGCGTCCATGATCTCCTGAGCGGTCAGCTTGCCCTTGCTGCGGCCCAGCTCCACCAAATCGGTAATCATGGTTGCCTTATCCTTTTTGACAACGGGTTGCTCCTCAGCGAACACATCCACCTCAGCGGTGGCGGCTTCCTGGATTTCGGGCTCCTGTGCCTCAATCTTTTCTTTTTTGCTCATACTTATGTTCATCCTTTCTGTTGGCATTTAGTTTCCTTGTTTGCGTTTGCGCAGGGCTTCCATCATAGCCTGTATATCCTCGTCGGAGGCGGAGGCGGGATCGTTCATGTGCCGCATGGCATATTCCTCACGGATGACGGCGGCACACCGCGCCACCTCCTCGGGGGTGACGATGCGATCTCCCACATCCTTCACCATACGGGTGATGTAGGCCATACCCGCTTCGTCATAGTCGGCGGCTAAAAACGCCAACTCCACCATCAGACCGTGGCGATCACGATCCAATAATCGCTGATACAGCCCTCGATTAAAGGCGGTCATCATCTGCTCGGGGGGCAAAGTCTCCCGCACCTGACGGATGAAGTTGGGGTGAAGGATGAGAATGCCCAACAGGCTTTCCTCCGCCGCCGCAGCCCGCTCAAACTTCACCGCGTCGGGGTTGACCGACTGCATCTCCCGCTTTTCCTGTCGGATGAGGTTGGGAAGCTGCTGCTTGACCTCCTGCCGCTGTTTTTTGCGGCGGATGGAGTCGATCTCGCGCAGAATTGCCTCTTTCGAGACGGTTAAAATTTCGCTGAGGCGGCCGGCGTAAAGATCCCGCTCCACCGGGCTGTCCAGCGCCGCCAGCAGCTTAGCCGCCTCGCCGTAATAGGCCAATTTGCCCTCGGAGGTTTGGAGGTTATGATCCCTGCCGATATCCAACAGACGGTGCTCCACCGCGTTGGCGGCTCTGTCCAGCAGAAGTTTAAATGCGGCGGCACCGTTATTCTTAATAAATTCGTCGGGGTCTTTGCCATTGGGGATGGTAACCACACGGACGTCCAGACCGGTCTTACGCAGATTCTCAATGGCACGGCGTGTGGCCTTTTGCCCCGCGCCGTCGGCATCAAAAATCAGGTTGATGCGGTCGGCATAGCGGGCAATGAGCTGCATCTGTTCCTCAGGGAAGGAGGTGCCCAGCGCCGCCACCGTGTTGGTAAATCCTGCCTGATGCATGGCGATGACGTCCATATAGCCCTCGCAGAGATTCAGCTCTCTGCCCGCATTTTTGGCAAAATTCAGCGCAAACAGATTGCGGCTTTTGGAAAACGCCAGCGTCCCTTCGGTGTTGATGTATTTCGGTTTGGAATCGTCCAGCACACGACCGCCAAAGCCCACCACGTTGCCGCGGATGTCGATGATGGGGATCATCACCCGATTGCGGAACACGTCGTAGGTGCCACCGTTGCGACCACGGGCGGCCAAAAAAGCAGCGATCAGCTCATCGTCCTTGAAGCCCTTTTGCCGCAGGGCTTTCAGCAGGTAATCCCAGCTTTGGGGAGCAAAACCCAGGCCGAAATGCTTGATGGTGGCATCGGTGTAGCCGCGGGAATGATAATAGTCCAGCGCCACCTTGCCCTCGGGACGGTACAGCGTGGCGTGGAAGATGCGGGCGGCCTCGCGGTTTGCCTCCAAAATGCGCAAACGTAGGCGGGACACCTGATCGTTCTCGTTTTTCTGCTCCGGCATTTTCATGCCGCTGCGATCCGCCAAAAACTTCACCGCGTCGATGTAATCCAGATTTTCGATCCGCTTAACGAAGGTGATGACGTCACCGCCGGCACCGCAACCGAAGCAGTAGAAAGAATTGGTTTCGGGGTAGAGATTGAAGGAGGCGGTTTTCTCGCCGTGGAAAGGGCACAGACCCACCAGATTGCGGCCACGCCGCTTAAACGCCACGTAGGAGGAGGCAACGCTTTCAATGTCGTTTTTGGACAATAATTCTTGGATAAAACTATCGGGTAAGGCCATAAAAGCGCCTCCTTTCGTATAATAAAGATTTTCATAACCGCTGATAAAAGCGGATTGCCATTATCCGTGAGATGCTTTTTCTGTTGGGCTGATGAAAAAGCGCAGGCAATACTGGATGTCTTGCCGAGCATTTTGAGTCGGTTCAACAGGAAAACAGCCACGGAGAATGGTGATCGAGCTTGCGATCAGTGGTTAATACAGTTTAATTGCCCAGCTTCTGGGAACGTACAGCTCGTGGTACATCTCTAAGGCAAAATTGTCGGTCATGCCGGCAATATAGTCGCACACGGCAACGTCCACCCCATCCCGTTCGCGGATGAGGGCATATTCTGCGGGCAACTTATCGGGATTTTTGACGTAATACTCAAAGAGGGCGGTGAGCATACCGTCCACCTTGCTCTCCTCACTCTTGGCTTTGGGGTTAAAGTAGAGGTAATCGTACATAAAGGAATGCAGATCCCAAAAATAGGGGTCGATCTCGGGATCCATGGCGATGTCTTCCTGACTGCCTTTGATCATCGCCATCACCAAGGTGTCGATGCGGGCGGAGGGGCTGTCGCCCAGCGCCAGATGGAGTTCCATCGGCACGTCCTCCTCACGAAGCACACCGGCACGGATGGCGTCGTCCATATCGTGGTTGACATAGGCAATTTTATCCGCCCAGCGGACGATGCGTCCCTCGGGGGTGGCGGCCTCGTCGCCGCCGGTGTGGTGCAGGATGCCGTCCCGCACCTCCCAGGTGAGGTTGAGGCCGTTGCCGTTCTTCTCCAACTTCTCCACCACGCGAACGCTCTGCTCATAATGGTGAAAGCCGCCGTCACGGCACTTGCGCAGGGTGCGCTCGCCGGCATGGCCAAAGGGGGTGTGCCCCAAATCGTGACCCAGTGCCACCGCCTCGGTCAGATCCTCGTTGAGCCGCAAGGCGCGAGCAATGGTGCGGGCGATCTGCGCCACCTCCAGCGTGTGGGTCAGACGGGTGCGATAGTGATCCCCCTCAGGGGCCAAAAACACCTGGGTCTTATGTTTCAAACGGCGGAAGGATTTGCAATGCAGAATGCGGTCACGGTCCCGCTGATAAGCGGTGCGATAGGGCACCGGCTCCTCAGCGCGGTCACGGCCGCGGCTCTCAGCCGACAGGGAGGCACGAGGCGACAAGATCTGCCGTTCGATCTCTTCCCACGGGGTATACCCTTTTTCGGACATACCAATCCCTCCTTTTTTGTCGTTATACCTTGTTATACGCCAAAAAAGCAAAAAACCCTCTTTTTTCTTTCAAAAAAAGTGGGTTTTTGTAAAAATTATTTTTTATGCCGTTCCACGGGGCAAGGCACCCATTCTTCGCCGGCAAATACCGCCGAAAGGCGTCCGTTGCTGCGGTCGATGACCGCCGCCTCCAAGCTCCCCTGCCCCTCGCGGGGGATGGAAAAGCCCACCGTCACCGCCTCGCCGAACTCGGTATCGGTGAGGGTGGCGCCACAGTCGGCGAGAATAGAGGGAATCATGCCGTATTGGGCGTAATCGCACACAATCTCCCCCAACAGGCAACGGCGCATCTCCACCACGCCGCCGGCGTCCACCGCGATCTTGGCGCCGTGGGAATAGGCCCGCACCAAGCCGCCGGCACCCAGCAGGATGCCGCCGAAATAGCGGGTCACCACCACCACGCAGTCGGTGAGCCCCTCCTTGCGCAGCACGTCCAGCACGGGGATGCCTGCCGTACCTTGGGGTTCGCCGTCATCCGAAAAACGGCAGAGATTGCCCCCTTCCAGCACATAGGCGTAGACGTTGTGGGTGGCGTCCCAATACTTCTTCTGCTTTTCGCGGATGAAATTGAGCGCCTCCTCCTCGGTGGTGACGGGCTTGATAAAACCCATAAAGCGGGATTTCCGCTCCACGAACTCGTCCATCCCCTCTTTGGCGATGGTGAGATAGTTTTTATCCGGCATGGGGACACCTCCTATCACAAAGGAATGAAAAAGGCAGTGTACGCATTTTGCGTGCACTGCCATCTTTCTTGTTGCAACTTATTTGCCCAGACCGAAACGCTTGTTGAAACGGTCCACACGGCCGCCGGCATCGTTCAGCTTCTGCTTGCCGGTGAAGAAGGGATGGCACTTGGAACAAATTTCCACGCGGATATCCTTCTTGGTAGAACCGGTAGCGATCACATTACCGCAGGCGCAGGTGATGGTGGTCTGCTCGTAATTGGGATGGATGCTCTCCTTCATTGCTGTCACCTCTTTCGAAAAATCGTAGATTAACGGATAGACTATACCACATCCCATTCAAAAATGCAAGGGGTAAATGCGAATTTTTTGATTTTTCCACAGATAATACAAAAAAAGACCACCAACGGAAACCCGTTGGTGGTCATAGAGACGAAGAAAATTATGCCTTGGCGGCAGCCTTCTTCTCCTTGTGCTCCATCCACTTGACCCAAATGGGACCGGACAGGAACAGAGAGGAATAGGAACCGGAGATGGCACCCAGCAGCATCGGCAGAGCGAAGCTGATGATGGAATCCACACCCATCACAATGGCCACGACCAACACCGCCAAAATGGCCACGCAGGTGGTGACGGTGGTGATGATGGTGCGGCGCAGCACATGGTGCAGAGAGTCGTTGACCACATCAGCCAAAGGCGCGTCGGAACGACGGCGCAGGGTACGGACGCGGTCGAAGATCACGATGGTATCGTTCAAGGAGTAACCCAGAATGGTCAGCATAACCGCCACAAAGTTGTTATCCAGCTCGATACGGAAGATCACGAAGGTGAAGAACACGATCAGCAGGTCGTGCACCAAAGCGATCAAGGCAGACACACCGGCGGTGACGCCGCCGATCTTGCGGAAGCGGAAGCCCACATAGACGATCAGCAGCACAGCCGCCAAGCCCAAGGCCAGCACGCAACGCAGCAGGAACTTGGTACCCATAGAAGCGGACAGGGTGTTGGAGTTGAGCACATTTACAGCGTAATCCTTCTCCACACGTTCGTTCAAAGTCTTGATCACATCGCTGTCGATGTTCTTAGCCAGAGACACAACCAGCTTGCCCTCGTTCTCTTCGAGGTCAATCTTGTTTTGCAACACCTCTTCTACGGTCTTCTTGAACGCATCTGCGTCCACATCCTTGGTGCACTCGTACTGGATACGAGTACCGCCCTTGAAGGAGATGTCCAGCTCCACGCCGAAAATGGCCAAGCAAGCCACGCCCACTAGCATAATGGCGGCGGAGATGATGAGAGCGCGCTTGAGATTGCCTACGAAATCATAGTTTTTCATCATTTGCGCTCACCTCCATAGAACCAAGGATTGCGGAACACCTTCAGGCGAGAGATAGACCGCAGCATCACGCGGGACAGCCACATACCCATCACAAAGTTGGTGATAACACCGATGAGCAGGGTATAACCGAAAGCGTACACAGCGCCGGTGGTGGACACGGGCAGCCAACTGAACAGCCAACCGAAGAGACTGTCGGAAGGACCGAAGACACCCATCAGCACCGCGGCCACGATCAGCACGGTGATGTTGCCGTCGAAAATGGCGCTGAAGGAGCCCTTAGAGCCGGAACGGATGGCGCCGTCAATGGTCTTGCCGGCACGCAGCTCGTCACGCACAGCCTCGGCGGTGATGACGTTGCAGTCCACGCCGATACCGATGGACAGGATCAAACCGGCGATACCCGGCAAAGTCATGGTGAAGCTGGGGATAAAGCCGAAATAGCCGGAGATAGCGGCCACGGTGAGCGCCATCTGTCCGCACAGGGCGATGGCAGCCACCAAACCGGGCAGACGATAAATGACGATCATCAGCACGCACACAGCGATCATCGCGATGATGCCGGCGATACCCATAGCAGACAGGGCGTTCTCACCCATGGTGGGGGAAATCACGCTGACACTCTCAGGCTTGACACTGAAGGGCAAAGCACCGGACGTGATCATATCCGCATCGTACTTGGCATCTTCAAACTCCTGATAACCAGTAACAACTGCCTTACCGTTGGTAATAGCGCTATCAACGTTGGGAGCAGACAAGCGTTGATAACGAACGCCGTCATAGCCCTCACCGAAATCCAACCAAATTGAGATAACCTTACCCTTCAATCGGGTGGTGGCATCAGCAAATAACTTGGTACCGCTCTCCTTCATCTCCAGAGCGATGACATAGGGGCTCTCAGCGGAGGTGGTGGTATCCTGATTGACCATGGCGGTGGCAGACTTAACGTCGTTACCATCCAAAATCAGTTTTTCCTTAGCGGGGGGCACCAAATTGCCTTCGCTGTCGGTGGTACCTTCACCCTCATAGAACTGCAGCATACCGGTCTTGCCCAGTTCGCCCACCAAGTTCTCGGCTGACTGACTCTTGTCGGCCCAGGGGAAACGGATGATAACTTGACCCTGTGCCGCATCGGCAAAGGCCTCATAGTCCGTAATATTCTGGGAAACCATACGTTGTTCGATGATGGCCTTAACCGCATCGACCTGCTCGGGAGTGGGATTGGCATCTTTATCAGCGGGCACAAACACTGCGTCCACACCACCCTGGATATCCACACCCCAACGGATGTCGAAAATACCACGGATAACGGTGTCCGTACGATCACCAAAGCGCGTGTACACACCAAAAATGGAAGTGAAACACAGCAAAAGGATCAGCACAGCCACGATGAAGAATGCCGCTTTAGGCGTACGCTTCATGTGAAATGACCTCCTGTTTCTTAGGCTATTTGTCAAAAATAGCCGCATTTCCTATCTATTATATACTTACTCCCTATAAAAGTCAATGAAAAAATGTGTACAAACCGCACAACAGGCAAAAAACAACCGATTGCTCAACGCAATCGGTTGTAATCGTTTTATTCCGCCAGCAGCTTTTCCACGCAGGCCAGCTCGGTGCACAGGCAAAACAGCTCCATCGCCACCGACAGCTCCTCCACCGACGGATAGGAGGGAGCAATGCGGATGTTGCGGTCGCGGGGGTCGTTGCCGTAGGGATAGGTGGCGCCGGCGGCGGTCATCACCACGCCGGCCTCTTTGAGCAGTTGCACGGTGCGCTTAGCGCAGCCGTCCATTACGTTAACGCTGACAAAATAGCCGCCACGGGGGTGGTGCCAATGGGCGATGCCCAGGTTGGCCAGCTGGCTCTCCAGCGTATCCAGCACCACGCGGAAGCGGGGGCGCAGTACGGCGGCGTGCAGCTTCATCTGCCGCTTGATGCCGTCCAAATTCTTGAAATAGCTGATGTGGCGCAGCATATTCAGCTTATCGTGGCCAATGGTCTGGATGGTCATACGCTTCTTGACATCCGCCACGTTGGCGGGGCTGGCGGCCAGCGCCGCCACACCGGAGCCGGGGAAGCTGATCTTCGAGGTGGAGGTGAACTCGATCACCATATCCTCGTTGCCGTTTTTCACCAATTCGGGGTAGATGTTCAGCAGCACATCCCCCTCCTCCTCCAGATGATGGAGACAATAGGCGTTATCCCACATGATGCGGAAATCGGGGGCGGCGGGCTTCATCGCCGCCAAACGGCGGACGGTGTCGTCGGAATAGGTGATGCCGTCGGGATTGGAATACATGGGCACGCACCACATACCCTTAACGGCCGGGTCGGCGACCAGCGCCTCCACCTTGTCCATATCGGGGCCGTAGGGGGTCATCTTGACGGGGATCATCTCCACACCAAAATATTCGGTGATGGCAAAATGGCGGTCATAACCGGGCACGGGGCAGAGAAACTTCACCTTGCCCTGCTGACACCAGGGGAGATTGCCGCAAACACCCCGGGAATAGGCGGTGGAGATGTAGTCGAACATCATATTCAGGCTGGAATTGCCGCCCACGATCACCTGATCGGGGGTGAGACCCAAGATCTCGGCAAACAGCTCTTTGACCTCCGGCAGACCGTCCAGCAGGCCATAGTTGCGGGCATCAAAGCCGTTGGCGGCGTGGTAACCGTCCAGGGCGTTGACGCAATCCAGCATGTCCAGGGTCAGATCCAACTGCTGAACACCGGGCTTGCCGCGGGACATATCCAAATGCAACCCTTGGGCCTGATAGGCGACGTACTGCTGCCGCAGGGTCAGCTCGCGCTGGCGCAATTCTTCTTTTGTCATCTCGTTAAGGCGGCTCATAGCGGTACGACCTTTCCCATTTTCCATAGTTTGTCTGCTATTATACTCCTTATGCACCGATTTTGCAAGTCCAAATTTCAACTCTTGCAAAGATATTGCCATTTTTGTGAAATTTTGCGAAAAACGCCAAATTTTTCGCACGATGAAAGAATCCGCCCGTCGTTTTGACGGGAAAATCAAACAAATTGCAAAAGAAAAAGACCGCTTCATCCGAAGCGGTCTTTTGTGCGAAAGACTACCTAAACGGAGCAAAATTGAGGTAAAAAAGACTAAAAGTATGATGCGCTATCTATTCGATCAATTGAAATTGGCTTACTCAATCTCTGTGTGGATGGTAAACACATCAGGAAGATTGAAAATATCCTTCTTCAAGAACAACGGGTAGAAATACTCGTCCTTTAGTCTTTCAAACTCCAGCCATTCAAAAGTATGTATGCGGTGGCCTTCGTTTGCAGTAAAGCTTTTTCCCCTCGAAAGCAAATCAGTATCGGTTATGTCCATTAAGAAGTAAATACAGAGTTCGTGATAGTGCAAATTATCGACATCTTCTTTGAAAAAAGCCTGATTGAGCCAAAGAGGACGAGCAATCTTGGGTGTAACGCCCAATTCTTCTTGAACCTCTCTGATAACCGCACTTTCTGCCGTTTCACCTATCGCAACTCTCCCACCAGGCAAATAGTAATACGGTGACCGCTCATCGTGCATTGCCAAGATTTTACCGTCAGAAATCATCATAGCACACACTCTGTAATTAAATTTCTCATTGCCCTTTTTGAAAGAAATATCCATCCCTAATCGCCTCGTTAAATTCCAATTTATTGAATTGATTATACCGGAAAACTATGAATTTTTCAATGAAATATCGCTGACGCGATATGATATACGGCTTGCGCCGCATGATATATTTGCTTTGCAAATATGATATAATATCCGTTCCCACCATACGCGAAGCGTATATCATCTGCGAAGCAGATATCATAGCGTTAGCTATATCATCCATGACCGTAGGGAACGGATATCATTGAAAAAAGTCACCTTTGTCGGTAGACAAAGGTGACTTTTTTCGTGGTGGACAATAACGGACTCGAACCGCTGACCCTCCGCACGTCAAGCGGATGCTCTACCAGCTGAGCTAATTGTCCAAAGCGCAAGGGAGATTATAGCGGAAAAGAGGCGCTTTGTCAAGTGCATTTTTGAGATTTTTCAAAAGTTTATAAAATTTTTGCGCTCTGCGACCACCTCATCCGTCTTTTCGCTAAAGGCGAAAAGCCACCTTCCCCTCGAGGGGAAGGCTTGCCAACCTCGGTGGATATCGTCCGTCCGTTCTCTCCTCTTGCTTTTTCAGCGCTTAGCCGCTATAATAAACCCAAAGGAGGTGACGGCCGTTGTTTTACTTTTTGCAGATCGTTATCGTACTATACAATCTTCTTCTGTACGCCCTGTTTCGTGGCGGCATCTACCACTATCTTCGGCTCTCGAAAATGAGCAAAACCACTATTCGGAAAAACCAAAAAGATTTCGCTGATTATTGGCTCTATCGGTCCATCCACCGACAACACCCTATGGGCATTCTTTACGGCTTAAACCTTGTTTTTCTTATGGCTACCATCTCCTGCTCCGCAATCATACTCGTGGCAGGCTTTATTAAGGCACTCCAGCCTTTTGTATGGGGTATATCCCTCATTCTCTGTCTGATCGAAATACCGGCTATGGCCATCACTTCCGTTTACGATTGCCAAGCCGAGTTTGGACAGCCTTTCGTTTTATTGCGCAAGCGAAAAGAATCCAACGGGTATTATTGCTCGCTGTTGGATATGTTTGCATGGTGTGTAACGGCGATATTGGTTTGCTTCTCTTTCGGATTACTGTAACACAAGGAGGTGACGGCGATGGATTTTGACGCACTGTGCGAACAACTGAATCTGGGTGCGCTGACCGAGGAGCCCACGCGGCTCACCGGCGGTCTGATGCACAAGATGTACCGCATCGCCACCGCGAGCGGCGACTACGCCGTCAAGTGCCTCAACCCCCATGTGATGGTGCGGGCGGATGCCGCCCGAAACTTTGCCGCCGCCGAGAAGCTGGAACGCAAGCTGGAACAGACCGACCTGCCCCTCCTCCCCGCCCACACCCTCGACGGACGGAAAATGCAGGAGATGGAGGGGGATTTCTTCTATGTGTTCCCCTATTTTGAAGGTAAGGCGCTGAAAGACGAGGCCATCACCGCCCACCACTGCGCCATCGTGGGCGGTCTGCTAGCGAAACTGCACGCCGTTGAAAACGTCCACGCCCCTGTCAAAACAGAAATGCTCACGTTTGATTGGGATGGGTTTGACCTTTCGGAAGAGGATAAGACCTTGTTATGGCAAATGCAGACAGCGGCCAACAACGCCGCTCTCCCTCCCCTGCTCACCATCTGCCACAACGATATGGATCCCAAAAACCTGCTGTGGAACGGGCTGGATTGCCGCATCATCGACCTGGAATGTTTGGGCTACGGCAGCCCCTATTTGGAACTGCTGGAAACCGCCCTCTGCTGGGCGGGATACGAAAGCGGCTCGGTGGATATTGACCGCTTTACCGCTTTTGTGGGCGCCTATGCCCGTGCCGGCGCCGACCTTGCCGCCGATTGGGCGGCGGTGTACGCCGCCAATGCGGGACGACTGGCGTGGCTGCACTATAACCTGCTCCGCGCAGGCGGCAGCGAGGGCGAGGAAAACCGCGCATTGGGCAAAGCCGAGGCAGAAAAGACCCTCACGTGCATTAAAGGATATGAGAAGATGAAAGAGACGATTGTGGGCATATTGAAAAGCTACACGTGATAGTATGCAATACCCCCGTAAGGCTTCCCCTTGAGGGGAAGCTGTCCGAGCGAATGCGAGGACTGATGAGGTGTAGCCGTCCGCAGACGGCGTTATCTATGAGATATTGAACCACCTCATCCGTCATTTGCTTCGCAAATGCCACCTTCCCCTCGAGGGGAAGGCTTTCGGAGATTGTACTAACAAAAAGAAGGCTTGGAATAAATCCAAGCCTTCTTTTTTATAAATTCAACCCAAACAAACGATTGGCATTATCGCGGGTGGCGTCCAGCAGGGCGTCCACGTCCATGCCGCGGATCTCCGCGATGCGAGCGGCGGTGTGGGCGATCATGGAGGAATCGCACCGCTTGCCCCGCAAAGGAACGGGCGCCATATAGGGAGCGTCGGTCTCCAACAGCAGACGGTCGAGGGGCAAAGACGCCGCCACCGCCACCGGCTTGCGGGCATTCTTGAAGGTAGCCGCACCGCCGAGGCCGACGTACATCCCCAAATCGGCGATTTGCCGCGCCATCTCGGCGCTGCCGGAGAAGCAATGCACCACACCACGGGGGCGGTACTCGCGGATGAGATTCATCGTGTCCTCGTGGGCCTCACGGTCGTGGAGAATGACCGGCAAATCCAACTCCATAGCCAACTCAATTTGGCGGCGGCACCAGTCCACCTGCACCTCACGGGGGGCATTCTCCTCCCAATAATAATCCAAGCCAATCTCGCCGATGGCACACACCAGGGGGTGTGCCGCCGCCTGACGGACGACGTCCAGCCAGTCGGGGGTGGCAGAGGACACAAACTCGGGGTGAATGCCCACCGCCACGCGGATGTAGGGGTGTTTTTCCGCCATCTTGAGACTCTTTTGGATGGAGTCGGGGTCGGTGGCGCATTGGATGACCGCGCACACCCCCTGCGTAGGCAGGGCGGAAAGCACCGCCTCCCGATCCTCATCAAAGGCATCGGCATCATAATGGGCGTGGGAATCAAAAATCAAAGACATAGCGTCACATCCTTTTACCGAACAATCGTCACATCGGTATCGTTAATTAGCACACCTTCGCCGTCATTGAGCCGTGTGACGCTACAAGCGTTTTCTTGCTCGTATAACGCACACTTTTCCTCAAAGTGATCATACCGATTCAAAAATTTGCTGTAATGAGGGAGCACCCGAATATCTGTCAAGCAACAGGCAGACAGATCCTCTAAACCAACGATATTCATTTCCGGAGAATACAAATCGATCAAATCTAGCGAGGGTGTAAGCACTAACGCACCGGCACTGCAACCGATGATAACCTTGCTTTTTGCAAAATCGGCTAAAACGTTCGTAAAGCCATTTTTACGGATAGAATCCAAAAGATAGTAGGGATTACCACCTATCATTTCAACAACATCATATTTCATAAGCTCAGCGGGTGTTTGGTTGTCAAAATCAAAGCAGTCAACCGACAGTCCCAATGCTTCAAGTTCCTGTGTCAACCGTTCCACATGATAGTTCTTTTCCTTATACACATTATCAGCCGTAACAACCAAGGCGGCTTTACCCGTTGTTATGTGTTTTCGCATTTCGGTCATCAAGCGATCGCTTGATAAGCCATTGGAAGTTAAAACGATCATACGATACTCCTTCTTTTGTTGAAATAGGCCCCCTTGCCTAAAGGGGGCTGTCTGCGCAGCAGACTGGGGGATACAAAATCGCTCTGCGATTTTGCGCGCTTCGCGCGTATCCCTCCGTCACCGCCTACAGCGGTGCCACCTCCCTTTAGGCAAGGGAGGCCTTGCTCTATCCAACATTAGCTAAACATCACAAAAGCAAAAAGCCGTCGGAAATACCGACGGCTTTTTTCGTGCATAAATTACTCAGCGAAGCCGGACTCCACCAGTTTAACCAGAGCCTCCACGGCGGTCTCCTCATCGACGCCGTCGGCGATGACGCGGATGGTGGTGTTGCCCACGATGCCCAGGGACAGGACACCCAGCAAAGACTTGGCGTTGACGCGGCGCTCCTCCTTCTCAACCCAGATAGAGGCCTTGAACTCATTGGCCTTCTGGATGAAGAAAGTGGCGGGGCGGGCGTGCAGGCCTACCTGATTCTGAACAACAACTTCTTTGGAATACATAGCACATGCTCCTTTTCTCATGAAAATGCGGAGGCGTCACCGCCACCGAGACGGGAATACTCTTCAACACTATCATTATACCACAAAAGTTGGACAAGTCAATGCGAATTGTCCCTCTTTGTCGAAGTTTGGATGAGTGCCACATTTTCGGTTTTTGGAACTTTCCCGTTTGTGCAGTTTGCCTAACACTGTGGAAAACTTTTAGTTAGTCCTCCGACGCCTCTTCCCCTTGCAGGCTCGCCAAATAGGCGCGGTCGGCATCGGTGAGCGGAGCCGTCTCCAACATTTCGGGGCGCAGACGCAGGGTACGCTCCAACGATTGTTGGTGGCGCCACTTGGCAATGTTGCCGTGGTGGCCGGACAAGAGAATCTCCGGCACCGCTCTCCCCTCCCACTCCGCAGGGCGGGTGTACTGAGGATATTCCAACAGACCCGCAAAGTGGCTCTCGTCGGTAAAGCAGACCTCGTCCGCCAACACGCCGGGGATCATACGGGACACGCAATCCACCAGCGCCATAGCGGGGATCTCGCCGCCGGTGAGCACGTAGTCACCGATGGAGATCTGCTCATCCACGATGGCCTCCAGCACCCGCTCGTCTACCCCCTCGTAGTGACCGCAGAGGATGCAGAGGTTGGGCATCTGCGCCAGCTCGATGGCGCGCTGTTGGGTCAGGGTCTTGCCCTGGGGGGACATATAGATGAGATGGGGTCTCTCCCCCACCTGGTCGCACACGGCGCGAAAGCAGTCAGCGATGGGCTGAGGGAACATCACCATGCCCATACCGCCGCCATAGGGATAGTCATCCACCTGCATCTGCTTATTCTTAGTATATTCCCGAATCTGATGACAGTGCAGCTCCAACAGACCTTTTTCTTTGGCGCGGCCGATGATGCTCTGGTCGAACACCCGGTCAAACATATCGGGGAACAAGGTCATAATGTCAAATCTCATCGTCGTCCAGCAATCCTTTCATCGGCCGCAGGCGCAGAATATCCTTTTTGGTGTCGATGTCAATCACCACGTCGGGGATGGCGGGGATCAGCACCTCGCCTTTATCGGTCTGCATGTGGTAGACAGCGTTGGCACCGGTTTGGCTCACGTCGGTGAGGGTGCCGTAGGTGACGCCGGTGTCGGCGTCCACGACGGTGATGCCGATGAGATCCTGCACCAGATGGTGTCCCTTGGGGAGCTTAATGTCCTTGCGGTCCACATACAGCATCTTGCCGCGGAGCACCTGGGCGGCCTCTACGGTGTCGATTCCTTCCAGCAGAGCCAGGGCGATATTCTTATGGGGGCGAGCCTTCAGCCGGATCGGCTGCTTGCCCTCCTTGTCCCAATACAGCTTTTTGAAGGTGGCAAACTGCTGGGGCGAATCGCACCAGGGCTGGACGCGCACCTCACCGCGCACACCGTGGGTGCCCACGATCTGCCCGGCTTCTAAATAAGGTTTTTGAGGCATACCAATTCCTCCTAACAGAAAGAGGCAAACCGAAACGGTCTGCCTCTGTTCTTGTGCATTAGTCGATCTCTACGGCGACCTTAGCGTCCTGACGGGTGGCAGCGGCGCGCATGACGGTGCGCATCGCCTTAGCAATGCGACCCTGCTTGCCGATGACACGGCCCATATCGTCGGGGGCAACGTGCAGGTGGAACACCACCGTGCCGTCCTCCATGGGCTCGTCCTCAACAACCTCGACCGCAGAAGGATCCTCCACCAAGCCCTGGGCAATGGTGATCAGAAGTTCTTTCATTTCTATCCTCCTGTATTGACGGGAGTGAAATTACTCCAAACCGGCCTTCTTCAGCAGCACCTTCACGGTGTCGGTGGGCTGGGCGCCGTTGGCGATCCAGTTCTTAGCCTTCTCCAGGTCGATCTTGATGGTGGAGGGCTCGGTCAGGGGGTTGTAATAGCCGATCTCCTCGATGAAACGGCCGTCACGGGGATAGCGGGAATCCGCCACAACCACACGATAGGAAGGAGCCTTCTTGGCGCCGGTACGGCGCAGACGAATCTTAACTGCCATAATAAATTACCTCCAAAAAATAATTTTTGATTTTTATATCTTCATCCGCTCTGCGGCGGTCTGAATTTAAACTTAGCGGCGGCGTTTTTTGCCCTTGATCTTGGGGGGCTTGGCGCCACCCATGCCGCCCATGGCGGGCAACCCGGGCATACCGCCCATACCGGGCAGATTCGGCATACCGCGACCGCCCTTTTTGTTCATCTTGCGCAGCTGCTTCATCATATCCTGCATGCTGCGGTATTGTTTGAGCAGACGGTTGACGTCCTCTACCTTTTGGCCGCAGCCGGCGGCGATGCGTCGCTTGCGGGCGGGGTTGATGAGGTCGGGCTTGGCACGCTCCTCAGCGGTCATGGACAGGATGATCGCCTCAGTGCGGGCGAACTGCTTGGGGTCGATGTCCACGTCTTTGAGCTGTTTGCCCATGCCGGGGATCATACCCAACAGGCTCTTGATGTCGCCCATCTTCTGAATCTGGCGGAACTGATCCAGCAGGTCGTTGAGATCAAATTTGTTCTCCTGCATCTTGCGGGCCAATTCCTCGGCCTGCTTTTCGTCGATCTGCTGCTCCGCCTTTTCGATCAGGGTCATCACGTCGCCCATGCCCAAGATGCGGGAGGCCATGCGGGAGGGATGGAAGACCTCTAAATCGTCCAACTTCTCGCCCATACCGGCGAACTTGATGGGCTTGCCGGTGACGGCACGCACGGACAGCGCCGCACCGCCACGGGTGTCGCCGTCCAGCTTGGTGAGGATGACGCCGGTGATGCCCAACGCCTCGTCGAAGGTGGAGGCCACGTTGACGGCGTCCTGACCGGTCATGGCGTCCACCACCAGCAGAATCTCGGCGGGCTCAACGGTGGAGCGAATGTTTTTCAGCTCCTCCATCAGCTGCTCGTCGATGTGCAGACGACCGGCGGTATCGAGAATCACATAGTCGTTGCCATGGAATTTGGCGTGCTCCACAGCCGCCTTGGCGATCTTGACCGGGTTTTCGGTGCCCATCTGGAAGACGGGGATGCCGGCACGCTCGCCCACCACGCACAACTGGTCGATAGCGGCGGGGCGGTAGATGTCGCAGGCCACCAGCAAGGGACGGTGGCCTTTGCTTTTGAGCAGTTTAGCCAGCTTACCGCTGTGGGTGGTTTTACCGGAGCCTTGCAGACCGCACATCAGGATGACGCAGGGAGGGCGGTTGGCGTTGGCCAGAGGTGCCGCCTCGCCACCCATCAGCTCAACCAGCTGATCGTTGACGATCTTGATGACCATCTGGGCGGGGGTGAGGCTCTCCATCACCTTTTGACCGACAGCCTCCTCCACCACCTTGTTGGTGAAGTCTTTGGCAACCTTATAGTTGACGTCCGCCTCCAACAGAGCCAAGCGAACCTCGCGCATGGCTTCCTTCACGTCCGCTTCGGACAGCTTGCCGCGGTTGCGGAGTTTCTTAAATGCAGAGGACAGCTTTTCGCTGAGTCCTTCAAAAGCCATGGGGCTCACCTACCTCTCTGTGACGGAAATGGAATGGATAAACTCAATCGGCCTTTTCCAGCATGCTGGCCAGCATCATGATGCGGGCAGCGCTGTCGGACACCTCGCTGGGACAACCGGGGAACGCACTGTACTGGCGGATGGTCTGTGCCAGAGCGTAGATCTCCTCGATGTCAGCGTTGATCTTGCGGAAACGGCGGGCCAGCCCCAAACGCTCCTCCATCTCTAACATCTGTGCCTCGGCACGCTTGATGGAATCGCGGACACCCTGACGGGTGATGCCCTCGTTTTCGGCGATCTCGGACAGGGAGAGATCGTCGTTGTAGTAATAATCAACCATATCCCGCTGTTTGTCGGTCAGCATTTCGCCGTAAAAATCCAGCAGTAAGGAAATCTCCAAATTTTTGCCCATAAAAACGCCTCCGTTCCGTGAGAATTTCAGTCATAATGTAAAGCGTTTCGCTTTACATTCATTATACACGATAAACCCGCTTATGTCAAGACTTTTTTGCATATCTGTAAAGGTTTTTTGCTTGTCGTCTTGTTTTTGGAAATTTTTCCACGAAAGCGGTCGTTTGTGTGGAAAATCGGCAAAGAAAAACCCTGCGGGAATTTCCGCAGGGTTTAACACAGTACGGGTCGTCGAAGACGCCGACCCCTACGAGTTCTATTCAAGGTCGGTGCGAGATGGTAGGGACAGGTGTCCTCACCTGTCCGTTTTTCATCGCCTGCGGCGATGCGGGTCGTCGAGGGCGCCGACCCCTACGAGTTCTATTCAAGGTCGGTGCGAGATGGTAGGGACAGGTGTCCTCACCTGTCCGTTTTTCATCGCCTGCGGCGATGCGGGTCGTCGAGGGCGCCGACCCCTACGGATTCTATTCAAGGTCGATGCGAGATGGTAGGGCAGAGGTTTGCTCCCGCCCGTGTGCGAAGAAACTCCCTCCGTCTTTTCGCCTAACGGCGAAAAGCCACCTCCCTCGGAGAGGGAGGCTATGCTGTTTTCATTTTACTGAAAATAGCACTCCCGTAGCCGTTGGTGACATCGGGTTGCGGGTATCGGCGAGAGGATTTTTCGTTAGGCAGTGGCAAAAAACACAGGAAATACTGGATGTATTTCCGAGCATTTTTGATCCGTATGGCGGAAAATCCACCGCCGAGAACCGTAAGCGAGATGGCAACAACGGCTACGAACAAAAAAGTGGCTCACCCCAAGGGGTG
>JAFQGI010000017.1 GCA_017415515.1 Clostridia bacterium | reverse complement strand
TTCGTCCTGAGCCAGGATCAAACTCTCAAAATTGGTATTAACACAACCTTTCGGCTGTACTAATCAAGTTTTGAGTTTGTAACTCATTCTGACGTCTAGCGTCATAGTTTGAAAACAATTTCTTGTTTCCGGATTCTTCTCATACTGAGTAAGAATTAACGGGTATTGTGTGTTTTCGTTCTTGTCTTACACTGTTTAATTTTCAAGGTCCTCTCGACATTGGCCTATCGGCCAAGTCGGTCAAATATGTCCTTGATGATCTGAATGATCATCATTTCGCTATCGCGAAACCGGCCATATTTGCGGTGCGGGAAAAACCCGCATTTAGGCCGCGTTTTTTACGCGGTGTTGCTATAATACCACACCGCAAGGGGTTTGTCAACACTTTTTTCTCGATTTTTACACACTTTTTTGAGCCAATTTTTATCCCCAAAATATAGTGCTTTTTCGGGGTTTCGACACACTAGATTTAGGGCACAAAAAAGAGCCGCCCACAGGAGGGCGACTCTTTTTGTGAAAAATTTACAAGCGCATCCACACACCGCTGAGAGGAGGCAGCACCAACGTGCCGCCCACAACCCGTCCGTCGCCCACGCAAACCGTGGCGGCGGCAAAATCGGTGGGCAGGAAAACCTGCCGCTCCTCTGCGCTGCGATTGACGGCGCAAAGCAACGCCTGCTCGCCGTGGCGGCGCACAAAACACACCACATCCTCGCTTCCGGCAAAGATAGGAGCGAAGGAGCCCTCAGCCAGCTCAGCAGCCGCGGCACGGCAAGCACCCAAGGTGCGATACCACTCGACGAGTTGGGTATCCTCGCCTCCCCAAGGGTAGGTGCCACGGTTGAAGGGGTCGCGATAGCCCTCCATGCCGGCCTCATCACCGTAATAGATGCAAGGCACCCCGGGCAACGCAAACTGCAACAGGCTCGCCAACTGCAATCGACGCAAACCCACGGCACGCTGCTTATCGTTCAGACGCTGTGCCGCCTGCCAGGCGCGGCCGCGACCATAGGAGGGCTCGCCGCCCAGCACGGTGAGCGCACGCTCGGTATCGTGGGTGCCGATGTGATTCATCAGCAAGCGCAACACCTGCGGCGGGTAATTCTCCACCACGTCCCACACGATGCGGGTAAAATCCGCGGCGGTGCCACCCAGCAAAAAGCCGAGAACCGCATCGCGGAAGGGATAGTTCATCACGCTGTCCAACTGCCGCCCCAACAAATAGCGGCGGCGGTGGCCGTAGCTTTCTTTGCTCGATGCGTCCTCCCACACCTCGCCCAGCACCAACGCATCGGGGTCGGTGACCTTAACGCGGTGGCGCAGAGCATCCAAAAAGCCGTCCGGCAGTTCATCCGCCACATCCAAACGCCAACCGGAGGCACCCGCTTTTAGCCAGCGGGACACAATCCCGCCCTCGCCGTTGATATAGTGCATAAAGGCCGGGGACAGCTCGTCCACCTCGGGAAGGGTATCAAACCCCCACCAAGAGCCATACTCATTGGGCCAACGGCGGAAATGATACCAATCGGAATACGGCGAAGCAGGAGAATTGTACGCGCCATCGCCGGTATAGCGACGTTCGCGGTTGAAATACACGCTGTCGGCGCCGGTGTGACTGAACACACCGTCCAGCAGCACGCGGATGCCCCGCCGCTTCGCCGCAGCGGTGAGAGAGACAAAATCCGCCTCATCACCCAACAGCGGGTCGATGCGGCTGTAATCCGCCGTGTCGTAGCGGTGGTTGGAATGGGATTCGAAAATGGGGTTGAGATAGATGCAGGTGACCCCCAGGGATTGCAGATAGTCCAGCTTCTGCTCCACGCCTTTGAGATCGCCGCCGAAAAAGTCGTCGTTCCACACACGGCCGTTCGGATCGGGGCGCCACTCGGGCGCTTCGCTCCAATCGCCGTGCATCACCCGATCGGAGGGAACCCCCTCCTTAGGGCTGCCGGAGGCAGCAAAGCGATCGGGAAACACCTGGTAAAGAATGCCGCCGGCCAGCCAATCCGGGGTGGTGAAGCCCGCCTCGTAACAGGTAAGCTGCCAGCGTGGGCCGTCCACGTTGGGAGAATAAGCGGCGGTGCCGTCGGCCTGCCGCACCAACCAACCGCTGCCCAGCGCCACCTTGACGTGGAAGGCGTACCAGTAAAGCCCCGCCTCATGGGGAGTAAAGACGACACGCCACCACTCGTGGCTGTCGCCGCACATACCGTCCCAGGTGCACGGGCATTCCTCAGCGAGCAGACCGTCCCGCACCACCGACAGGGTCACGCCGCAGCAGCCCCAATCCCGGGGCATACACACCCGCAAGGTCACCGCCGTATGCTCCGCCACCGCACCGAAGGGTGCGCGGTATTGTAAATCGCGAGAACAGAAAAACATGGGCAAACCAAACCCTCCTCGTATGGGGATATATAATAAAGGTATACAATGTACCAAGAAGTTTTTTGCCAATCAAGGTATATCATACCCTATCCATCAAACAAAATCAACAAAAACCTTGCCTTTTTGCAAAATGTGAGCTATAATGAGGAACGACAATACCACTCGTGAGGAGAATGGAATATGAAAAAGAATAAAAAAGTCAATCCCTATGAAAAAAAGGCGAAGCGACGCATTCACATCACCCGCAAGCAGTGGATCGCCCTGCTGAGCATTCTGGGCGTGATTGCCATTCTGGTCGGCATCATCGTGATGACCAACCTGAGCGGCGGCAATGACCACGACGGTCATGATCACGACGGCCATAGCCACGGCGACGAGGGCACCTCCTCCACCGCCGATCCCCACGCCGGACACAATCACGGCTCCACCCCCTCCACCGGTCACAGCCACGGCACCACCGGCTCCACCACCAACACCGACGCGAAGGTGAAGTATCAACAGTACACCAACAGCGACGGCACCTATCGCCTGGTGTTCCGCGACAACGGCGGCAAAACCGTGGCGGAGTTCAATGAGCTCCACATCCTCAAAGACAGAAGCATCATCCCCACCGTGATCGACGCCGACAAGGGCGTGGTTGAGCTGGGCTGGGCCACCGGCAACGGCTCCAACGAGTATGAGTGCGTCTACTATAACGAAAAGACCGGCCAGGTGTCCCCCTTGTTTGTGGCGCCCCGCGGCACCGACGGTGTGCGCATCGCCTATGGCAGTGAGGACCAGACCAAGGTGATCGTGCAGGATCTGTTTGATAAGGAAGCCTATTACAAAGAGCACGCCCTTGAAAACGCCGACACCGACGCAAAAGACATCATCGTCGGCGGTAGATTGCAAGCCGACAAAAAAACGGTGCTCATTTCCTACGTCGCCGAAAAAAGCAGCGAGAATCAGCACACCGTCATCAAACTGTACGAATAAGCACAAAACTCCGCCGGGATATCCCGACGGAGTTTTTCTTTTTCTCTACATATTATTCTTGTCCCCGCCCATACACTCTAAAAAAGGAGTGATGCACATGTTTTTGGTATTAACCAGAAAGCGCTTGCTGGCGGCGGTGGCGGTGTGCGCCGCCATCGCCATCGGGGCGGTGGGCCTTTCTCTCGCCCAGCCCTCCCCCGCCGCCGTGGTCACGGCCGGTGCCACCGCCAACTGGGGACTGAGCTTTCAGCAGGAGGGGCAACCGCCCATCGGCAACGCCACCGTCGAGGAATTGGCGAAAAACCACGCCTATTACATCGGCGACACCGCCGAAAAACGCATCTACCTCACCTTTGATGCGGGCTATGAAAACGGATTCACCCCCGCCATATTGGACACGCTGAAAAAACAACAGGTCCCCGCCGCCTTTTTCGTGGTGGGGCACTATCTGGAAAGCGCCCCCGATTTGGTCAAGCGGATGGTGGCGGAAGGGCACACCGTAGCCAACCACACCTATTCCCACCCCGATATGTCCGCCATCGAGAGTGAAAATGCGTTTGGGCACGAGCTGAGTCGCGTGGAAGAAAAATACCGCCAGGTGACGGGGCAGGAAATGCCCAAATACTACCGCCCACCCCAAGGCAAATACAGCGAACAAAACCTCAAAATGGCCTGCGACAAGGGGTATCACACCTTCTTTTGGAGCCTCGCCTACGTGGACTGGCAAACCGACAAGCAACCCACCCGCGAGCAAGCGCTGGAAAAGCTGATCGGCCGCATCCATCCGGGAGCGGTGGTGCTGCTCCACTCCACCTCCGCCACCAATGCGGCGGTGCTGGAAGAGGTCATTTTGAAATGGAAAGAAATGGGGTATTCCTTCGGCACGCTGGCTGAATTGTGCGGCGAATGAGCGGGCATACTAACCACGGTCGCAAGGCCAATTCCGCCGAAAGGAGATTGTCATTATGGAAAAAGCAAACCGCAGCATCCACTGCACCGTGACCTCCTGCACCAACCATTGCAGCTGTGAGGATTATTGCAGCCTGGATAGCATTCAAGTCGGCACCCACGAGTGCAACCCCACTCAGGATCAGTGCACCGACTGCATGTCCTTCCGTAAGAAATCCTGAGGTAAGAAAACAGCCGCTATCCTCCGATAGCGGCTGTTTTTGTGTCACGCTTTGATTTTTTGCTTGGCACGCTCGTGGAGGATCTCGGTGGCGAAGGCCAGCTTGGTCACCACGTCGGTGCGGTTCAGAGGATAGCAATAGAAGGAATCGTTCTCGGTGGAAATATCCAAGCAATCCTCGGGACGGATATAGCAATAATCGTATTCCACGTGCAGGCTGTTTTGTTGGATGGGTTGGCGGTGGATGCGATAGTCCTGCCCGCGGTAATGGCCCTCCAACACCCAGCCCTCCTCGATGGTGTGGCGCAATTTGCCCTTGCCCAGCTTTTCAAACTTCCAGCAACGGGGCATGGAGAACACCTCCACCTCGTCCTCGAAGGAATAGGTGCCGCTCTCGATCTGCTGTTCCACCTGGGTGCGCTCCCACGCAAACCAATCGGGGACGTGGGAAAACTCGGTCTCCCCCGACAACGCCTCTAAATTGCCGTCCTCCCGCAGATGCCAGCGCTTGCCGCACTTGCGGCAGAAGAGCTCGGCGCCCTCGGAGCCCATCTCGTGCTCCACGCCGCAGGCAGGGCACTGATACAGCACCTTGTGCAAGCCCTCGGCACGAAACGGCTCGGTAATGCGGATGCCGTTGTCCTTTTGGTATTGGTAATCGTCGTACCACAGCCCCTCTTTGAGGGCGGCGTTGATCTCGGCCACCGTCATGGATTTCACCTGCTCGGCGGTGAGGATCTGGGTCATGGTGGTGTGCAGGGGCACGTGACGCTTTTTACGGAAATTCCAGAAGGGGGAATGCAGATGGTTGCCGTGGTGCACCACCGCCACCACCGGCACCTTGTTCATCTTCACCAGTTTGCCCAAGGCTTCGGGCATATAGCTGAGGGTGCCGCAGGGGGTATAGCGTGCCTCGGGGTACATGGACAGGATGTCCCCCCGTTTGAGCACCTTGTTGATGGACTTGACCAAATGCAGGTCGGTGGTGTATTTGCGGGTGCCGATGGAGCCGATGAGCTCCATCAGCCAAGGACGGCGGTAATAGCCGTCGATGCTGACCACGTTGTTCACCCGATGGGGCAGGGTGCCCATGGCCGCCAGCTTGAAATCCACAAAATACATGTGATTGCTCAACATCATATAGGGAGGTTTCAGCCCCTCCATGTGGATCTTCTCCACCTTCCACGGCACCTTGGGCATGGTGAGGCGGGATAATAACCAAATCAAATACACAATGATTTTGGGCTGACGAATGGGATAATGGGCCAGATTGTAGCGTTTTTTGTTTTTGTAATTTACGTCGATAGTCATTGGCATCTCGCTCCTTTTTGCGGCGTTGGGGATGTCGGGTGGCTTCGTACCTGTCCCATTTTAACCGAACATTGTCGAAAAAGCAAGAACATTTCATTTCCAGCCGTATTTTAGGTCTTGAATTGTTCCCATTTTGCGAGTATAGTGAAAGAAAAGCGACGATTTTGAGGTGATGCTGCATGGTTGCCGTGTGTTCCGTTTTGTTGATTGTGTTGGCGGTGCTGTTGGCGGGTAGTTATATCTGCTATCGCATGGCCTTTTATTCCCCTGCCCGCAAAGAGGTGTTCACCGAGGAGGATCGGCTTCCCCCCGGCAAGATCTACGAGCCCTATCACCCCCGCATGCGGGAATGGGCGGCCCAGGTGGACGCCATGGAGCACGAGGCGCTGACCATCACCTCCGGGGACGGTCTGACCCTGAAAGCCAAATATTACGAATTCACCCCCGACTCCCCGGTGGAGCTCCTTTTTCACGGTTATCGCGGGCTGGCAGAGCGAGATCTCTGCGGCGCGGTGCAACGCTGCTTCTCGGTGGGGCATAGTGCCATCCTGGTGGATCAGCGAGGAGGCGGACGCAGCGACGGCCACGTCATCACCTTCGGCGTCAAGGAGAGCGAGGATGCTCTGTTGTGGATCGACAAGGTGGCAGATCGCTTCGGCAAGGAGCGCCCCATCGTTTTGGCGGGCGTGTCCATGGGCGCCACCACCGTGATGCTGGCGGCAGGCAAGCCCCTCCCCGCCAACGTGGTGGGGGTGCTGGCGGATTGCGGCTATACCACCGCCCCCGCCATCATCAAAAAGGTGATCCGCCAAATGCGGCTGCCCGCCGACCTGCTCTATCCGCTGGTGCGGCTGGGCGCCCTGCTCTACGGCGGATTTGACCCCAACGACGCGGATTGCCCCGCCGCCTTGGCGAAGGCCACCGTCCCCGTCATCCTCTTCCACGGCGAAGCCGACGATTTCGTCCCCTGCGCTATGAGCCGTGAAAATTACGCCGCCTGCGCCGCCCCCAAGCGGCTGGTCACCACCCCCGACGCAGGGCACGGCCTGTGCTACCCCGCCGATGAGGAGGGTTATGTCGCCGCCGTCCGTGCTTTCGACCAACAACATTGGAGAAAATAATCGGTCAGCATCCCCCTTTGCCTATGGCAGAGGGGGATTTTTGCAGCCCCTCCCTTTCTGCAACAAAATACGACCCACGGCTTGTCCTATACTGAAACCAACGACATAGCGAAAGGATGAGCAGGATGAAAGAGGTTGCCGTGGCAAACAGACGGGAGGGAAGCACCACCGCCACCTTAGTGTGGTGCGTGATGGGGTTGCTCGTCCCCCGTGCCACCCTATTGGGGGCGTTGGCCCCCTTCGGCATCGGGTTAGCCTCCTGCGGCGTTGCCGCCAATCTGCCCACCCTCCTGTGTGTGGGGGTGGGATATCTGCTGGCCTCCCCCACGCTCTTCCCCCTGCGGTATCTGGCGGCGGTGGGATTGGTGGCGGGAGGGCGATGGATATTGGATGCCCTGCCCGAAGGGGGCAGGCAGGCTTTTGTGCCGCCGCTTCTTTCCTTTTTTGCCTGCGCCGCTTCCGGCATGATGAGTCTGATGGGCGGCGGAGTCGACGGCTACCGCACCCTGCTGATCCTCGCCGAAGCCATCGTGGCGGCGGGGGTGGCGCTATTGTTCGACACCGCCGCACGGCTTTCCCTCCAACCCCGCCCGGTGCTCTCATTGAGCGGACAAGCCTCCCTCATCGCCGTGGCCGCCATCGCGGTCAGCGCCGCCGCCACCATTGAGGTGGGCGGCTTCTCGCCCGGTCGGGTGGCGGCGGCGGTGCTGGTGCTGGTTTGCGCCCGCTCCGGTCGGGAGGCCGGCGGTTGTGTGGCAGGTTGCGTGCTGGGCGGTGCGCTGGCGCTCACCTCCCCCACCGCCACCTACTGGGCCATCGCCTTAGCCTTTGGCGGGTTGGTGGGCGGGGTGTTTGCCCGCTTCGGCCGGGTGATACAGGGGGTGCTGTTTCTGCTGAGCACGGTGCTCATTGCCCTCACCGAGACCGACGTGGGCATCCTGATGCTGCTATACGAATTGTTTGCGGCGGTGGTGCTGTTTGCTCTGTTGCCGCCCCATTGGGAACGACAACTGACCCACCTGCTATTGCGGCGGCGGGATCTCCCCGCCGCCGAAGGGGTGCGGCGGCTGACCGCCCTGCGCTTGCAGGTGGCCTGCGGCGCGATGGACGAGGTGGCGCGGTCGGTGGAGGAGGTGTCCCACCGCCTTTCCCGCCACGGAGCGGCGGACATCGCCTCCCTCTATCGGGGGTGCGCCACCACCGTATGTGCCGCCTGCCCTATGCGCGGGGTGTGCTGGGGGCTGAAAAGCGAGGAAACGCTGGCAGGCCTGAACGCACTGACCCCGCAGTTGCAGGAAGGGACGGTGACCGCCGCCGATCTGCAAGCGCTTCCCGTCTCCTGCCGCCGCGGGGACGCGCTCGCCGCCCATCTCATCCGTGAATACGGCGCCTATTTGGCTCGTGAGGAAGCGTGGAGCCGCCTGCGGGACGTGCAGCAGGCGGTGGAGCACCAATTTGACGGTGTGACCGCCCTGCTGCAAGGGCTATCCAAGCAGCTGCAAGACCCCAACGGGGTGGATATGGAAACGTCGGATAAGGTGCTGGGGGTCTGCGAGGACTACGGCATGGCGGTAGAGGACGCCTTGTGCTCCCGCGATGGACGAGGGAGGCTGACGGTGAGCATTCTCACCGACCAGGCCGATCTGCCGGAGGGAAAATGGCACACCAGACTGGCCCAAGCCTGCGATTGCCCGCTGACCGCCCCGTCGGTGGCGGCTTGGGGAGAGCGGGTGCGCGTCACCCTCACCGAGCCGCCCCGCTATGAGGTGGAGCGCGGCGTGGCACGGCAGATCTGCCAAGGAGAAACGCTCTGCGGCGACACGGTGCAGACCGCCGACCTCTGCGGCGGATCGCTGACCATCCTCAGCGACGGAATGGGCTGCGGCGGTCGAGCCGCCGTAGACAGCGCCATGGCGGCGGGCATCGCCCAACGGTTATGGCAGGCGGATTTTGCCCCCGACGCCATCCTGCAAACGGTGAACGCCGCCCTGTTGGTGAAGAGCCGCGAGGAAAGCCTGGCCACCCTGGACGTGGCGGTGATCGACACCCACTCGGGACGGCTGGATCTGTATAAAGCGGGAGCCGCCACCACCCTGTTGCGCAGCAAAGGACGGATCTCCCGCTTGGAAAACACCGGGTTGCCGGTAGGCATTTTGCCCGACATCCGCTTTGCTCACACCCGCGACACCCTCAGCGAGGGGGACGTGCTGCTGCTGGTCAGCGACGGCGCCTTGTGCGGAGGGGTGGCGGCGGTGGAGGAAATTCTGGCCGCCCACCCCGATGGGGCGGATATGCAAGCGCTGGCGCAGGCAGTGGTGGAAGCCGCCGTCGCCGCCGAGGGCGAGCACCCCGATGACATCACCGCCGTGGCCCTGCGGCTGTGCTTGCACGAAGAGGATTGACAGAATTTTGCAATTTTCTCTTGCAAAGAGGAAATTTGTAGTGTACAATGGGTGTTGCTCGCACATTGTGCGAGCA
>JAFQGI010000016.1 GCA_017415515.1 Clostridia bacterium | reverse complement strand
CCGGCGCGGAACAACGCGTCCTGAGACACCATCTCCTCGCCGTCCTCGTACCAAACGATGCTCTCCACGGTGCAACGGGGATCCAGGAAATAGACGTCGGAGGCATTTCGGTCGGGGAGCTGGCCGTCTCTGGGGCCGTCGATCAGGAGAGACACGTCGCGGATGGCGGAATAGATCTCCACTTCCAGGGCGGGCGAATCGCCGGCGCCGTAGATCTCGTTGCCGTTGACGTGGCCGCCGTCAGGCTGAATAATCTCCAGCGTGCCGTCCAGATACAGGAAGCCGCCGGCCTTGACCGCCTGTGCGTCATTCTTGGGACCGATAATCTGATAGTAACCCTCTTCAAAGGAAACGTGGGTGTCGGCGTTGATACCATACCAACCGTTGGTCTCGATGACCACCTTGCCCTTCAGATCCACGTGGCCGTTTTCCACCCAGATGCCGCTTCTGCGCTCGTTAAAGGCGGTGATGTTGATATCGTCGCCGGTCAGCTTCACGCTGCGAATGGCGTAAATGCCGGTGTCGCCCTCTACCCGCAAGCTACCGCCTTCAAAGATGACGTCCTTAGCATGAATGCCGTGGCTCTCGCCAACAGAAACGATGGGACCACCGTACAGTTCGACGGTGCCCTGGGGCGCATACATACCCACTCCGGTCTGGCTGACGGCGGTGAGATGACCGTTGACATAGATGTAATGGAACTCGAATTGCTCGTTTTCATCGTAAACGTGGAGAGCATCGTTATAGCCGATGACGGTGCCGCCTTTTACGGTCAGTGCCAATCTGCTGTTGGCGGCGATACCGTACCGGGTGCCGTCCCCCGCCTTGGTGGCCTTATTCTCCGCCCACAGATAGTTGGCGATCACATAGACCTCATCGCCATCCAGGGCCGCGCCAACCTCGGTCGTAATCACAACACTGTCGGCATGGATTTCCGTGAGCCTGCCCCAAATGCCGGCATAGCCGTCGGCGGTAAGGGTGGTGCCGTTAAACATAAACTCTTGTGCCGTTAAGCAACCGTAGTCGCCCTCGGCCGCCAGAGAGAGTTTGCCTCTCGCCTCAACGCGGCTCTTTGAATAAATGGCCTCACGCACCAAGCCCTTTGCCACAACATTACCCTCCAGGGCAATATCGCCGTCTGAGCGGATGCCGTAGTGACCAATCAGGCGTGCTTCTTCGGAATGGATGGTGACCGCGCCGTTGGAGTCGATACAAGCAAAGCCATCATCACTACCCGGATAATAGTTAACGGGGCTTTGCATATCCAGATAATCGCTGTCGATATAAACGTTGCAGATGTGTGCCTTTTCGGCGATATAATCGTCTGCGCGAATGGCATAGGTACTGCTCGCGATGATCTCGGTGCTATCCGCCGTGATATTTACGTCGCCATTTGTGGAATAAATACCGCATGGCGCCTCAATACTCAGGCTCTGGCCGTTGAACGAAAAGCCTTCGCTCACATCTACAGCAACGCCTGTACTGTTGCGCAGCACAAGGTTTCCGTTGGCTTCCATTCTGTTGGCTATGATAAGCGGGTTATCATGATCCGAATCGCCTCCGGCCACGAAATTGCCGTTTAAGGTAAGCGTCCCAAACACAGTAAGAGCGATTTCTCCTACGATTCCGCCGCTCTCGGAGGATAAGGTTACGTCTTTCTCCGCATAAACCGTATCAAAGTCGTAGATTACGTTTTCGTTTTCCTCGCTGCCCTCATTCTCCAGCCACAGCTCGTCACTGTCCACGTAGATATAGTTGCCGTACAGTGCGTAATAGCGCTCTGTGATGATGGAAACCGAGTCGGCGGTGATGGAAATATCTGAATAGCCCGCATTTACGCCGGCTAAGATACCGCCCAGACCCGTAACCTCCAGAGTGGTACCGTAGAAGCTGAAACCACTTGCGGCGCCAATACTGAACCAATCTCTGTTAGCGAAATGAACTTCGGGGTCAAACTGGGCGCCGCTGGTGCTCTTCAAGGAGCCGTCGATGACCACCTCGCCCTTTGCGGTGTCGATGGTGCGGCCATTGTTGGAATTCACCGTGAAAGCACCCGTCATGTAGATGCCGCCGGTTTCGGCCGCTACCGCAATCCCGTTGGCGCCGATATCGAAGGTGCCGCCGCTCAGGGTGATGTTGCCCAGCGAGCTGAAAATGGCGTTGCCATTGCCGGCGATGGTGGCGTTGTTGCTCCGGATGTCAATATGGCCACCGGCATAAATACCGCCGACGATAAAGCTGTCGGCGTTTTGGATATACACCGTCTCGGACACCTCAATGGCGTGCCAGCCGGTCTGAATAAACAGGTCGCTGGTACAGTGCAGGCTCTTGACGTCAATGCCGTTGCCGCCTCCGTTGACCGTCAGCTTGCCGCTGCCCTCAATGGTCAGGTGGTAGTCGCCTTGGATCGAGGGTACCGTAAGGTCCTGATCCATCACCAGCGTGGTGTCGCCAAACAGGACGACGTCCTCGCCCGCACGTATGTAACTGGCGGACATCATACCGATGACGTTTTGAGCAGACACCACCGGTACCGCTCCCAAGAGCAGTAGCAGAGAGAGCAAAATGCCCAGTGCGCGTGTAATCGGATTACGTTTCATATCGTTCTCCTCCTTCAACTTTTGTCGAAACGAATAAAATTGCTGTCTTTATTATAGATATTAATTGTAGTTTGTGACAGCACCCCTTAGGGGTGAAAAAGTGGATTTTCGGGGTGAAAATGGGGTGAAAAGGGGTGGGTGAAGAGAGGAAAACAGAAAAAGACGACTGTCAACCGACAGTCGTCTTTGTGTGTCATACGATTCAGGGCAGCAGGGCGAACAACTCCTCGCGGGAGGAGACACCCAGCTTGCGATATAGGTTGCGGGTGTAGGTCTTGACGGTGTTTTCCGACAAGCTGAGCCGTGCCGCAATGTCCTTGCGCTTGGCGTTTTCCAATACCAGCTCCAAAATCTCCTGCTCACGGGGATGGAGGCTCACGCCCTTCGGCAGACGAGCCAGCAAGACCTCCATGGGGGTGGAGGGGGTGGGGGTGACGGTGTCCAGCATCAGCCAGTGCAGACCCAGCAGCATCAGCTCGCTGAACAGATAAAACGCGGACATAAACTCGAAGGGGCCGGGAATCAGCCGCTCCACCAGCCAGAAAGCAATGTTGCTGAACACGATGGCGGTGATGAGCACCGCCTGCTTTTGGGAGGGGAAGCGGTGACGGCAGAGGGAACGGATCACCGTCACGGCCATGGTGAGGAAATAGCCGATGAGATATACCTTGTAAATGGGATGGAGAGGGCCGTAGACCTTACGAAACAGGCCGTCGGCATCAAAGAAGACCTCTTTATAATACAGCTTTGTCCATGGAGTGGTGGCGATGACCAGGAACATCAGCAGCGCCGAGCCGATGACGTACCATTTAAGCTGCGGGCGATGCCGCTCACCGCACAGGCGGCGCACCGTCATATACAGACAGGGGATCAGGAACACCGAGCCGAAATACACCACCGCGTTGGCGGCGGTGGCCAGGGGGAGATTTTTTGCCGATTCGGCCAGCGACAGCAGAAAATATCCGCTGTTGATGAGCGAGACGCAGAGAAAAAGAAACAGCATCCATCGGCTTTTCGGGCGGACGGCGACGAGGTAGCCCGCCAGTAACAGCACGGCAACCGCGGCGCTGGCAGCGTATGCAATTATCACGGCTCATCGCCTCCTTTCATACACATCTTTGGTATTGTAGCACAAAAGCGAGAAAATTGCAAGGGGAAAGAAAAGCCCCGCCGAATGGCGGGGCTAAGGCAATTAGGTTTCACCTTCGTGCTTGACAGCTTTCTTCTTATGCACGGTGAGGGCGGTCTCGCCACTGAGGTACATAATCACCAAACCCAACAGCACCAAAATGGTAGTGCCGTAGACGATGATGGGGAAAATGTCTTTATAGATGACACGGCAGATAACGGTGGCGGTTTCGCCGCCGATGAAAAAGGCGGCAAGAAAACCAAAGAAAGTGAGACCGCCGGCAAGCAGACCCGTCAGGATGCCGTAGCCGAAAATAGTGCGAAGAACATCTGCAAGCTTGTGGCACAACTTTTTCATGATACGACCTCCTTTACAGACCCATGATGGGCAACCAGCCCATCAGGATGACGACCTGCAGAATAAACTGGGCGGCCACCCACCACAGATTGTTCTTGAACGTTTTGTTAAAGTCGGATTCTGCCAAAGTCATACCGGCGTACATACCCAGACCAAGGGGAGGGGTGATGCCGCACATTACGCCGCAGATGCAGGGGAGCATGGCGGCGGACAACAGCGCGTTACAACCGGCACCTGCCAAAATCTCGATGAAGACCGTGCCGAAAATCACCACCAGCGAGGAGCCGGGGATGACCATGCCCAAGAAGCAGGTGATGGCACATACCGCCAAAACCGTACCCAGTTGACCGAAGTGCCAACTGCCGATGAGGGTGGCCATTTGCTGACCCACCTGCAGATCGGCGAACAATTCGCCCAGCATATAGCCGAAGACGCACACGCCGATGGCGGGGGCGATGGTTTTGACGCTACCGGAGAACATCTTGGCCATCTTGGGAATGGTGACTTGCTTTTTATCCTTTGTCACCAGGATGGTGAAGATAGCGGCGATGCCGCCCACAAACAACAACACAGAGCTGGAGAAGGCTTTGGCTCCCTCTGCTCCCAGACGGGCGGTGAAGAAGGTCTCCTTGAACACAGCGTCCAGAATAAAGGGGGTCAGGATGATCACGGGAAGCAGCAAGCCCTGCCAGCCCGCTTTAAAGGTAGCTTTGAGGCTGGGGAGCTCTTCTTTGGCTATCGGCTTTACCTTGTAGTATTTGCAGAAGGCCCACACCATTAGCAGACGCTGGGCGATGAAGTAGAAGGAGATGCCCCAAAGCACCATCCAAAAACTGCCGGTGGAAATCTCGGTGCCGGCAAAGGCAGCGTAGGCGCCCATCGCCGCCACGATGTTGGAGGAGGGGGGGATCATATTGCCCATATAGCTGGCGTTGGACTCGATGTTGGCGGCCAATTCGGCAGGGAAGCCGGATCGCTTCATAGCCGGGATGGTGATGGCGCCGGTGGCCATCACGTTGCCGGGGCCGGAGCCGGAGAGAGCACCCATAAAGGCGCTGGCTACCACCGCAGTATAGCCTGCACCGCCGGTGACACGCCCAATGAGGGAGAGAATCACCGCAATACAGCTGTCCACAATCTTCGTTTTTGTCAATAGGATAGACATAGCCACAAAGGCCACCATAGAGTACAGCAGATTGGTGGACAAGGCGCCGTCTATGTAGGTCAGAATGCTATCCCACTTGCCCGAAACCAGAACCAACAGCACGAAACCTAAGGCAACCGCCTCGTAAACAGGTCGTTTTGCTAAAACGAACCAAACCAAAATAACCGCCAACAATAGGATTAAGTACCAAATACCCATCGGTATGGCGGCCAACGAACTTGTGAGCCACGCAAAAGGCATAACGCTCCCTCTTTTCTCAAAAAGTTATAGGTTATATTCCTAACGAGTTATATTATAGCAGACTTTTAGAATTTGTCAACGGTTTTTTTGAAATATTTGGTGGGCTCTTGCCAAAAACCAACAAGGGAGCTATAATAAGTAAGGAATATGACCTATGTATATTCGGTCATTGCGAAAGGGTGAGGGTATGAACAGCAGACAGATGCAATATGCAGTGGAATTGGCAAAGGATCGCAATTTCTCCCAAACCGCCGAGCGATTGGGGATCACCCAGCCTGCGCTGAGCAAACACATTTTGGGCTTGGAGAAGGAATTGGGTGTAAAACTGTTTGATCGCAGCACCAATCCTATGAGCTTGACGGCGGCGGGTGAGCATTTTATTCGTCAGTCGCAGGAGCTTTTATACCGCGAGGATCAAATGCTCCGCTCGTTGGAAGCCTACAAAAGCGGAGAGAGTGGACGGCTGGCCATCGGCATTTCGCCTTTCCGTAGCCTATATATGATCTCCGACGTAGTGCGGCAGGTGCGGGAGGCTTATCCCGATGTGCAGGTGGTGCTCCACGAACCCACCAGCGATTTGATGCGCACTGAGGCGGCAGAGGGCAAATACGATTTTGCTATCGTCAATCTACCGGTGGATGAAGCGGTGCTGGATGTGATCCCGCTGGAGGCGGACGTGATGGTGCTGGCGGTGCCGGCGGCTATGGCAGCAGAATTGCCGCAGACCGATGTGCTGGATTTGGCGGCATGCGCCCATCTGCCCTTTGTGACGGTGGAACCGTCGCTGGAAATGCGGCGGCAGTTTGACGCCGCTTGCACCGCCGCCCAATTCCGTCCGCAGATTGCGGCGCAGGCGGGGGGACTGTCCTCCGCCTGGGCGCTGTGCCGTGCCGGTGTGGGTGCGACCTTGTTGCCGCGTCAGTTTGTGTGCCACAACGAGGAGGGTAAAGACGTTGTGCTTTACGCCTTAAAGCAGCCTATGCAGACGCGCCAACCGGTGATCGTGACCCGGCGTGGGCAGTATCTATCCCCTTATGCGGAATATGCCATTCGGTTGCTAACCGAACAGAAAGGATGAACGGGATGAAAAAGGTATTATTATTAGGCGATTCCATTCGAATGGGGTATCAGAATGACGTGAAGGAATTGCTCCAAGGGGAATATGAGGTGATCTGCCCCGAGGACAACGGGCGCTTTGCCGCCTATACTCTGTGGCAGGCCAATCAGATGTTTAAGTGGAATCCCGACATTGAGTTGGTGCATTTTAACAACGGCTATTGGGATATGAATATAGAAGCACCGATGACCGAGGCAATTCATCCTGTGGAGGAGTATAAGAGTTTCTTGCGCCGTATCGTCAAATTGTGCCGCGATTGTGGCGCTAAGGTGGTGTTCGCCACCACCGTGCCGATTTTGGAGGCGGGTGCCGCCGGAGATAACACCGGCGTGGAGGGCACCATCAACTATTCCAACGAGTGGGTGAAAGAGTATAACGCCGCCGCCGTGGAAGTGATGGAGGAACTGAAAGTGCCGGTGAACGACCTGTATGCTCTGTGCATGGAGGACGACCGCCGCTATAAGTGCGAGGATCTGTTGCACCTCTCTGCCGAGGGCAGCCGCCGCTGTGCCGAACAGGTGGCTCAGTATGTGAGAAAGTATGCCGAATAAGAGGAAAGGAAACCGCCCCGTTTGCCGATGGCAAACGGGGCGGTTTTTCTCGTTACGAATTACAGCTTGGGGCCGGCCTCGACCAAGGCGGTTTCCAGATCTTCATATTTCAAAAGACCTCTTTCGCTGGGATTGTTGGCCGGTGCTCTTTTTACAGTGGTGGGTTTGTCATTGATATATACAGTACAGGGAACGTAGATTTTTCGCAGACATTCCACGGCATATGTAAATGCTTCTTGTTTGGAGAGAAAACCTTTGCAGGGTTCTTGTAGACCATGATATGCACAGAAAGGGTTGTGAATGAATAAAACACCAATGATCTTATTGTATTGGTTTCTAAAGATATATTTGTTATTTATGACTTTCAAACGCGTCCGTAACATCGGATCAATAGTGTCGAGTTGCTGTAGAAACGCAAGTTCGATATCTTCGCTTTCAGGCCCTATATGCCATGCTTCATTTTTTACACATTCCAGTAATGTATAAATGCTGTTGAATTTTTGCTCCTGTACAAACCGGACGTAAATATCCAGAGGAGAAACGGGGGTTGCGCCTTTGTAAATCGTACCGGTATCCAGGTATTCTTCCTGGTACTTTTCCTCAACAAAGCAGTTGCTTTTCGGGTCAAAATAAAACTCACTTCGATCCCATTGTCCAACGCGACCGAGATGCACTTTTTCGGTTTTCAATGACATCCCCCTTTTTCTCTTCTTATTTAAAGTCTATCACAGTTATAATAACATTGCAACAGATAATCCTCCACCGAATAGTCGGCGGAGGATTTTTCGCATAATTTATCGGAAAATTACAGCTTGGGGCCGGCCTCGACCAGAGCCTTGCCCTCGTCATTACCGGTGTATTTGTTGAAGTTCTTAATGAAGCGGGCGGCCAGATCCTTGGCCTTCTCCTCCCAGATGGCGGCGTCGGCGTAGGTGTCGCGGGGATCCAGAATGGTGGGGTCCACGCCGGGCAGAGAGGTGGGCACCTCGAAATCGAAGTAGGGGATCTTCTTGGTCTCCGCCTTCAGGATGGAGCCATCCAGAATGGCGTCGATGATGCCGCGGGTGTCCTTAATGGAGATGCGCTTGCCGCTGCCGTTCCAGCCGGTGTTGACCAGATAGGCCTTGGCGCCGGATTTCTCCATCTTCTTGACCAACTCTTCACCGTACTTGGTGGGGTGCAGCTCCAGGAAAGCCGCGCCGAAGCAGGCGGAGAAGGTGGGGGTGGGCTCGGTAATGCCGCGCTCGGTGCCGGCCAGCTTAGAGGTGAAGCCGGACAGGAAATAGTACTGGGTCTGCTCGGGGGTCAGGATGGACACGGGAGGCAGCACGCCGAAAGCGTCGGCGGACAGGAAGATCACGTTCCGGGCATCGGGACCCTTGGACACGGGGCGCACGATCTTTTCGATGTGGTCGATGGGATAGGACACACGGGTGTTCTCGGTGACCGAGCCGTCGGCAAAGTCGCACACGCCGTTCTCATCCACCGTCACGTTCTCCAACAGGGCGTTGCGCTTGATGGCGTTGTAGATGTCCGGCTCGGAGTCGGGATCCAGGTTGATGACCTTGGCGTAGCAGCCACCCTCAAAGTTGAACACGCCCTCGTCGTCCCAGCCGTGCTCGTCGTCGCCGATGAGCAAACGCTTGGGATCGGTGGACAGGGTGGTCTTGCCGGTGCCGGACAGACCGAAGAACAGGGCGGTGTTCTCGCCGTTCATATCGGTGTTGGCGGAGCAGTGCATGGAGGCCATGCCGCCCAGGGGCAGGTAGTAGTTCATCATGGAGAACATACCCTTCTTCATCTCGCCGCCGTACCAGGTGTTCAGGATGACCTGCTCTTTGGAGGTCAGGTTGAAGATGGCGGCGGTCTCGGAGTTCAGACCCAGCTCCTTATAGTTGGTCACCTTCGCCTTGGCGGCGTTGTAGGACACGAAGTCGGGCTCGAAATTCTCCAGCTCCTCAGCGGTGGGGGCGATGAACATATTCTTGACGAAGTGGGCTTGCCAAGCCACCTCCATGATGAAGCGGATGGCCATACGGCTGTCCTTGTTGGTGCCGCAGAACACGTCCATCACATACAGCTTCTTGTTGGAGAGCTGCTCCACAGCCAGACGCTTGCACTCGTCCCAAGCCTCCTGAGAGGCGGGCTTGTTGTCGTTTTTGTATTCGTCGGAGGTCCACCACACGGTGTCCTTGGAGGTGTCGTCCATGACGATGAACTTATCCTTGGGAGAGCGGCCGGTGTAGATGCCGGTCATCACGTTGACGGCGCCCAGCTCGGTGAGCTGACCCTTCTCGAAGCCCTCCAAAGAGGGATCCATCTCCGCCTCAAACAGCTCTTCGTAAGAGGGGTTGTAGACAATCTCGGTCACACCGGTGATGCCATACTTCTTCAGATCGATCATAGTTGTAGTCTCCTTTATAAAAATGATTTGTTAAAACAAGATTATGATAAACTGGGATACAAATACCACAGCAATCAACGCAACGGGATAGGTGGCGGCGTAGGCGGCAACCACGTCCTCGGTACCGGCCACCTTGATGAGGGTGCCCAGGGCGGGGGTGCTGGTGCGGCCGCCGGTGATGGAGCCCAGGTTGTTCAGCAGGCTGAGCTTGAGCACGTACTTGGCGAACAGATAGCCCACAATCAGCTGCAGCACGGTCATCACCACGCCGTAGACGAAATACATGGGGTCGAAATAGGCCACAAACTCGGCGCCGCCGGGGATGCCGGCACCCACCAGGAACAGCACCAAGCCCAACTCGCGGAAGAGCTTGAGGGTTTGGGTGTTGGGCATAATGTTTATGCGGCCGATGCGACCGAAATGACCGAGAATCAGGCTGGCCAGCAGGCAACCACCGGTGGTGGTGAGGGAGAAGCAGGTGCCGTTGAGGCCGGCAGAGGTCAGGGGAATCTTGATCTGACCGATGAGGGTGCCGATGATTGCCGCCAAAGCAAAACCGGAAAAGCCCAGATGGTCGATGTCAAACAACTTGCGGGTGGGCTTGTTGTTGTCGCTGTTGGATGCGATGGCCAATTTGGCTCTTTCCGCTTCCATATCGGCTTTGGTCAGCTTGGGGACGATCTGTACGAATAGCACCGCACCCACCACGCCGAAGATGTAGGCGATACCGTGACCCACCGACACCAGACCGGTGTATTCCGGGGCAACCGTTGCTTTGGCGGCGGAGAAGGCGGGGGTGGAGGTGAGGGCACCGGAGAGGATGCCCACGATCATGGCGACAAAGCCGTCTTGGGTCTCGATGGAGCCGCCGTAGCCGATCCACTCGCCCAGATAGATGCATCCCACGGCGACCAGACCGCCGCTGAGCACGATTACCAAGCCCAACAGCACGTAGGATTTGAAATTTTTTTTGAAATTACTGAAAAACTTGGGGGCGGCGATATAACCCACCGAGGTGACGAACAGGATCAGACCCAGCGACTCGATGAGGGAGAGGCTGTCGGAAAAATCATAGGGGGTGGCGGAGGCGGAAAAGACCAATCCATGCTCCGTGGTGCCGAAGCACAAAGCACCCACCAACAGGGCGATAAGGAACACGCCGGCATCACCCAAGGAAATACCCTTGATGGTGATACGTCCCAGCAGATAGCCGCCCAACAGCACGCCGAACACCACGAACAGCAAGGTGTAGATGTGGCTGACCGAAATCACGCCGTTAAACAAAGACATAGTATCGAACTCCTTGTGTCGGGGAGGGGTGAAATAGAGGAATTCCAATTCCTCCCCATATTACACTATCTTACATTATAACATTTCTTTTCGCTAAAATCAATGCGGATTTACAATATTTTGCCGCATTATGTGAAAAAATTAACCGCAAAAGGCGGAAAAACAAAAACTCCCCTGCCGTTCATACGGCAGGGGAGGCGGTTATGCGTGGGAACGGCGGTTGAGCAGCAGGCCAACAGCGAGGATGACCGCAAAGACGAGGAGATACCAGAGGCAGCCAATGCCGTGGCTGAAGATGCTGGCGATCACCATGAAAACACTGCCACAGAACGCCAAAATCGGCAGGATAAAGCGGCGCGCTATCGGCTGATCCGTTTCCTTGCGCATCCATTGGATCAGGATGGGCAGATACAGCAGATAGATGGTGATAATGGGCAGTTCGGAGGAGTCGAACACAAAAGGACCGGTCCATACCTGCGCCAAATTCGCCAGATAGAAATAGGCCAGCCAACCGAGAATGAGCAATAAGCCGACCACCGCAGAGGCGGTGGGCATATTGGTCTTGGGGTGGATGCGACCGAGTGTGTCCGGCTTGGGTCCTTTGCCGCGGGCGGCTATGGCGTACATACCGCGGCAGCAGGCCAGCATCAGCCCGTTGACTGTGCCGAAACAGGAGATGGCGATAAACAGCTTGAGGACGTTGCCCAATGCGCCGCCGAATAGGTTGGTAAAGGCGGTGGTGGCACCCTCCTCGATGAGTTGCTGATTGGTGGCGCCGCCGGCGACGCCGATGTAGTAGGAGATGTATATTGCGGCAATGATGATGCCGCCGATAATCAAGGCGCGGGGGAGATTGCGCTTGGAATCCTTGATCTCCGCGTTGATGGAGGTGGCGATCATCCAGCCCTCGTAGGCGAAGGCGGTGGAGCAGATGGCGGCAAAGAGAGGGTTGCTTGTGGTGGTCGATACGGTGGCGTTGGTCTGAAAATTCTCGGTTAGGGTGCCGTTGATCAGACCGTAGATGATGCCCACAACCGCCATCAGCACCAACGGAATCAGTTTGATAATGGTGGTGCCGGTCTGAAACTTGCCTGCCAGCTTGGGGGAGAGCACGTTGAGCAGAAAGGCGAAGGCCATGATGACCAAACTGAGCAATAGGCAGGTGAGGCCGGTGGGGGAGGCGTCGATGGTGTGGTGGGGGCTGACCGCGGCGACAAACTCCAGCGTGTAGCGGGAGGTGACCCAGCACAGCACCGAGGTCATAGCCGGGAAGTAGATGGTGGCCACAAACCAGCCCATCACATAGCCGTAGCGTTTGCCCACGGTAGCTTCGGCGTAGTCCACCACACCGTTGACCTTTTCATATTTTTGTCCCATGAAGGAGAAGGTCAGCAGACAGACCATCATAATGATACCGCCGATGACCCACGCCACCACGCCCAGCGGCATATCGCCGCCGGTCATTTTGAGGATATCCTGCGCTTTGAAAAAGACTCCGGAGCCGATAACGATGCCCACCACCATACAGATGGCGGTGAACAGGCCGTATTTGCGTTCGAGCTTTTGTTCCATAGAGTGTCCCTTTCTTTGTGTAGAATGGTTCGGGCATATTATACAATATAAAGGAAAGAAAAGCAATAAAAACTCCCCGCCTATGACGAGGAGTTTTGTGCGTATGTTAATCGGTTTCCACGAGCAGATGGCGGGTGTCGTACATGACCCGTGCGTGGTTATCGCGGATGAGCTCGCGGGACAATTCGTTGCCGGTGGCCTTGTCAATGCACAGGCGGTAGACCTGACCTTGGCGGTAAACGGCATCCCCCACGCGAACAAACCGTTCGTTTTCGGTCTTTACGTGGTATTTGACGGGTAAAGGATCGGAAGCACGTAATTCGCCGCATAGATGGGTGTCGGTGACGTAGACCACCAGCTGATAGGTCACGTTGGTTTCGTTCTTAAAGCGGTAGTCGAGGTAGTTATACACGATGGAGGTGCCTGTTCCGAAGGGAACCTGTCGGTTATAATCCGGGAATAAGTCGATGCCGTCGTGGTGGTGATGCTCCACGATGGTTAAGGGGGTGTGCAACACCATCCAATGGATCAGGTTGGTGAATTGACACAATCCGCCGCCGACGCCGGCTTTTGTCTGCGTGTTGGCGATGGTGACCCCTTCTTTGTAGCCCTTGGCGGCGGTGGTGTTGCCCACCAAACGCCAAAAGGAAAAGGTTTCGCCGGGACGGATCAAAACGCCGTTGACCTTGGGGGCGCTGAGGGCCAAATTGACCGCCTTGTTTTCCTGCAGCTCCATCTGCGTGTTGCCCAGTTGGCGTCGGATCAGGGAATTGTGCTTGTAGATCACGCAGGGCAGCGATTCTTCCTGCTTGACCTTGGCCAAACGACGACGGCCAAGCAGATTTTGGACATGGCGAATCGTTCGGCATTTCAACGTCGATATTTTGTATGTTAAGGGCGAAATTTCACAAAACAGTTTTCGGGACATAGGCAAGCTCCTTACTGTATGAAAGGTGTTTTTCCGTACACCATATTATTCCGTAATTGTTCGGTTGATATAAATCGCATAAGCCAGAGGAATGATGGTTAAAAACACGGGAGCTATGTACAGGGACAAGGTGTTTTCAATGTTGAATATAGAAAGGGCATTCACCAGACAATGGGTGATCATACAGGGAATAAGGGATTTGCTCTTGTGAAACAGGATCACAAACAAATATCCGGTGGCGGTGGCATAGACGATTTGCATCAAGGTGGGAATCAAGTCGGCGCCGTTGAGCAGGTTGATCATGTGACCGATTCCAAAGGTGAGCGAGCTGACAAGAATGGCGCTGTTCACGTTGGTTTTGGCCATCATTTTGAATAAAAAGCCACGGAAAATCAGCTCTTCAATAAAGCCGACGTTCATCATCGTCAGAATGTGGAACAGGATTTCGCTTGTCGTGTTATGTATGTGGATACCGTTCCACAGATTGACGGAGACAAGCAAAGCCAGAGGGATGAAATACAAATACTTCTTGGCGTGGCGGACTTTTGTGAATCCATAATAGGCGGATTTTTTCAGCAGCAACACGAGCCCGATTAAACCCACGGAGAGTAGGGTGTTTACCGCAAAGCTGACGCTGCCGGTATAGCCGAAATTTTGCACACAGACGGAATTGACGACCACGTATACGAGGATCAGTAGCATGCAGAATAGGGTTTCGTGCTTTTCAAACATCTTATTCATACCATCACCACACACAACAAAAGTATAATGGAATTATACCACTGTCGTTTGGGAACTGCAACACAAAAATCCCCACCGATTGCTCGGTGGGGAGGGGAGATAAACGGATTATAGCAGGCTGAGATACAGCGCCTTAATCTCCTCTACGCTGGTGTCGCGGGGATTGCCGGGACGGCAGGCGTCGGCATAAGCAGACTCGGCCAGGAAGTCGACGTCCTCGGGTTTGACGATCTCTTTGAGGTCGGTGGGGATACCCACGTCCACGGACAACTGCTTGACCGCGTCGATGGCGGCCTTGCGGGCCTCCTCGAGAGCCATAGCGTCCACGCCGCAGACGCCCATCGCCTTGGCGATGTCACGGTATTTTTCACCGGTGGCAGGGGCGTTATACTCCATCACGGTGGGGAGGATGATGGCGTTGGCTACGCCGTGAGGGGTGTCGTACAGGGCGCCCAGGGGGTGAGCCATAGAGTGGACGATACCCAGACCAACATTGGAGAAGCCCATACCGGCGATGTACTGGCCCAGTGCCATACCCTCGCGGCCCTCGTCGGTGTTATCCACCGCACCGCGCAGGCTCTTGGCGATGATCTCGATAGCCTTCAGGTGGAACATATCGCTCATCTCCCAAGCGCCCTTGGTGATGTAGCCCTCGATGGCGTGGGTCAGGGCGTCCATACCGGTGGCGGCGGTGAGGCCCTTGGGCATGGTGGCCATCATATCGGGATCCACCACGGCCACCACGGGGATGTCGTGGACGTCCACGCACACCATCTTGCGGTTCTTCTCGGCATCGGTGATGACGTAGTTGATGGTCACCTCAGCGGCGGTGCCGGCGGTGGTGGGGACGGCGATGATGGGCACGCAGGGGTTCTTGGTGGGGGCAACACCCTCCAGAGAGCGCACGTCGGCAAACTCGGGATTGGTAATGACAATGCCGATGGCCTTGGCGGTGTCCATAGAGGAGCCGCCGCCGATGGCGACGATGCAGTCGGCGCCGCTGGCCTTGAAGGCGGCTACGCCGTTCTGTACGTTCTCAATGGTGGGGTTGGGCTTGATGTCGCTGTAGATGTCGTAGGCGATGGAGGCGGCGTCCAGAATGTCGGTCACCTTTTTGGTCACCTCAAACTTGATGAGGTCGGGGTCGGAGCACACGAAAGCCTTTTTGAAGCCGCGTGCCTGAATCTCGGTGGCGATCTCCTGAATTGCACCTTTGCCGTGATAGCTGGTTTCGTTGAGGACAAAACGATTTGCCATAGTGGTTCTCTCCTTTTGAAATGTTCTCGGTCATCATCGACGATGATACCCCGTTACTTATATTTTATCCTTTTTAAAAGAAGTGTCAAGAGGAAGTTGTGAAAAAAATAACAATTTTTCGGTAAGGTAGTCGAGGGGCTTATAACAAAAAAATCCCCCACCGATTGCTCGGTGGGGGATTTTGTTATGCGTTATATACCGTCAGCGGCAAGAATTACTTGCTGCCCTTGATAGCAGCCTGTGGTGCTATCAGCAAAAGAGGGAAATATTCAAATGTTTTTTGCTATGTAATAATTTTCATTGGAAGTCTATAATTTGTTGCCGTATAGCATCGTAGTTTACTTCGTTCTCGTTCAATCGAATAGCATTTTCAAAATTAAAAGCAGCATTGACAGCGGATTTGTATTCGGATTCGTTTACTGTTTTATCTCCTATTGAATATTCATAATGAAGTTTGTATTCGTCATTTTCCAAAACTTCTACACGTTCTGCCGAAAGAGCCTCGAACGTTAGTATAAAGCCATCCTCGTTAAGTTGGTATACGTGTGTATATATGCGTCCCATATTTCCGTTTTGATTAATGACATTTCCGCTTTTCTCAATATACCATCCGCCGCCGATTCGATTCAGTTGCTGCTCAACAATGGCTCCGTTTTTATAAGAGCAAATACTGTCACCTGTTGCCTCGGCAATGCCACTTAAATACAATTCGGGAATATCATCACCGTCGATATACACAAGTGCATAAGAGTTGTGGGAGTCCTTTTCCTGTTCCAAAAAATTCAGATATGCAGTTTTCCATTCAGGCGTGTCATCTGTCCCGGTAATTTGGGTAATGCTGGTTGAATTTTTAGTTGATTCTTTATTTTTTACTTGACTTCTTCGACAAGCACACATCAGCGAGGATAAAATAATCAAACTCAAAAATAAAGCAAAGGCTTTTTTCAACATAATACCCACCCCTTTTTGTTTTTTATAATTTTATTATAATTCTCTGCAAAGAAAAATGCAATATAAATAGAAAAATCCGCCCGAGTTTCCTCGGGCGGATTTCTTTGCTTTATAAAGTCAGCAATTACTTGCTGCCCTTGATAGCGGCCTGAGCGGCGGCCAGACGGGCGATCGGCACGCGGAAGGGAGAGCAGGACACATAGTCCAGGCCGATCTTGTGGCAGAACTCGACGGAAACGGGGTCGCCGCCGTGCTCACCGCAGATACCGCAGTGGATGGAGGGACGAGCGGCCTTACCCTTGGTAACGGCCATCTCCATCAGCATACCAACACCGGTCTGATCCAGCTTGGCGAAGGGATCGTTCTCATAGATCTTGGTGTCGTAGTAGGCGCCCAAGAACTTACCGGCGTCGTCACGGGAGAAGCCGAAGGTCATCTGGGTCAGGTCGTTGGTACCGAAGCAGAAGAACTCAGCCTCAGAGGCGATAGCGTCAGCGGTCAAGCAAGCACGGGGGATCTCCATCATGGTACCGACCTCGTACTTCAGCTCCACGCCGGCAGCGGCGATCTCAGCGTCAGCGGTGGCAACCACAACGTTCTTCACGTACTTCAGCTCCTTAACCTCGCCGGTCAAGGGGATCATGATCTCGGGAACGATGTTCCAATCGGGATGATTCTTCTTGACGTTGATAGCAGCGCGGATAACGGCAGCGGTCTGCATCTTGGCGATCTCGGGATAGGTGACGGCCAGACGGCATCCGCGGTGACCCATCATCGGGT
>JAFQGI010000003.1 GCA_017415515.1 Clostridia bacterium | reverse complement strand
GCCCAGTGCGCCGCTTGCGATGACCTGATCGCCCGCGCCCGTAGCGTGAACGAAATGATCCTTGTCCTTGAGCAGCAGAGCATACAGATCGGTGCTGACCAGCAGCCAGCGTCTGCCGTCATCGGGCACATGCGCCTTGCTCAGTTCCTTTCGGGCATCCACGATCACGTCGTTTTCCCGAAAAATGCGGTAGGTGTTTTTCTTCACAGCCATAACACCCTTGAAAATTTTCACTGGAACGAGCAAGCCAAAAAAGACTACGGCTACACCAAATGCTATAAAAATACAGTTTATGACAATCTCGGTTGTACCTTTTGCCTCATTAAGCAAATCAATCCCCGCGTTCACGAACAAAACGCCGAACAGCAAAGAGAATGGCGGAAGCGCCAATATCGCCACAAGGCATACCACCGTACCCAAGTTGTTACCGCGAGCATGATCCATCGCTTGCAATTCAGATAGTTTGATCATTTATGCGCCTCCTTCTCAGAAGCCCAAATCTTCCATTGCTTTAATGGCCGCATTGTCGTATGCGATACCGGCATCCTGGAAGTCGTCCCAGTTTGCGTACATCAAAAGCACAACACCATCAATACGAGACAACAAGGTGTTACATGCTTGTGCCGAAGAATTCTGCCAAGCTCGCTCCCAGTTGGATCCGCTTTCGGAGGAATAACTGCCTTCGATTATCCCATCGCGTAACAGTTCGTTAAACGCTTCTTTTGCCGAGGAAGCACTGTCAAACTGGACATAAAGGAAATATATGCTTTCGAAGTTTTCATAATCGCGGTTATCCATAAGACTTTCCGGGCTTTCCGCGCTATTGTACGGATGTATGTTACCGTATTCATCGTAAAACCGAGTGGCATCGTAAATGCGACAATTTACTGTCCCATTGGGCATGTCGTCCAAATCGCCCTCTGCTTCATAATTCCTCAACCAAAAATAGTTTTTCGCTTGCAAAGCTCTCTCAATTTGAGAGGTTGAAGGAATGACTTTGTTTTGGGCGGCGCTACCGTGATTGCTATTATTGTTGTTATCGTCGTTGCTGTTGTTGCCATGATAGCTGTTGCGAACGCCGGCATCGTCATCGTCCGTATCCATAGCTGTGCAACCACCCAAAGTACAGGTGAACAGCATAACGATCGCGCACAGCAAACAGCCGATTCGCAGTTTCTTAAACATCTGTATTCCCTCTCCTCGTATCGTTTTTATGCACCAATATCATTTTACGAAAACTACTCAGAACCCTACTTCTTCTAAAACTTCATCCACTTTATAATTGTAACGGATGTCATATTGGAAGTAGTCGCCTATTTGAACCTCTACGAACACGACCACGTTACCCTCACGCGACACGATATTACAACGTTTGTCATAATTCCGTTCCCCATTATACACATAGGTAGATCCGCTACTTTCCGAGCGTACCTTTTCGGAATGGTCTCGATCACGCACCATCTCCGCATTATCGTACATTTGGTCATCGCGAATCGCGTCGAAAATAATGGCCGCTGATTCCTCATCGTCGCATTTGATGTAATAGAACGAATAAATGTTTTCATCTACCTGCCAGCCATTCTGCAGGTGAGTGCGCTCTCCTGTGTATGCGGCAAATTTGTCAATTCCGGTACTGACACCGAATTGCTTTTCAAAGTCGCTCAGCGTTTCATCGTAATCGTATTCCATCTTATAACCGGCATCTTCGAAAGCAGAAATGAAATCATCCACATCCACTTTCCTGGTCAAAGCGCCGTTTCCTACAATCAAAGATATTACGCCACCGATAATGCCGCACAGAAGAAAAGCGGAGATGCCGATGATCCACCACCTTTTCTTTTGATCGCTCTTCGGTTTTTCCGTACGAGATTTCAATGCTTTGCCGGAACGGACGGGTTTCTTTTCAGGCTTTTCCTCAGAAAAAACCGGCTTCATAGTGCCTCCGCACATCTCACAATAGCGTGACGGCATCAATGAAGTATGTCCGCAACGGTCACAACCGTAACGAACAGGCTTTTTCTCCGTCTTTGGTGCTGCGGATGGTGCATCCGCAATTTTCGAGCCGCACTCAATACAAAACGTAACCGTCGCAGGCAACGGAGCACCGCAATTGGGGCAATTTTCGGGACGCTTCACCTCCACCGGAAAGGCCGTTCCACAACCACCGCAAAATTTGGCTTGCTTGAGATTAACAACACCGCAACAGGAGCATTCTTTTGTATCATTCATTATGACCGCCTCCATTTATAACCGCACGGTTATATTTTGCGATATTTTATCATAAAATGTGGTACGCTGTCAATACCAAACGGTTATGGAGGTGAGGAAATGGACAACTACTATCCCCGATTGCGGGATCTGCGAGAGGATCACGACCTGACCCAACAGCAGGTGGCGGACTATCTGCAGATGAAACAGCCCCAATACAGCCGCTATGAGCGGGGGTTGCGGGATATTCCCACCGACGTGCTGATTCGCTTGGCGAAGTTGTACCACACCACCACCGATTACATGTTGGGAATCACCAACCATCGCTGACACCGTCTGCGGGATGCAGGCGGTGTTTTTTTGTGTGGCGGGAAACCCGTCCCTTACGGTGTGAAGTCGGAGCAAGTCGGTAGAGGCGAACTGCGTTCGTCCGACATATCCCCCCTGACCTCGCTGATGCTCGGCCATCCCCCCTTTAGGCAAGGGGGGCTTTATCAGATGTGCGCAACATAAAAAACAGCCTTTCCCGCGAGGAGAAAGGCTGTTTTTTACTTATGTAATTTACAGTACGCCCAGGCCGTCCAGCAGGAACTTGACACCGATAAGGATGAGGATGATGCCGCCGAAACGCTCGGCGAGGGTGCCGTAGCGGTCCCCCACCTTGCTGCCCAACCACACCGCCAGCGCAGAAATCACAAAGGTGATGGCCGCGATGATGACCACCGCCACCAACAATTCCGGAAAGGGTTTCGACAGAAAAGAAACGCCGGTCACCATGGCGTCGATGCTGGTGGCCACAGCCAAGGGGAACATCACGCGGAAGGAGAAAGAGGAGGAGGCGCACTCACAGGCGTCTTCCTTGTCAAAGGATTCGCGCAGCATATTGGCACCCACCAACACCAGCAGGGCGAAGGACACCCAATAGGCATAGCTGTCAATCATGGTGGAAAAGGTGCGCCCGAGAGCATAGCCGATGGCGGGCATCAAGCCCTGAAAAATGCCGAAATACCCGCCGGCGATGAAGCAATGTTTGGGCTTGACCCGACACACCGCCAAGCCCTTGCACATAGACACGGCGGCGGCATCCATAGCCAGGCCGAGACCGATCATAATAAAAGCAAAAATATCCATTGGTGGATCTCCTTGTGTTTAAGTGAGAGAAAACGCCGTCTGCAGACGGCTACACCTCATCCGTCACGGCTACGCCGTGCCACCTTCCCCTCAAGGGGAAGGCTTGACAAGAAAGTGCGTTTCTTTTAACCGCGGTGCCACTTGACGCCCTGTGGGGTGTCCTCCAGGATGATGTTGCGAGCCTTCAGCTCGTCACGGATGCGGTCGGCCTCTGCCCAGTTTTTCTCCTTACGGGCGGTGGTGCGGGCCTCGATGAGTGCCTCGATCTCGGCAGCCTCATCGTCGTTGCCGGCCTGACCGCGCTCATAGCAGAAGCCCAGCACGTCGGTGAGCTCGTCAAACAGCGCCTTGCCGCAGGCGATGGTGGCCTTGTTGGGGGTGGAGGTGAGCATCACATTGATGTCCTTCACCAGCTCGAACAGGGCGGCGATGCCGTCGGCGGTGTTCAGATCATCATCCATCGCTTCAATGAACTGGTTGCGGCGTGCCTCCACCTTGGCGGCGAAGACGGCATCCGGCTCGCCATCGGCGGCGGACTGCAACGCAAAATCCATGGCGTTCTTACAATTATACAAGCGATCCAGCGCATTTATGCCCTGTTGGATGATTTCGGTGTTATAGTTAATGGGCATACGGTAGGAAGAGGAGATCAGGAAGAAGCGAATCGCCTCATAACCATAGGCGTTAGCCACGTCGCGGACGGTGAAGAAGTTGTTGAGAGACTTGGACATCTTCTTGTTGTCCACGTTGATGTAGCCGTTGTGCATCCAATAGCGGGCAAAGGGCACGCCGTTGCAGCACTCACTCTGAGCGATCTCATTCTCGTGGTGGGGGAAGATCAGATCCTGACCGCCGCCGTGAATATCGATGCTCTCGCCCAGATAGCTGCGAGCCATGGCAGAGCACTCGATGTGCCAACCGGGGCGACCGTCGCTCCAGGGAGAGGGCCAAGAGGGCTCGCCCTCCTTGGCGGCCTTCCACAGGGCGAAGTCCAGGGGATCCTCCTTCACCTCGCCGACAGCGATGCGGGCACCCGACTCCAGATCGTCGATGGGCTGGTGGGACAGCTTGCCGTATTCGTCAAACTTACGGGTGCGGAAATAGACGTCGCCGTTCTCGGCGCGGTAGGCGTAGCCACGCTCCACCAAGCGGGAGACGATGTCGATGATGGTGTCGATGTTCTCTGTGGCCTTGGGGTGGGTGGTGGCCTCACGGACACCCAGACCCTTGGCATCGGTCCAGAACTCGCCGATGTATTTCTCCGCCACCTGCTCGAAGGTGATGCCCTCCTCGTTGGCGCGGCGAATGATCTTATCGTCAATGTCGGTGAAGTTCTGCACGAAATTCACCTCATAGCCCCGCCATTCCAGATAGCGGCGCAGGGTGTCGAACACCACCAAGGGGCGAGCGTTGCCGATGTGGATGAAGTTGTACACGGTGGGGCCGCAGGCATACAGACGAATCTTGCCCTCCTCGATGGGGATGAGTTCCTCTTTCTGTCGGGTCATAGTGTTAAACACACGCATAATTTAGTCCTCCTTATGCTTTCTTTCCAGTTGTTCAATGCGCTCTTCCAGGCGGCGGATCTCCTGTGCCACCGGATCGGGCACGTGGATCTGATCCAAATCCTGCACCTTTTCGCCGTCGCGGCGCACCACACGGGCGGGAATGCCCACGGCGGTGCAGTTGTCAGGGATGTCGGTGAGCACCACCGCGCCGGCGGCGATGCGCACGTTGTTGCCGATGGTGATGGGGCCAAGCACCTTGGCGCCGGCACCCACCATCACATGATTGCCCAAGGTGGGGTGGCGTTTGCCCGTGTCTTTACCCGTACCGCCCAGCGTCACACCCTGATAAATGGTGCAACCGTCACCGATCTCGGTGGTCTCGCCGATGACCACGCCGGTGCCGTGGTCAATAAAAAAGCGGCGACCGATGGTGGCGGCGGGGTGGATCTCAATGCCGGTGCGGCGCACACACCGCTGGGACACCCAACGGGCGAGAAAATACAATTTGTGCCGATACAACCAGTTGGCACGGCGATGGGAACGCATGGCTTTGAGGCCGTTGTACAGCGCCCACGCCTCAAACCCCGACCGCGAAGCAGGGTCACGCTCGCGGATGGTGGCGATGTCTTCCCGTAATTGGCGGAACATAGCAGCAGCTCCTTTCTCAAAATAAAAACACCTCCGTTACCCCCATCGGGGTAACGGAGGTGAGAAAACACTCACGGTTCCACTCCGTCATTCACTCAGTAGGCTCCCAACAGAGCCCCGCCCGCTAACGGAGGCACACCGCCGTGGGATACTGGGAATCGCTCTGTTCCCCCACGGAGCGGATGGGTGCATTTCGTCCAATCGTGCGTCGGGTTGCTCACAGCCAAGGCAATCCCTCTCTGTCACGCCGTATAGAAGTACTTCTCCCATCCATCGCTTTACTAACATTATATACGAAATTTCCGATTTGTCTACTTTTTTTTTATTTTTCGGCAGTTTCCTCTTGAAAATAGTGACGCAGATTCCAAATATACTGGAAGCCGGAGACCAAGGTGGCAATCACCGAAACCCAAATGAGCGCCATACCCAAACGGCTGCCCCACAGAATGCCGGCGTCACCTAAAAAGTCACGCACAAAGCTAAAACGAACCGCCTGACGGAAGGTCAACATATAAATGATGGCCACCATCTGCATCACCGTCTTTAATTTACCGGCGAAAGAGGCGGCAACCACCACCCCATCCTTAGCCGCCAGCAAGCGGGCCGAGGTCACCGCGAACTCACGGATGAGAATCAGGAACAAGGCCCAGACGATGAAACGGCTGTTGAACAAATGGACAAATCCAATGAAGGCAGCGGTGGTCAGCGCCTTATCCGCCAAAGGATCGAGAAATTTGCCTAAATTAGTGACCAAACCCCGTTCACGGGCAATCTTGCCATCGAAATAATCGGTCAAAGAGGCAACGATAAACACCAGTAGCGCCACCGCATAGTGAAAGGGGAAATCAATCACCAAGCATGCCATAAAAACAGGGGTCAGGATGCAACGCACCAGCGTCAATTTGTTCGGTACATTCATGATCTCATCTCTCCTATCAAATCCCAGTCCATGGTGTCGATAATCTCAACCTTAACCATATCGCCCGGCTGAACAGGGCGATTGGCGGTGAAAAACACCTTGCCGTCAATATCGGGGGCATCCCCCTCGGTGCGACCAAACCAACACTCGGCATAGCGGTCAAAGCTCTCCACCAGCACGGTGACGGTCTTGCCGATCATCGCCTCGTTGCAGGCGTCGGAGATACGGCTCTGCTCCTCCATCACGATGTCACGACGACGGAATTTCACGCTGTCTTCGATCTGATCGGGCATCGCATAAGCCGGGGTGTCCTCCTCCGGGGAGAAGGCAAAGCAGCCGAGGCGCTGAAAACGAGCTTCTTTGATAAATTCGCACAGCTCCTCGAAATCTTCCTCGGTCTCGCCGGGGAAGCCCACCATCACGGTGGTACGCAGAGTCATATCCGGCACAGCGGCACGAATGCGCTCGATGAGGGCGGTGAGACTTTCCCGATTGCCGGGGCGGTGCATCCGCTTGAGGACGTTGCCGGCGGCGTGCTGAAGGGGAATGTCCATATAGTTGAGCACCTTCTCCTCACGGGCTATCACAGACAGCAACTCGTCGGTGATGTGCTCGGGGTAGCAATACAGCAGACGGATCCATTTGAGATCGTCAATTTTACACAGCTCGGTGAGCAGCTGGGGCAGACGGCTTTCGCCGTATAGGTCGCGGCCGTAAACCGTGGTGTCCTGCGCCACCAAAACCAACTCTTTGACGCCGGTGGCGACCAAAGCCTCCGCCTCGGCAACCACCTTTTCCATCGGGCGGCTGCGCAGATTGCCGCGTATGTTCGGAATGGCGCAATAAGCGCACCGGTTGTCACAACCGTCGGCAATGCGCAGATAGGCAAAAAAGTGGGGTGTGGTCAGCACACGGGAGCCATCCAAACACCAACTGTCGCGGGAGGGAAACTCCCGCACCGTCTCACCCGCCATCACCCGCTCAATCACGGCGGCAATGTCGGCGTTGGCACCAAGACCCAGCACAGCGTCACATTCGGGAATCTCTTCCGCCAGCTCCTGCTGATACCGCTGAGAAAGGCAACCGGTGACAATGATTTTCTGAATTTGCTTCTCCTTTTTGAGTTGGGCAAATTCCAAAATGTTCTCGATGGACTCCGCCTTAGCATCGGCGATAAAGCCGCAGGTGTTGACGATCACCACGTCGGCATAGCCGCTGTCGGCGGTGATCTCATAGCCTGCCTGCTCGATCTTTGCCAGCATCAATTCGGCATCCATTTGATTTTTCGGGCATCCTAAGGATACCATTCCCACTTTCATCGCCATTGTTTACTCCTCGTCATCGGGGGCGCCCATTTCGTCCATAGCGCGGCGAATCGCCCCATAGCTAAACCCCCTGCGAGCCAATGCGGCGATGACGCGGCGACGGCTGTCGGGGTCGTTTAACTTATTATAATACTTTTTTTGGAGCAATGCAAGTGCTTGTTCGTAATCCTCCCCCTCCAATTCGGAGATCGCCGCTTGAATCAGCAGAGAGGAAATGCCGCGGCGGCGCAGCTCCTGTTCAATGCGGCGGCGGGGATAGCGCTTTCCCTCGCTGAGAGAGCGGGCCAGACGAGCGGCGTAGCGTTCGTCATCCAACAGTCCCACCTGCCGCAACCGTTCCACCACCGCGGCGGCGGTTTCGGGCGGCGCCTCGGCATAGAGCTTCTGCTCCAATTCCTTGCAGGCATAGTCCCGCAAACCAAGCAGATACAGCGCACGCTCACGGGCGCGGTTGTACTGCGAGGCGGCGAGGAGACCATTCAGTTGTTCCTCGGTGATGTTGCACCCCTCATTGTAAGGCGACTCGTCAAAGGTGCGGACGTCCACCTCGATGGGTTCTCCGCCCTCAAAAGTGAGCAAATACAGTTGGCGGCGGCGACGGGAAACTTCAATGATTTTCATACATTTCACCTAATTGTTACTACCCCTCCGTCACCGCCTGCGGCGGTGCCACCTCCCCTGACAAGGGGAGGCAAGAGGTGGTGTGAAAACGGAAACAGGCAGGAGAGAAGATCTCTCCTGCCTTTATTGCAGTATTAATCGTCCACCACGATGTCGATCTGGGCCTTGGCGGCGGCAGAGGTCACCGCAGGGGCGGCGGCCAACGGAATCTCCACGGGGGCGGGAGCCGCACTCACAGAGGGGCGGGCACCCGGCACCAGCTTATCCAGATTGGCGCGGACAGCGGCCTCGATCTCGGCACACATCTCAGGATGCTCACGCAGATAATCCCGGGCGTTGTCGCGGCCCTGGGCGATGCGCTCGCCCTTGTAGCCAAACCAAGAGCCGGATTTCTCCACGATGTCCAGCTTGACCGCCAGATCCAGCAGCTCGCTCTCCTTGGAGATGCCGATGCCGTACAGCACGTCAAACTCCGCCTGTTTAAAGGGAGGAGCCAGCTTGTTCTTCACCACCTTGACGCGGGTGTGGGAACCCACGGCGTCGGCACCATTCTTGATGGTCTCGGTGCGGCGCACATCCAGACGGACGGAGGCATAATACTTCAGCGCGTTACCGCCGGAGGTGACCTCGGGGTTGCCGTAGACGATGCCCACCTTCAGACGCAACTGGTTGATGAACAGAGCGATGCAGTTGGACTTAGAAACCGCAGGCGCCAACTTACGCATGGCCTGGGACATCAAACGAGCCTGCAAGCCCACGTGGGCGTCGCCCATCTCGCCCTCAATCTCGGCGCGAGGCACCAGAGCGGCGACAGAGTCGAGAACCACGATATCCACGGCGCCGGAACGAATCAGCGCCTCCATGATCTCCAACGCCTGCTCGCCGGTATCCGGCTGAGACACCAGCAAGGAGTCCACGTCCACACCCAAAGCGCGGGCATACACGGGGTCAAGAGCATGCTCCACGTCGATAAAAGCGGCCTCGCCACCCATCTTCTGACACTCCGCCACGGCGTGGAGAGCCAAGGTGGTCTTACCGGAAGCCTCGGGTCCGTAAATCTCAATAATACGACCGCGGGGCAGACCGCCGATACCCAAAGCGGCATCCAGCGCAATGGAGCCAGTGGGAACGGCGTCCACATTCATCTTGCTGTTCTCGCCCAGACGCATAATGGAGCCCTTGCCATACTGCTTCTCGATCTGGGCCATCGCCATTTCCAACGCCTTTTGGCGTTCACTGCGGTCGGTCACAACCTCGGTCTTTTTATTCTTATCCGCTTTTGCTGCCATAGCTATCATCCCTTCGATTTCGTCATTCAACGTTCACATTGTAGCATAGGATTTTGAAAAATGCAAGAGAAATTTCGAACATTTGTTTGATATTTTTATTTTTGCGCCAAAACCACACGGGGCACACCGGCCAAATCGGGGTAAATCGCTGTATTTTCAAGGCCTTGTGCGGCAAAGAGAGCCGCCACATCCTCCGCCTGGTCGATGCCGACCTCCACCGCGCAGAAGCCGTTTTCGGACAGCTTTTCGCACCAATGTTCGGCAATCGCTCGGTAGAATTTGAGGCCATCGGCATCGCCGTCCAGCGCCATTTGTGGCTCACGCTGTACCTCCCGTTGGAGAGAGGGCAGATCGGCGGTGGGAATGTAGGGCGGATTGGACAAAATGGCATCGTAAGGGCCGTCAAAGGCATCGAAATCGGTCAGCACGTCCGCCTGACGGACGGTGACGGCGTATTGAGGATAGTGGGACACATTCTCCCGCAGATACGGCAGGGCGGCATCCGACAGTTCCACCTCGGTCACCTGCGCGGTGGGGCACAGCGAAGCGATGCCCAACCCTACGCAACCGCTACCCGCGCACAAATCCAATACGCGGGGAGAGGATTTGCCGCGCAAGTGTTCTGCCGCGACTTCACACAACAGCTCCGTATCGGGGCGGGGAATCAGCACCCCCTCCCCCACCTTGAGGGTGAGGGTGAGAAACTCCCATTCGCCCAAGATATACTGCAACGGACGCCCATCCGCACGTTGGGATAACGCGGTGCCCAACACCGCTTCCTGCTTTTCGGTGAGGGGGGTGTCATCCGCGGCGTGACCGCGGGGCAGACCACCCAAATCCTCTAACAGACAGCGGGCATCAAAGGCGGCGTCCTCACACCCTGCTTCGGTAAGGCGGGCAGTGGCGACGGCAAGCCAATCCCGGCGGCTTACCACTTGTCCGCCTCTTTATCCTCGGGAATGACCGCTTCCAGCGCCTTGATAGCGCACTCGATCATATCGTCCTCCGGCTCCACGGTGGTGATGTGCTGCATCCACACGCCGGGGGTGGAGATGAAGCGGGTGAGCCAATTATCGTGGCGACCCGCCAGCTTGATCAGCTCATAGCCGACGCCCACCGTCAAGGGAAGCATCAACAGCTTGATAGCGGTGCGCAGAATATCCGGCAAAGAATAGGGAATGCAAATGGAAATAAGGATGCCCACGATCAGCATCAGGATCATAAAGGAGGTGCCGCAACGGGGGTGGAACCGCTTTTGCATACGGACGTTCTCCACCGTCAGGGGCAAACCCTTTTCGTAGCAGAAAATGGACTTATGCTCCGCACCGTGATACATAAAGGTGCGGCGAATATCCTTCATACGGGACACGGCGATCATATAGCCGAGGAAGATGAGGATACGCAAAAGGCCCTCGAACACACCGCGGAAATAGCGGTTATCCATAACGGGTGCCACCTTCACCAACAGGGTGAACAGCTTAATGGGCAACCACATAAACAGCAGCAAAGACAAAGCCACACCCAGCACCATGCCGATGACCATCACCACGTTCATCAGCGTGTCGGCCTTTTTCTTGTTGGCGGCTTTTTTCGCCTCCTTTTCGGCCGCGGCGGCGGCAATCTGCTCGTCGGTGGCGTCCTCCGGAAGGGTGTTTTCTTCCTCCATGGCGTCCTCCAGCTCTTCCTCCAAGCCGCTCATTTCGGCCGATTTCATCAGACATTTCATGCCCAGAGTCAAGGAGTCGATAAAGCCGAACACACCGCGAATCAGCGGCCAACGGGTAATGGCCCAACGCTTGCTTTTTTTATTCTCCCATTCCTCCATACGGATCTCCCCGCTGACGTGACGCACCGCCATAGCGGTACGCTCGGGGCCCCGCATCATCACACCCTCGATCAGCGCTTGACCGCCGATGGAGGTCTTTTTAAGAACACACTCTTGTTGCTTCTTGCTCATAACGAAAATCCTTTCTTTATCAATCGGCATAGCCGGTCAAAATATCGGTAAGATAAGCCACGTATTCCTCAGCCACCGTAGCGGGGGCAATCAAACGGATATCCCGCTCAAAGCCCGACAGCCACGCGAAGAAGGGCGGGCTGACCACCACCGGCACACGGGCGGTGAAATGCTCTTCTCCGTCCGGAATGAGGGGGGTGTCGGTACCGAACTGATCCAGGATGATGCCCACCATTCGCTTGTGACAGCGGAGGGTGACCCACTGCTCCTGACCGCCGAACATACCGAAGGTCTTGCGGCTGTACGCCGCCATATCCTGACGGCGGAAGGCCTCCTCGCCCTCACGAGGAAGATCGGTGACGCAGATGCGAAGCATACGGTCCACCCGATAATGGCGGAGGGTTTCGGTGGTACTGTTGTACGCCACGAGGTAATAATTCTCATCGTCCCACACCAGCGCCCAGGGGCTGAGAGTGTACAGTGCGCCGTCGTGGCGCAGGTGCTGCTGTTTATCCATCCCCCAATCGAAATATTGGAAGGTGACCTGCTTGCCCGCCGCCATCGCGGATTGCAGGCTGTCCACGTTGTAGAAGATGCTCTCGTTCATGGTCTTGATGCGACCCGAAACCAGCACCTCCCGTTGCAACTGCCCTGCCAAGTGACGGCTGGTCAGGCTCTCTAAGCGGCGGATCAGCTCCTCGCTCTTCTTCCGCGTGATGAACTTGGAGGATTGCACCGCATCCACCAACAGCCGAAGCTGAGGCATATCCAAGGTGCGCTCGCCAATGTAATAGCGCACCGTGGTGTCACGGACGGCGACGATGTCCTCCCCCATCAGGCGGAGCTGCTCGATGTCGTCGTAGAGGCTTTTGCGTTCGGCAGAGATACCCTTTTGTGCCAGCAGATCAATGATCTGTTTGAGGCTCAGGGGGTGCTCCTCATCCGTCTCACGGCGGAGGATCTCCAAAAGGTACAGCATCTTCAATTTTTGGTTGGCTTGCCGTGCCATAACGCACCTCCGCCTTAAAGAATTTACTATTTCGTAACCGCTGATGAAAGCGGTTTGCTGTTATCGGTACGATAGTTTTTTCGCCAAGGAAGCCCAAAAGCGCAGGTAATACTGGATGTATTACTGAGCATTTTGGGCGATGTTGGCGGAAAAATAGCCACCGAGAACGGCAAACAAGATTTCATCAGTGGTTACTATACCATAAGCATTGTCCTATTTTCAACCCAATCAGTATAACACAGTCCGCGAAAAAAGGGAAGAAGAATTTGTGAATTTTTTTGATTGAATCAAATAAGGATTGCATAATGGGGTAAAATATGGTAAAGTATAGGACAGTAAAGTATAAGGGAGAGTATGTCGTATGCGAATGGGCATCATCGGTGCCATGGAATCCGAGGTGCAAAACCTCATTGCCCGCATGGAGGGTGTCACCTACCACGAAAAGGCAGGCCGCCGCTTTGCGGAGGGTACTTTGGCAGGAAAAGAAGTGGTTGTGGTGCAAAGCGGCATCGGCAAAGTCGCCGCCGCCATCACCGCCCAAATGCTCATAGATAGCTTTGGCGTGGACGCTCTTCTGAACACCGGTATGGCAGGTGGCTTGGATGCACGCTTGGCGGTGAAGGATCTGGTGATCGCCACCGCCGCCCTGCAACACGACTTTGACATCACCGCCTTCGGTCACGCCAGAGGATTTATGTACGGTGAAGACGACCAAAAGCCGACGCTGTTTGTCGCCGACGAGGCGCTGTGCGACAAGGCGAGAAAAGCTGCCGAAGCAGTGTTACCTGACGGCAGCAAGGCCATCGACGGCATCGTCGCCAGCGGCGACGTCTTCGTGGACGACAGCGCCCTGAAAGCACAGCTGCGGGACGGCTTCGGTGCCGCCGCCGCCGAGATGGAGGGTGCCGCCATCGCCCAGACCGCCGTTGCCAACGGCGTACCCTTTGTGATTTTGCGTACCATCTCCGACTTGGCAGAGCATCAAGCCAATATCTCTTTTGACGAATTGGAACAATACGCAGGAAAGCTGGCAGGGGACATCACCGTCGCCTTGCTGAAACATCTGTAACGAAACGCAACCCGAAAAGGAGGAAATACTATGCCTTATCCCGTGGAATTGTCTCATAAAATGACCTTGCTCCATCTCTCGGAGCAATCCTTCCGCACCGATCGGTTGACCGGTGTGTTCGCCCTGCCCCTGCGGCAGGAAACGGCGGCGGAATATGCCATTCTGCCGGGTCTGTTGACCCGCAGCTGTGCCGCCTATCCCACCCTGGCGCGGTTCAGCCGCCGTCTGGATGAGCTGTACGGTGCCACCGTACAGGGAGAGATCTTCCGTCTGGGCGGCTGGCAGCTGCTGGCCTTCTCCATCAGCTATCTCAACCGCCGTTATACGCTGGATGGCAGCGACCTGACCGCCGCCTGCACCAACCTGCTGCTGGATATGCTGTTTGACCCGGCGTTGGAGGAAGGGGTCTTCCCCGCCGATGCCTTTGCGCAGGAGCAGCGTTGTCTGCTGGAGCGGTTGCAGGGCGAAGTGAACAACAAGCGCCTGTACGCCCGCCAGCGGTGCGAGGAGCTGCTGTGCCCCGATCATCCTTTCAGCTATAACCCCAACGGCACCGAGGAGACGGTCAACGCGCTGACCCCCGCCGCTGCCGAGGCCGCCCGTAAACGGATGCTGGCCGAGGCCAACATTCACTGGCTGTATCAAAGCGCCGACGACCCCGCCGCCCTGACCCGCGAGCTGAACAATCGCTTCGCCGCCCTGGGTGAGCGCCCGGTGGCCATCGTCAACGCCGACACCGCCTTTGCCATCAAAGAAAGCAAACTAACCGAGACCATGCAGGTCAGCCAGGCCAAGCTGGTGCTGGGCTTCCGCATCGCGGCCACCGAGCCGGACGGCGACATCGTGGCCGCCCAGCTGATGAACACCCTGTGGGGCGGCTGTGCCACCTCCCTGCTGTTCACCCACGTGCGCGAGGAAAAGAGCCTGTGCTATTATTGCGCTTCCACCTACGACCGCTACGCCGGCATCGTGCTGGTGGACAGCGGCATCCAGCCCGAAAACGCCGACGAGGCACAGGAAGAAATTCTGAAGCAACTGGATGCCATCCGGGAAGGCAATTTCTCCGATGACGAGCTGGAGGCCGCCCGCCGTTGCCTGATCCAGCGGTATTCCTCCGCCTGCGACAACGCGGACGCACTGGAAAACTTCTATATCGGTCAGACCGTTTACGACAACTATCACACCCCCGACCAGATGCGCGCCAAGGCGTTGGAGGTCACCCGTGACGATGTGTGCCGTGCCGCCCGCCTGACCCATTTTGATTCGCTGTATATGCTGATGCCCAACGATGAGGAGGTGGCAGAATGAACGCTTGGAAACATCCCCTGTTAGGAGATACCCTCTATACCGAGACCCATAAAAGCGGCCTGCAGGTCGTGGTGTGGCCCATGCCGGAGGCTTCCTCCGCCTATGCGGTGTTCGCCACCAAATACGGCTCCATCTACAACATCCTCCCCACCGCCGACGGCGGCACCGAGGAGGTGCCGGAGGGCATCGCCCACTATTTGGAGCACAAACTGTTTGAGAGTGAGCAAGGCGACGCCTTCCGCCAGTTTGCAGAGACCGGCGCCAACGCCAACGCCTACACCACCTTTGACCGCACCGCCTATCTGTTTCACGCTTCCGAAAACATTCTGCCCAGCCTGGATATCCTGCTGAATTTCGTGCAGGACCCCTACTTCACCCCCGAAACGGTGCAGAAGGAGCAGGGCATCATCGGGCAGGAGATTCGCATGGGCGAGGATATGCCCGGTCGACGCGTGCTGTTCAATATGCTGGGGGGGTTGTTCCACAACCACCCTGTCCGCGTGGACATCGCCGGCACGGTGGAATCCATCGCTAAGATCACCCCCGAACTGCTGTATCGCTGCTACTACCGCTACTATAACCTGCACAATATGGTGCTGGTGGTGGCCGGCCGCATCACCCCCGACGAGGTGATGGATGCCTGCGACCGCCTGTTGAAGCCCGCCGAAGAATGGGTGCCGGACAACTATACCATCGAGGAGCCTGCCACCGCCGCCCAAGGGTATGTGGAGGACAAGATGGCGGTGTCCGCCCCCTTGTTCTACATCGGCTTCAAGGAGCCGGTGGTCAACCACACCCCCAAGACGCTGGCGGGCGCCCGTATGCTCATTGACCTCATCAGCGGGAAATCCAGCCCCCTCTACACCCGCTTAATGGACGAGGGACTCATCAACGACCAGTTTGAGGTGGAATACTTCGGCGGCCCCGACTATGGCATTTGGCTGGTCGGCGGCGAAAGCGCCGACCCCAAGCGAGTGAAAGAGCTGATTGCCGATGAAATCACCCGTCTGCAAGCCGAGGGCTTGGACGCCGCCGCCGTGGAAGCGGTGCGTCGCGGTGCCTACGGTCGATTGGTGGCGGGTCTGGACGATCCCTCCGACTGCGCCGAGCTGATCCTCTCCCATCTGGTGGACGGCGTGGAGCCCCTGTCCGAGCTGGATGCGCTGGCTGCCATCACCGCCGAGGAGATCGCCGATCAGCTGAAAACACGTTTCGACCCCACCGCCTGCACCCTGTCGGTGGTCAATCCATTGTAAGAAAGGGGAATCGGTATGCCTATCACCACCCTATCCTCCTTCATTGAGTTTCCTAACTTGGGTTGGAAATTTCACATCAACGACTCCATCCATCTGTTTGGTGATCTCTCTATCAAATGGTACGGTCTTCTGATTGCCGTCGGCTTCCTGTTAGCCGTCCTCTACGGCCTCAAACGGGCTGAAGAATTCGGCATCGACCCCGACCGCATGATCGACGTGGCGTTGCTCACCGTGCCCGTAGCCTTTGTCGGTGCTCGCCTCTACTATGTCTTTTTCAGCGACAGCGTGGCGGAGTATTTGGCCGACCCCATCTCCATCCTCAAAGTATGGGAGGGCGGTCTCGGCATCTACGGCGGCATCATCGTGGCCTTCGTCTTCGGGCCGCTGATGTGCAAGCTACGCAAGGTGAAAATTTGGGCCATGTTCGATCTGACCGCATTGGGCTTTCTCATCGGTCAGAGCATTGGCCGCTGGGGCAACTTCTTTAACCAAGAGGCCTTCGGCGGCAACACCGACCTGCCCTGGGCTATGACCGGCGACATCATCCAAGCCGGCTACAACGGTAGCGGATATGACCCCACCCAGCCGGTGCATCCCACCTTCCTGTATGAGTCGCTGTGGTGCATCCTCGGCTTCGTGCTGCTACATATCCTCTCTAAGCGGATTGTGCGCCGCTTTGACGGTATGATCTTCTGCGGCTATATGGTATGGTACGGCGCCGGTCGCTTCGCCATTGAAAGCCTGCGCACCGACAGCCTGATGGCGGGCACCATGCGCACCTCCCAGTTGGTGGCGATCCTTGCCATTCTGCTGGGTGTAGTGCTGTTCTTCGTGCTGCGGCGGTATTCCCTCTCCCTGCCCACGGCGCTGGTGATCGCGGTCAAAGACGAAGGCGACACCCAAGAGGAAGCCACGGAAGAAGTCGAAATCCAAGCCGAAACCACCCCCGACACCACCGAGGAGGACACCGATGGCACAGCGAATTAACGGCAAAGAGATTGCCGCCTCCCTCCGCGGCGAAATCGCCGCCGAGACGGCGCTTCTGAAAGAAAAAGGCATCACCCCCGGTCTGGCGGTGATTTTGGTGGGCGATGACCCCGCCAGCCAGACCTACGTGCGCAACAAGCAAAAGGCCTGCGAAGAAGTGGGCTTTTACGGCGAGCAGATCAATCTGCCCGCCACCACCACCCAGGAGGAACTCTTGGCGGTGGTGCACGAGCTGAACCAGCGCTCCGACATCCACGGCATCCTGTGCCAGCTCCCCCTCCCCAAGGGCTTGGACGACGGCGCGGTGATCGCCGCCATCGACCCCAAAAAGGACGTGGACGCTTTCCACGCCGAGAACGTGGGACACATCATGATCGGTGACCAGCATTTCCTGCCCTGCACCCCTGCGGGCGTGATGGAGCTGATCCATCGTAGCAACATCACCGTGGAGGGCAAGCACTGTGTGGTCATCGGCCGCAGCAACATCGTGGGCAAGCCCATGGCCATGCTGCTGTTGCAGGAAAACGGCACCGTCACCATCTGCCACTCCCGCACCAAAAATCTGGCGGAGATCTGCCGTCAGGCAGACATCCTGGTGGCGGCGGTGGGACGGGCCAAATTCGTCACCGCCGACATGGTGAAGGCGGGTGCCACCGTCATTGACGTGGGCATCAATCGGGACGAAAACGGCAAGCTCTGCGGCGACGTGGACTTTGCCGCGGTGGAACCCATCGCCGGCGCCATCACCCCCGTACCCGGCGGCGTGGGCCCTATGACCATCGCCATGCTGATGAAAAACACCCTCACAGCCGCCAAAACCTATGGTTGTGCGGAATAAGACAATGCAACAAAAATCCATATAGGTGACAAATATTTCCATTGTCATAGCCTATTTCTATGGATAGAATATTACCTGTAAACCTGTCTTTCGTGACAAAGGAGCGATAACTATGAGAAAAATTGCTGTTCTGACCAGCGGCGGCGATGCCCCGGGCATGAATGCGGCTGTGCGCGCTGTGGTGCGTACCGCCCTCAACGCAGGCATCGAGGTATACGGCGTCATCCGTGGCTACAACGGCCTGATCAAGGACGAGATGGTGCCCATGACCCTGCGCTCGGTCTCGAATATTCTGCAACAGGGCGGCACCATGCTGTTTACTGCCCGCAGCCCCGAGTTTATGACTCTGGAGGGGCAGCAGAAGGCGGCGGAGAACTGCCGCAAGCGCGGCATCGACGGCGTGGTGGTCTGCGGCGGCGACGGCTCCTTCCGCGGCGCACAGAAGCTCTCTCAGCAGGGCATCAACTGCATCTGCATCCCCTGCACCATCGACAACGACATCGGCTGCTGTGAATACACCATCGGCTATGACACCGCCACCAACACCGTAGTGGATCTGGTGGATAAGCTGCGGGACACCTGCGCCTCCCACGACCGTTGCAGCGTCGTTGAGGTTATGGGTCGTCACGCCGGCTGGCTGGCGCTGGGCGCCGGTATGGCCGCCGGTGCCACCAGTATCATCGTGCCTGAGGTTCCCTACGATTTCCAGAAGGATATTGTGGACCGTATGGAATACACCAAATCTCTGGGCAAGCACCACTTCATCGTGATGGTGGCCGAGGGCATCGGCGACGTGGACGAGCTGGCAAAGGACATTGAGAAAGCCACCGGCGTGGAGACCCGCGCCACCGTGCTGGGTCACGTCCAGCGTGGCGGTCGTCCCAGCGCCCGTGACCGCATCCTGGCCAGCCAGATGGGCTATTACGCCGCCCACCTGCTGATGGCGGGTAAGACCGAGCGTGTGGTGGCCATCAACAACAACACCCTGATGGACTATGACATCGACGAGGCTTTGGCGATGAAAAAGCCCTTCAAGTCCAAGATGTTCCGCATGGCCGAAGAGATCAATATTTGATGAAAAAGACCGCTCAAAACCGAGCGGTCTTTTTTTGTTGTGTTTTGAAAAAAGTGTGCTATAATGGAAGATAAATAAGGTGACGCCGCTTACGCGGCTACACTTCATCCACCGCCTTTGGCGGTCCCCCTTCCCCTCAAGGGGAAGGCTAAGGAGGATTTATCTATGCCCTACACCGTGATGATGGTGGCTGCCGCCGGCGGCTCCACCCGAATGGGACAACCCAAACAGCATATTAAACTGGGACAGTATCCCGTGCTGATTCATACCCTGCTGGCGATCCAGCAGGTGGAGGCGGTAGACGAGATTCTGCTCATCGCCCGTGAGGAAGACATTGATACCTTCGCCGCCCAAGCCAAAGAGGCGAGGGTGAGCAAGCTGACCCGTATCGTGGCAGGCGGCGCCACCCGACAGCAGTCGGTAGCCAATGGCTTGGCGGCGTTGCCGGCCAAGGCCACCATGGTGGGTGTCCACGACGGCGCACGACCGCTGATTGACCCCGACACCGTAGCCGCTGTGATCGCCACGGCGGCAGAGTGCGGCGCAGCCGCGGTGGCGGTGCCGGTAAAGGACACCCTCAAACGCACCAATGAAGACGGGGTCATCATCGACACCCCCGACCGCGCCAATCTGTGGCGGGTGCAGACACCCCAGGTGTTTGACCGCGCCGCCCTGTGCGCCGCCATGAAGGCGGCGATGGCGGCGGGCAAGGACTACACCGACGACTGCCAACTGATGGAGGCGGCGGGACACGCTGTGAAACTGGTGGCAGGTCTGGACACCAACCTGAAACTCACCACGCCGGAGGACATTCAGCTGGCGAAAGCGCTGATGAAGGAGGAAAAACCCATGCGCATCGGACACGGATACGACGTGCATCGCTTGGTGGAGGGGCGCGACCTCATCCTCGGCGGTGTAAAAATCGAGTATGAAAAAGGCCTGCTGGGCCACTCCGACGCCGACGTGCTCACCCACGCGGTGATGGACGCCCTGCTGGGCGCCGCTGCCCTGGGCGACATCGGCAAGCTGTTCCCCGACAACGACCCTGCCTACAAGGGGGCGGACAGCGTGGCGCTACTCAGAAGAGTCGTAGAGCGTGTGGGCGAGGACGGCTACCACATTGGCAACATCGACGCCACCATTCTGTGTCAACGTCCCAAGTTGGCACCCCACATCCCCCAAATGCGGCAGATCATCGCCGATGCCTGCGGCGTGGACGTGACCTGCGTCAGCGTCAAGGCCACCACCGAGGAGGGGCTGGGCTTTACCGGCAGCGGCGAGGGCATCGCCGCCCATTGTGTGTGCTTGTTGGGGTAAAAACGAGGAAAACGCCTCTATCCAACGGGATAGAGGCGTTTTTGTGTTTGTGGAGAAAACTCCCTCCGTCATTTGCTTCGCAAATGCCACCTCCCTCAAGAGGGAGGCTTTCGGGCGGTCCGGAGGCCCGCCCCTACGGTGTTCATTCGAGCAAGCGTTATTTCAGCAAGGTCTGAAAATCGGCACGCTCACGGATGGGGTCGAAATCGGAACGATTTAGACTCGCTCGATAACTGTCCAGCGGGGTGTCAGCGGAGTCGCTTACCGGCTTTTCGCCGCTTACCAAGCAAAACAGCGGTGCGGTATAGCGATAATAGTCTTGCTTGGAGAAAAGCGTGTCCTGCTCGGCGTGGTGGCGGGCTTTGGTCAGCGCGACCACGGCTTCGTCATACTTCTGTTCACCACATAGAAAAAACGCCTTGTCAATGAAATTATAGGTCAACAGATTATGATGGAATTGGAAATTTCCATCGGGGAACAAAGAATACAAAACCTGCTCGATGGCGTCACACTCTACCAGGGTTTTGCAACCCAACTGAAGCGACAAGATGAACGCCCTCAATTTATTCTCGGAAAGGGTCTGACAATGCTTTTTCTTTTCTGCCCCCTCCAAACACCAAACCAGTAGGTCGTCCCGCTTTTCTTCGTCCTCTTCGGTGAGAGCATACTGCTTGGCATGTTCCAAATCTCCTTTCCAGTGATAGGACAACACGATGCCGTGAAAAGCTTTGTCGTGGAGGTCACGCGGAGAATTGCTGTCCAAAACAATCTTGTAATGTTTGATGGCGCTGTCCAACAAACGATGGTATTCTTCTTCGCTCTGCTCCAGCCGATCAAAGGCGACGTAGTACTCCGCTGATGCCAGCCACTCCACATACTCCATATTGCCGGGGTATTCCGCCACCGCTTGAACGGCAATCTGATAATTGGTTTCTTTATCGTCGTGTTTCCAATACTCAAAAAACGCCTTGTCAAACTCCGCCTTGCGCATATCTTTTTGATAGGTGTCCATGCTGAGCAGATAATCGGTGGTGACACCAAAAAGATTCGCCAGCGGCGGCAAAAGAGAAATATCCGGCATGGCCGCGCCCGTCTCCCAACGGCTCACCGCCTGCGGGGAAATGTTCAACAGCTCCGCTAATCTCTCTTGAGTCATATTATTCTTTGTCCGCAGATTTTTAATGATATGTCCAAACGTCATAAACAAAAGCTCCTTTCTGTTTTTGACCGGTCTATCCATAGTATAGCAGAAAAATGGTGTTTTTCCACCCCTCGTTAGTTGAGAGAAGATAAATTTAAAATTGAGTTTGCTGTTTCGTGGAGATACCCCGCCACCTGACCGATTTTGACGGCGGGATTTTCGTGAAAAAAGAGCGAAAAGCCTCTATCCTATTGGGTAGAGGCTTTTTTGCGTTTGTGGGGGAACGAAATGCTCCGCGACCACCTCATCCACCGCCGTTCGGCGGTCCCCCTTCCCCTCAAGGGGAAGGCTGATTGGCTACAGCGCAAATCCAAACTAACGTATATTTTTGTCGAAAACGGGAATACTTGGAAAGGATGTGACCCTATGCAACTGGAAGTGACGCGGGAGAGCGGCGATCTCACCGCCGCCCTCATCGGAGAGCTGGATCACCACGCCGCCGCCGATCTGCGGCAGCGCATCGACACCGCCGTGTTATCCTGCCGCCCCCGACGGCTAATCATGAACCTGGAACGGCTCACCTTTATGGACTCGTCGGGTATCGGCCTCATCATGGGGCGGTATCGGCTGATGGTCTCGCTGGGCGGCGAGGTACGGGTGGCGGGCGCCACCCCGCGGATGGAGCGAATGATCCGTCTGGCGGGCTTAGACAAACTACCCATTTGGGAGGAAAGGAAGAGTGAACATGAAACCCATCAATGAAATGAAAGTGACCTTTCTCAGCCGCTCCGCCAACGAGGGCTTTGCCCGGGCGGCGGTGGCGGCCTTTGCGGCGCAACTGGACCCCGCCGTGGACGAGCTGGCGGATCTGCGCACGGCGGTGAGCGAGGCGGTGACCAACGCCATCGTCCACGCCTACCCCGACCAACTGGGGACGGTGGTGCTGACGGTAAAACTGTTTGAAAACGGCAAGATCCAAGTACAGGTGAAAGACAAAGGGCGGGGCATCCCCGATGTGAAGAAGGCCATGGAGCCGCTATACACCACCGGTGGCGAGGAACGGTCGGGGCTGGGCTTTTCGGTGATGGAGAGCTTCACCGACCGTGTGCGTGTGCGCTCGACAGTGGGCAAAGGCACCACCGTCACCATGGAGAAATACATAGCCCCGCGGGTGAAGGGGCGGATATGAGCCGCGACGATTTTGTCTGCGACAATTTGGGGTTGGTGCACGCCTGCGCCAAGCGCTTCGTAGGGCGGGGCGTCGAATACGACGACCTGTTTCAAGCGGGGTGCGTGGGTCTGGTGAAGGCGGTGGACGGCTTTGAGCCGGAGAGAGGGCTGTGCTTCTCCACCTACGCGGTGCCGCTGATCCTCGGCGAGATGCGCCACCTCTTCCGCGAGGGGGGCGCCGTCAAGGTCAGCCGCTCCCTGCGAAGCCTGTCGCTGCAGGTGGGGCGGTTGCGGGAAAAACTGCTCAACACCCACGGCAGAGAGCCCACGGTGGAGGAATTAGCCGCCGAGCTGGGCATTGAGCCTGCCCTCGCGGCGCAGGCGGTGTGCGTGGTGCTGCCTCCCCTCTCCCTCACCCGACAAGAGGAGGGTGAGGAGGGGCAGATCGACCTGCCCTGCGACTCCCCCGAAGAAAGCGTGACCGACAAGTTGGCGCTCCGGCAGGTGCTGTGCGACTTGGAGCCACGGGATCGGACGCTGATCGAGATGCGGTATCTACGAAAAATGACCCAGCAAACAGTTGCCGATCACTTGGGGATGACCCAGGTGCAGGTGTCGCGACGAGAGCGAGCGATATTATTGGAAATGCGGCGAAAATTGCTGGACTGAAAGCGCTTACAACTCGATGGTTATGGAGTTTTATTGAGCCAACAAAAAAGAGCCTGTACCTTGCGGTACAGGCTCTTTTCAATGCAATTATTTCACCAGTTCCTTATACATACGGATGTAGGTGTTGGCGGAGCGACCCCAAGTGAAATCCTGGGTCATGCAACGCTCGCGCAAGAGTTTGAGATCCGGCTTGTTGGCGTAAGCGCCCAAAGCACGGTCGATGGCCGCCAGCATATCGTCGGCGTTGTAGGTCTTGAAGGTGAAGCCGAAGCCGCCCTCATTACCGCAGTCGATGATGCTGTCCTTCAGGCCGCCGGTCTCGCGGACCACAGGCAGGGTGCCGTAACGGCAGGCCACCATCTGGGCCAAACCGCAAGGCTCACTCTTGGAAGGCATCAAGAAGATATCCACCGAGGCGTAGATCTTACGGGCCAGCTCGGGAACGAAGCCGGCACAATAGCAGAACTTATCAGGATACGTATTCTGAATCTCGCGGAAGTAATTCTCATACACCCACTCGCCGGAGCCAAGCACCACCATCTGAACGTCCCGCGTGAGCAGGGTGTCCATAATATACTTGACCAGATCCAAACCCTTGTGAGAGGTCAGGCGGGTGACCATGCCGATCAGCGGCACGTCGGCACGCTGGGGCAGGCACAAACGCTCCTGCAAGGCCTTTTTGTTGATCGCCTTGCCCTCTTCCACGTCCTCCACAGAGAAATTATGGACGATGTTGGGGTCGGAGACGGGGTTGTAGCCGTCGGTGTCGATGCCGTTGAGGATGCCCTGCAGTTTCCACTTGCGGGCATTGAGGATGGGATCCAACCCCCAAGAGAACCAGGGATCGAGAATCTCCTGGGCGTAGGTGGGGCTGACGGTGGTGACCCGATCGGCACACTCAATACCCGCCTTCATGAAGTTGACGCAGCCGTCATACTCCAACAGCTGACGGTGCTCGGGAGGAATGCCCAGCACGTCCTCCATCAGCTCCATACCATACTTGCCCTGATACTGGATGTTGTGGATGGTGAGCACCGTCTTGATGCCCTCAAAGCCCTCGCGGTTGGCGTAGAAGATGTGGTAGAACAGCGGCACCAGTGCGGACTGCCAATCGTTGGCGTTGATGACGTCCGGCTTGAAGCCGATGTGGGGCAGCATCTCCAACACAGCGCGGGAGAAAAAGGCGAAACGCTCGGCGTCGTCATAGTGGCCGTAGAGACCCTGACGCTTGAAATAATACTGGTTATCCAACAGGTAGTAGATGACGCCATCCACCTTAGCCTCGAACACGCCGCAATACTGGCGACGCCATGCCACCGGCACGGACAGGCTGGTGAGGAAGGTCATATTCTCCCGCAGATGCTGGGGGATGCTCTCGTAGAGAGGCATCACCACGCGGCAACCCACCAGACGGGAACGAATGGCCTTGGGCAACGAGCCCGCCACGTCCGCCAAACCGCCGGAGGCAGCAAAGGGAAGCGCCTCACTGGCAACGTACAATACTTTCATTTGCAAACCTCCTTAGATCAAATAATGGAATTCTTTGCAATATAAACAGGATAGCTTTCAGAGCCCTGCAGGGTGACGCCGTTGCGGATGACCACATTCTTATCGGCGATGATGTTCACCAGCTTGCAGTGATCCCCCACGCTCACGTTCTGCATCACGACACAGTTTTCCAGCTCAACGTTGCGAGCAATCTGAACGCCGCGGAAGATGATGGAATTTTTTACCTTACCATCGATATGGGCGCCATCCCCCACCAAGGAGTTGGTGACCTCGGCATGCAGGCCGTACTGAACAGGATCGCAATCCTTCAGCTTGGTATAAACGGGACGATTCTTGGGGAACAGTTGGCTGCGAACCTCATCCTCCAACAGAGCCAGGTTAGCGTTGAAATAGCTCTCGGTGGAGTAGATGGGCATCACCAAAGAGGGCACCACATAACCGCGAATCTTCAGCTCCTCTCGACGGCGCTGGAGAATATCACGCTCAAAGTGATACAGGTTGCGGGCGGCAGCCTCGGTGAGGATACGCAGCAGCCAATCCTTACGCATCACGTAGACACCGGTGCCATAATAAGCCTTTTGGTCGGCGATGCGACCCAGCAACAGGTCGGTGACATGGCAGGAAGCGTCCATGGTCAGCACCGGGATGTCCGGCAGCTTGGGCACCACGCCGTGGCGGCAAGCAATGGTCACGTCCGCGCCGCTCTCCACGTGCGACTTGATCATAGCGTCAAAGTCCATGCTGGTGACCATGTGGCAGTCAGACAGCACCACCAGATCCTCCTTGGAATGATTCAGGAAAGGAACCACGTCCATCAAAGAGCCAATGCGCCCCTGATACATGGCGTCGTCGCTGCTGCGAGGCGGCAGAAAATACAGACCTTCATTTTTACGGGAAAGATCCCAGGCCTTACCGCTACCGATATGGTCCATCAAAGACTGATAATTGCTCTTGGTGATGACGCCCACCTTGGTAATGCCCGCATTCACCATAGCGGACAAGGGGAAATCGATGAGGCGATACCGACCGCCGAAGGGCAAAGAGCCCATAGAGCGCACCGCGGTACCGTCACGGAAGGACTCGTCATACATATTGGCAAAAATCAAACCCACAGCACTGTAATTACGCATGAGCGCTCACCTCCTCGCCGTCTTTCACATCTGCTTCAATCATGCCCTTGGCAAGCACCTTGCCGCCTGCACCAACCTTGATGCCGGAGGCCACCACCGCCACGCCCCAACGGGACAGGTCGTCGATCTCTTCGGGGGCTTCGCCCACCACGGCACCCTCGCACACCTCCACGTCCTCAGCGAGGATGGCGTACTGCACCTTGGCACCCTTACGCACCACGGCACCGGGCATCAGGATGGATTGGACGATCTCCGCGCCCTCCTCGACGGTGACACCGGCAAAGATGACCGAGGACTCCACCTTGCCGTGGATGACACAGCCCTCGGTGATGGAGGAGTTCTGCACCTGAGAAGTGGCAGATAAGTACTGAGGCGGCATACCGGGATTGCGGGAATAAATCTTCCAGCTGGGATCGGACAGATCCAGCGGGACGTTGGGATCCAGCAGATCCATGTTGGCCTCCCACAGGGAGTCGATGGTGCCCACGTCTTTCCAATACCCCTCGAAGCGATAGGCAAACATACGCTCGCCGGAGTTCAGCATAGTGGGCAGCACGTTCTTACCAAAGTCGTTCTGGGAGGTGCTGTCCTCCTCATCGGCGATGAGGTATTTGCGCAGTTTCTCCCACGTGAAGATGTAGATACCCATAGAAGCCAAGGTGCTCTTAGGCACGGCGGGCTTCTCGTCAAACTCGTAGATGGAGCCGTCGGGGTTGGTGTTCAGAATGCCAAAGCGGGAAGCCTCCTCCTTGGGGACATCCAGAACGGCGATGGTGCAATCGGCGCCCTTCTCCTTATGATAGGCCAGCATATCGCTGTAATCCATCTTATAGATGTGGTCACCGGACAACACCAACACGTACTCAGGGTTGTAGCGCTGAATAAAATCGATGTTCTGATAGATGGCGTTGGCGGTACCCTTGTACCAATCGGCGCCCTGATTGCGCTGATAGGGGGGCAGGACGTGGACGCCGGCGTCCATACGGTCCAGATCCCAGGGCTGACCGGAGCCGATGTAGTCGTTGAGCTCCAGCGGCTGATACTGGGTGAGCACACCCACCGTCTCGATGCCGGAGTTGACGCAGTTGGACAGGGGGAAGTCGATGATGCGGTACTTACCGCCATAGGGGACTGCCGGTTTGGCAATCTTGCGGGTCAGCGCGTACAAACGGCTGCCCTGGCCGCCAGCCAGCAGCATGGCGACACATTCTTGCTTACGGAACATAATCAGTTTTCCTCCTCTTTCTTATTGGCTGCGGCGCGCCGTTTTGCCAGAGCTTCCGCTTTTTTCTTGGGATAGGGACGCTTGCGCTTATTCTTCAACACCAGCACCGACAGAGGCGGCAAGGTCAGCGCCGCCGACTGATCAAAGCCGTGCATCGGCTCGGGGTCGGTCTTAATCAGACCGTTGGTGGCGTTGGTGCCGCCAAACTCAGCCAGATCAGAATTGAACAGCTCCACCCAGTCGCCATAGATCGGCAGGCCGATGCGATAACCTTCCCGCTGAATGGGGGTAAAGTTGCACACCACCACCACCTCATCCCCCTTCTTGTCAATGCGGCGGAAGGAGATGACGCTTTGGGCATTGTCATCCGCAGCAATCCACTTGAAGCCCTCCCAAGAGTAATCGTCCTCCCACAGGGCAGGAATCTGACGGTAGAGGTGATTCAGCGTGCGGACATAATGACGGGTCATACGATGGCTCTCGTAATCCAGCAACAGCCAGTCCAGACCGCTTTGATAATCCCACTCCTTAAACTGGCCGAACTCACTGCCCATAAAGAGTAGCTTCTTGCCCGGGTGGGTCATCATATAGCCGAGGAAGGCACGCAGGCCCGCAAACTTCTCCTCATAGGTGCCGGGCATCTTGTTGATCAGCGACCCTTTGCCGTGGACCACCTCGTCGTGGGAGATGGGCAACACGAAATTCTCGGAGAAGGCGTACATTAAGGAAAAAGTAATCAAATTGTGATTATCCTTGCGGAAGAAAGGATCCAGGCAGGTGTAACGGATCATATCGTTCATCCAGCCCATGTTCCACTTGAAATTGAAGCCCAATCCACCGTCGGAGGTGGGGCGGGACACCATGGGCCAGGCAGTGGACTCCTCTGCGATCATCATACTGTTAGGATGGAGGCGGAATACCGTTTCATTCAGCCAACGGAGGAAATCCACCGCCTCCAGATGCTCATGACCGCCAAAACAGTTGGGCACCCATTCGCCGTCCCTGCGGTCGTAATCCAAATACAACATAGAGGCAACAGCGTCCACACGCAGGCCGTCAATGTGATACTCCTCCAGCCAATAAATGGCATTAGAAATCAGGAAGGAGCGTACCTCCGGGCGACCGTAGTCAAACACGCAGGTGCCCCACCCCTTATGCTCCCCCTTGCGAGGGTCGGCGTATTCATAGCAAGGGCCACCGTCGAAGCGGAACAGTCCGGCGGCATCACGGGGAAAATGGGCAGGCACCCAATCCAGAATCACGCCGATGCCGGCCTGATGGCAGGCATCCACGAAATACATAAAGTCTTCGGGTTTGCCGTAGCGGCTGGTGGGAGCGTAATAGGCCAACACCTGATAACCCCAAGAGCCATCGAAGGGATACTCCGAAATCGGCATCAGCTCGATGTGGGTGTAGCCCATATCCAGCACATAGGGCACCAACTCCTCCGCCAACTTGCGGTAATCGAAGGGGTTGCCGTCGCCATAGGTGCGCCAGGAGCCGGCGTGCACCTCGTAGATGTTCACAGGCTTGTCGTAAGGAGCAATTTTAGAGGACTGCCAGTCGGCGTCGTGCCACTCATAGCCACCTACCTCGTACACCTTGGAAGCGGTACCGGGGCGGGTCTCCACGTGTACGGCATAGGGATCGCACTTATCCACGGCGTTGCCATCCTGCCCCACCACGTGATACTTGTAGGGGGCATACAGATTGACATCCTGCACCGTGGTCTCCCACACGCCGCCCTCCAGCCGCAGCATAGGCTGGGCGTCGGGATTCCACCCGTTGAAATCGCCCACCAGCGATACCGTCTTGGCATTGGGTGCCCACACGCGGAACACATAGCTGGTATCCCCCGCGTAATGGCAGCCCAACCAACGGTAAGCGTGGGCTTCGGTACCGGCGAGGAAATCCGCAATGTTCTGCCGGATGTCCGCGCCGTTATCGTACAAGTTCATCTGTTTTTCCACTTCCTTTCGGACACGGAACAGGGTGTACTGTCCCAAGGGTACATTTTTACCCTTTCATTGTAACAGTGTTTTCGGTAAAAAGCAAGCAATTTTTGTATATTTTGTTACAAAGTTTTTGGCAAAATTTTGGATATTTTGTCATTTTTGCCATATCTTAGCGGAACAAAATGGCAAAACTGCACAAGGAAAGGAAAAGCACACCACCGCGACCCTCTCGCAGTGGTGTGCTTTGTATGCGATTATCCTTTGGCGTCGTACCAGGTTTCGCCCACGTGGGCGTCCACCTCCAGGCGGACGGTGAGGTCAGCGGCGGCCTCCATCTCCTCCACCAGCAGGCGGCAGACGGCATCTGCCTCGGCGGCGGGGCACTCCACCATCAATTCATCGTGCACCTGCAGAATCAGTTTTGCCTGCAAGCCCTCGGCAGCCAGACGGCGGTGGACACGGACCATCGCCACCTTGATAATATCGGCGGCGGTGCCCTGAATGGGCATATTCCGTGCCACACGCTCGCCGAAATGGCGGGTCATGGCGTTGCCGGCTTTGAGCTCCGGCAGGGGACGGCGGCGACCCATCAGGGTGACGCCGTAGCCGCGCTCGGTGGCGTCGGCGATGAGCTGCTCCATAAAAGCAGAGACCGCGCTGAAATTAGCCAGATAGCGGTCGATATATTCCTTGGCCTCCACAAAGGAGATGTTCAAATCCTCCGACAAGGAATAGGCTCCCTGTCCGTAGATGATACCGAAATTCACCGCCTTGGCGGCGGAGCGCTGGTGGGAGGTCACTTCTTCGGGAGAAACGCCGAACACCGAGGCGGCGGTTTGGCGATGAATGTCGGTGCCGCCGTTAAAAGCGGCGCACATCGTCGGCTCGGCGGCCATGTGGGCCAGCACACGGAGTTCGATCTGAGAATAATCGGCGTCGCACAGCACCCATCCCTCGCGGGCGGTGAAGAAGCGGCGCATCTGCCGCCCCAGCTCAGAGCGGACGGGTATATTTTGCAGATTCGGCTCAGAGGAAGATATGCGGCCGGTGCGGGTCTCGGTCTGGTTAAACACCGAACGGATGCGGCCGTCGGAATCGACGACCTTGAGCAAGCCCTCGCAGTAGGTGCTGTTGAGTTTAGAAAGGGTACGGTAATCCAACAGGCTCGCCACCACAGGATACTCCCCTCGCAGTTTTTCCAGCACGTCGGCGGAGGTAGAGTAACCGGATTTGGTCTTCTTGCCGTGGGGCAAGCCCAAATCCTCAAACAGCGCCTTGCCCAACTGCTTGGGGGAGTTGAGGTTGAACTCATACCCCACCTGAGCGAAAATGTCCTTTTGCAGGGTGGCGATGCGAGCCGTCAGTTCGGCACCAAACTTGGCAATGCCCTCGCGATCCACCGCCACGCCCTGCTGCTCCATATCCGCCAGCACCAACGCCAACGGCTGCTCCACATCGATGAGCAACGAGGTCATCCCCTGCTCCTCGACCGTGGCAGAAAAGTTGTCGCAGAGCCGAGGGAACGTATGCAGCGGTTCCTCCGCGGCAAAGCCGTACTCGGGGAGCAGACGAGCCAGCGAATAATCGGAGGAAAGAGGATTGAGCAGATACGCCGCCAGCGCGGCATCCAAAGTGAAGGCGGCAGGGGTCAATCCCTGCGCCAGCAACGCGCCAAAGAGAGGTTTGCTGTCGTGGGTGCGCTTTTCCACCGTGGGGTCGCAGAGCAGGTCGATGAGAGATTCGAAAGAGAAGCAGAAACGATCAAAGCGAGCACAACGATTGGCGGCGGCAATCGCAAGGGCGGTGATGTCGCCCCCCTCTACCGTGGCAAGAACGTCCATTTTGCCCGCCATCTTAATAGCGGCGATGAAATCCTCCGCCGCCTCGTTGCCCTCGACGACAGGAGTAGAAATTTCCACCGCCTGGGTTTTAACAGGAACGGCGACAGCGGAAAGATTCAGTTTCTCCATCCACTTGAACAGCTCCAAATCCTGCAACAGAGAGGCCAACAACGGCTCGTCCATAGGACGGATGGCATAGGTGTCTGCCGTCAAATCGATAGGAGCCTCACGGCAGATGGTGCCCAGCATTTGGGAGATGTAAGCGCTTTCACGACCGGCAGAGAGTTTACTCCGCAGGCTGTCACGGATGTCGAGAGAGTCGAGATTTTCGTAGATGTTATCCAAGGAGTGAAAGCGCTGCATCAGATCCAGCGCGGTCTTCTCCCCCACCCCGGGAACACCGGGAATGTTATCGCTGGTGTCCCCCTGCAACGCTTTGAGGTCAATGAGTTGAGCAGGGGTGAGACCGTATTTCTCCATAATAGCGGCAGGGTCGTATACCACCGTTTCGGGATGCCCCATCTTGGTGGTGGCCAGCAGGACGGTGACCCCCTCCCCCACCAACTGCAGGCTGTCCCGGTCACCGGTGGCGATAAAGCACATATCCCCCGCCTCGGCGGCAGCCTTAGACAAGGTGCCGAGGATGTCGTCTGCTTCGTAGCCGTCCAGTTCCACCAAGGTCAGCCCCATGGCGGCGAGGATGTCCTTGAGGGGCTGCAACTGCTGGCGCAGCTCCTCCGGCATACCCTTGCGTCCCGCCTTATACTCGGCATAGGCCTTGTGGCGGAAGGTGGGCGCCTTGCGGTCAAAAGCCACGGCGATATGGGTGGCATCGGACATCTCCCGCAAACGAGCCAGAATATTGAGAAAGCCAACGATGGCGTTGGTAAATCGCCCATCCTTGGTGGTGAGTGCCTTGACGCCGTAAAAGGCGCGGTTGATGATGCTGTTGCCGTCGATGACGAGTAGGCGGTTCATAAAATCATCCTTTGCGAACGTGATTACAGAGGTATTATAGCATATATAAGGCGGAAAAGAAAGGGATTTCTGAAAATGTTTCTTTAGCGCTCCGCGTCCACCTCATCCGACCTCGCTAACGCTCGGCCACCTTCCCCTCGAGGGGAAGGCAAACAAGTCGGTGCGAGGATGTAGGGGCGGGCGGTCTCGCTGCGGCTCGGTCCACTCGCGGTTCTGACAGTCCACCGGACTGTCATTCATTGCCGCTCGTGTCGCTTCGCTACCTCGACCGCCCGCACGAAAAAAGCGCACCGAAACCTCGGTGCGCTTTTACGCTTACTTTATCTCCTTAATATCATACGGTGTGGTCTGATAGACGAAGTAGTTGAGCCAGTTGCTGTACAGCAAATTGGCGTGGGCACGCCAGGTGACCAGCGGCGCCTTGGTGGGGTCGTCGTCGGGGAAGTAGTTCACCGGCACGTCGGGGTTCAGCCCCGCCGCTACGTCGCGGTTATACTCGTTTTTCAGCGTGTCGGCATCGTATTCGGAGTGACCGGTGATGAAGATCTGACGACCGCCCGCGGTGGCGATGGCGTAGATGCCGGTCTCTTCGGAGGAAGCGAGGATCTTCAGTTCGGGCACGGCAGCCACGTCCTCGGCTTTCACCGTAGTGTAGCGGCTTTGGGGCACCATAAAAGTATCGTCAAAGCCACGGAACAGGATGGAGCGCTTATAATCCACCTTGTGGGGATAGATGCCGGAATATTTGAAGCCGAGAGGGTATTTTTGAATGCCATAGTGGTAATACAGACCCGCCTGAGCACCCCAACAAATGTGGAAGGTGCTGGTGACGTGGGTCTTGCTCCACTCCATAATGTCGCAGAGCTCCTCCCAGTATTCCACCTCTTCAAAGGGCATCTGCTCCACGGGAGCGCCGGTGATGATCAGGCCGTCGTAGTGGTTATGCTTGATGTCCTCAAAGGTCTTGTAGAAGGTGAACAGATGCTCGGCGGAGGTGTTCTTGGACACGTGGGATTTGGTGTGGATGAACTCCATCTCCACCTGCAGAGGGGAATTGCCCAGCAGGCGAGCCAACTGGGTCTCGGTTTCGATCTTTTTAGGCATCAGGTTGAGCAGAAGAATCTTCAGAGGACGGATGTCCTGGGTGATGGCGCGGGTCTCGGTCATCACGAAAATGTTCTCGTCGGTCAGCGTCTGCACCGCCGGCAGATCGTTGGGAATTTTAATGGGCATAAGGCGTTCCTCCCTTCCTATCGGCTTTCGTTGGGAATTACAGGTTATCCAGCGCCTGCTTGATGTCGGCGATCAGATCCTCGGCGTTTTCGATGCCGCAGGAGAAGCGCACCAGATCGGGGGATACGCCGGCGGCGGCCAACTCGGCATCGCTCATCTGGCGATGGGTGGCGGAGGCGGGATGCAGACAGCAGGTGCGGGCGTCAGCCACGTGAGTCTCGATGGCGGCCAGCTTCAAATTCTTCATAAACTTCTCAGCGGCGGCACGACCACCCTTGACGCCGAAGCTCACCACGCCGCAGGAGCCGTTGGGGAGATATTTCTGCGCCAGATCGTAGTATTTGTCGCCGGGCAGACCGGGATAGGTCACCCACGCGATGCGGTCGTCGCTTTGCAGGTATTCCGCCACCGCCTGACCGTTCTCACAATGGCGCTTCATACGCACGTGGAGGCTCTCCAGACCCAGATTCAGCAAGAAGGCGTTCTGGGGGGACTGGATGGAGCCCAAATCACGCATCAACTGTGCAGTAGCCTTGGTGATGTAGGCACCCTCCAAGCCGAAGCGCTCGGTGTAGGTAACGCCGTGATAGCTGTCGTCGGGGATGCACAGACCGGGGAATTTGTCGGGATATTTGGTCCAGTCGAACTTACCGCTGTCCACGATGCAGCCGCCCACAGCCGCACCGTGACCGTCCATATACTTGGTGGTGGAGTGGGTGACGATGTCGGCACCCCACTCAAAGGGACGGCAGTTGACGGGGGTGGCGAAGGTGTTGTCAATGATCAGCGGCACGCCGTGGGCGTGGGCGGCATTGGCAAACTTTTCAATGTCCAGCACAGTCAAAGCGGGGTTGGCGATGGTCTCGCCGAACACCGCCTTGGTGTTGGGACGGAAGGCAGCGTTCAGCTCCTCCTCGGTGCAGTCGGGAGAAACAAAGGTAAAGTCGATGCCCATCCGCTTCATGGTGACGGCGAACAAGTTGTAGGTGCCGCCGTAGATGGAGGAGGAGGACACCACGTGGTCGCCGCAGGAGGCGATGTTGAACACGGAGTAGAAAGAGGCGGCCTGACCGGAAGAAGTCAGCATGGCGGCGGTGCCGCCCTCCATCTCGCAGATCTTCGCCGCCACGGAATCGTTGGTGGGGTTCTGCAGACGGGTATAGAAATAGCCGGAGGCCTCTAAGTCAAACAGCTTGCCCATATCCTCGCTGGTGGCGTATTTGAAGGTGGTGGACTGGATGATGGGTATCTGGCGAGGCTCGCCGTTACCCGGGGTGTAGCCACCCTGCACGCACTTGGTTTCGATTTTATAATTGCTCATTATGTACCATCCTTTCGGAGAAAATTCATTACAGGATATTATACTACCAATAAAGGGTGAGTGTCAAGGGGGAGCGGGAGGAGGTGGCGAAAAAAGAGAGAATTGTAACCGCTTACAACGGCTGAATTCTGCCCTCTTGCATTTTGCGGGAAAGTGTGGTATACTAATCGAAAAGGAGGGATATTTTATGGCAAAAGAACAACTGTCCCCTGCCCTGTCCGAACGGATGGAACGGGAGAAAAAGACCCATTCCTATACCGATTTTTCCTTTCACGATGAGGCGGCCATCCGCCGCTATGCCACCGGCAAGCCGGACACCGTATGGCGTCCCGCTTTCGCAAAGGATATTGATAAAATCCTCTATTCCCCTTACTACAACCGCTACACCGACAAGACCCAGGTGTTCGCCCTGACCAAGAACGACGACATCACCCGCCGTGGTCTTCACGTGCAGTTGGTGTCCCGCATTGCCCGCACCATCGGCCGTGCGCTGAATCTCAACCTCGACCTGATTGAGGCCATCGCTTTGGGACACGACATCGGTCACACCCCCTTCGCCCACTGCGGCGAGGTGTATCTCAACGAGCTGTACAACAAGCACACCGGCCGCTATTTCACCCACAACATTCACTCCGCCCGCGTGTTGACCGAGATCTTTCCCATGAATCTGACGCTGCAGACCCTCTCCGGCATTGCGGGTCACAACGGCGAAATCGAACTGTCGGAATACCGCCCCGTGCCGATGGACACCTTTGAGGCTTTTGCGGCGGAATTGGAGAAGTGCTACACCATCCCCGGCTATTCCAACAAGATCCAGCCCTCCACGCTGGAAGGCAACGTGGTGCGCATCTCGGACATCATCGCCTACTTAGGCAAGGATCGCCAGGATGCCGCCCGTATGCAAATGATCGAGGACGAGCATTTCACCGCCGACGGCATCGGTACCATCAACTCCGAGATCGTCAACAATCTGGTGGTCAACATCATCGAAAACAGCTACGGCAAACCCTACATCAAGCTGGATGAGGAGCATTTTGCCGCTGTGCAGAATTATAAGCGGGAAAACTATTCCATGATCTATGCCAACGAGCCGGGGCGTGTCATCCTGGACCGCGTGGTGAAATATATGATGGAGGAGCTGTACGAAAAATTGCTGGACGATCTGGAAAACGATCGCCGCGACAGTCCCATTTTCCTGCACCACATCGACTATGTCAACGCCACCCATTACCACCGCGATACCCCCTATGAGCAGAGTGAACCCAACCAGATCGTGGTGGACTATATTGCCAGCATGACCGACGATTATCTCATTGATTTGTATCACTATCTGTTCCCCGACAGCAAATACTACGTCGAATACACCGGCTATTTCAACGATATCCACGAAAAACGCACCCGCCTGCAAGGGCAAATCGGTATGGAAGATTAAAAGAAAAAGGACACCCTCTCGGGTGTCCTTTTTTCGTTAGTTGCCAAGCAGCTTTTCGCAGGATTCCACCGTGTGATACTGACCGGCATACTGCTGATGGAAGGTGTATATGGCGTGGGCGCGATCACCTGCCTCCACCAAAGCCACACCACGCACGCCACCGTTCATTACCTTAGGGACATATACGATTTTCCAGGTCTCCCATTTTCCGTAAAAACCCATAACGCACTCTCCTTTTCTCTTATGTAAATCAGCTTTTCCGCATCCAATAGCCGTAGTTCTCCCAATAGCCATCCTCGCTGCGGCAATAGGCATCGTAGAGCACCTTAAACGGCTCGATCAAAGAAACGTCCTCAAACACCAGCAAGCCTCTGCTGATGGGATCGCCGCTGATGGGCGCCGATGGTATACTCCTCAATATAGGGGGTGATATCCTGATGCAACAGAACGTCAATGGAGCCGATTTTGCGAATGCGATGGGCATAATCCTTGGCGGTGTTGCGGCGATAGCCACAGGTGAGCAGGTAATCGTAGAACATAGCCTCAGTAGCAGTAAGATGTTTCATTTTCATTTCTCCCTTTCCAATAAATAGTTTTTAACTAACCAACAATCCTTTTTCTTTACTATTTTCCTCCCTCACACCAATTATAGCATTCATTTCCCTAAAATGTAAAGGAGGAATTTCACTATTTCCCCTTTTTCTATCTTTTGTACAATTTATAACTCAATATTTTAGTGTTTTTTCACTAAATACACCAAACAACGCCCTATGCTCGCATATCATCAAGCATAGGGCGTTGTTTTTGTGACCTTATTTACATTTCGGTTTCTCGCTTAAACTGGTTGAGCTTACGCAGGGCGGAACAAATGTTGGATTTTTGCTTGTTGATTTGGCCATCCTCTTTGGTATCGAAGCGAGCCAAAATCAACTCGATGTTGCGATAGGTGAACAGAACGCGATCTTCGGTCAACTCGGTGCATCCCAGCACGCCGTCTGCCAACATAGCGTCCAAATACCGCTTGGCAAAGGTTTTGACGCGGGCGGCATAATCCTTCATGGTGAGATTGACCTTTTTCATCTCACTCTTAACGGCGTCTTCCAGCTGTTGCTTGGATGCCGCATCCTCGACGTAGATCAGATCCTCCTTCATTCTGCCGACGTTGGCAAGAATAAAGGGGATTTCTCGATAATCCGCTTCCCGTTGCTCGGCGGTGCGGAAATGATTGTAAAAAGCACGCAGCAAATCATCGGCAGATGAGAAAGGAATGGGGTCCGGCGAAGCGATTTGCGTGACAGCGGCAGGGGCCGCCACATATTGCAACACACCCTTTTCCCTTTCGCACGCTTCTTGCAGACGGTTGTCGGCGCAAGCCAAAAGCCACTCGTTTTCCTGGTCCATCAGTTGGATCACACGGCAAAACTTGTCCACAATAGCGGCAGAAAACTGCCGCTGGGGTCCGTCACACTGCTCGCAAAGGCGAGCAATATTCTCCAACTCCATCTGAATCAACACCCCCGTATCGGTGCTCGGGTGGGCGTATTTTTGGCGCAATAGCTCCAAGTCGCGATGATGCATACCGTCACGCTCCTTTTGAATAAAGTGAAATCCCTCTTTGCCATTTAGTGTATCACATGTGGTCGCTTCTGTCAAGAACGAGTGAGAACTCACTTTGTATATGGTTAAATTTAGGGGGCATCCGCCAGGATGCCCCCTCCGTTTGTGCCGTATTAGGCTTTGACTTCCAATCCGGAATCGAAGCACGGCATCAACTCCAGTTTGAACAGGTTTTGCCGATGCTTGCGGTCGATGAGCTCTTTTGTGGCCGGATCCTCGATGTGACCGGTGCGAATATACGCATCCAGCTCCGCATAGGTGAAGCCCAGGTTTTCCTCATCCGTCTTGCCGCAAAGGCCATCGATGGGCACCTTATCCACCAGCTCTTTGGGGACACCCAGCGCATAACCGATCTCTTTGACCTCGGTGACGGTGAAATGGGACATAGGGGAAAAATCCCCCACCGAATCGCCGTAACGGGTGGAATAGCCCACCCAATCCTCCGACAGATTGCAGGTGTTGCACACCCGTCCGTTGCAGCTTTGAGACACCGCGTAGAGGGTGGCCATCCGCAGGCGAGGAGGCAAATTCTGCTTGCTCTGGGCAGTCAGATGCAACTCGGCGGGAATGCTGTCCACGACAGCGTTGTATGCATCCCCGATGTTCACCACATAATGGCGAATGCCTAAATGGTGAACCAGCGCATACGCCTTGTCAATGTCGTGCTGCTCCCCCTGGGGCATCAGCACGCCGATGACACGGTGACGCCCCAGCGCCTCCACGCACAGCGCCGCCGCAACGGAGCTGTCCTTTCCTCCGGAAATGCCCACAACCGCGTTGCAGTCCGGGCCGTTTTGTTCAAAAAAATCGCGTATCCACTGTACGCATTCGTTTTTCTTTTGCTCGGCGTTAAACATAGTCATTCCCTCCGCGCTATTCGTCTTGCATTGATGCCATCTTCTATAATAACCGCTTTTCTTCCGTTAGATGCGGAAAATATCCGCATCGGTCAGCCCGAGGCTGTCCGCCATTGCCTGTGCCCGTTGGCGGTGGGGCACAAAATGGTCGGGGCAATGGGCGTCGCTGCCGAAGAAGAATTGGCAGCCACACTCCTTAGCGTGGGCATAGAAGGCGGTGACCGCCTGTCGCTCCGCCTCATTGCCAAAGCCGAAGGTGGCGGTGTTCAGCTCAATGCCCACACCCAAGGCGGCGACCTTTCGGAACAAAGCCGTCAACCGTTCCCCCTGCACCAATCGCAGCACCTCACAGTGGTTATCCGGATCGCCGCCGCCCAGCTTAGGACCGGTCAGGTGAGCCAGCCCCACCTTATACCACGGCAGGGGCATCTCCAACAGCGCCTCCAATTTATCCAGCAGCACGGCGGCACGACCCGCAGGGGTGGCGGCATCCTCGCTGCGGATGGTGAAATCCGTGCAATGAAAATGGCTGATGGAGATGAGCACGTAATCCAATGCGGCCAGCCGTTGGGGAGAAACGCCGACGGTGCCGTCCAGCGTCATATCCACCTCGGCACCAAACAAAAAACGGATGCCGCTTCGGCAAGGCAATGGCAAATTCTTGCAAATGTGCGCATAATTTTGAGAGGTGTAAAAATCCGGTCCCCACCCACCCTGGGGCATTGGCACCGTTTCATCCCAAAAATGGTCGCTTAACCCGACAGTGGCGAAGCCTTCGTCGGCGGCGTATTGCAAAATGCGATCCGGGGTCTGCTCCGGTACGCCGGAACACATAGAGCCCACGGAATGAATATGCAAATCGTGATCGATCAGATAGCGCATACTCTCACCTCTCCCATTGATGGGTCAAGTATACCGCAAAACGCCAAAAAAAGCAAGTGGTGGGTAATGAACGATGCCGTCCGAAGCCATCGGCGATCCGTTTTGGGCCGATTTTTCCATAGTTTCTGTCCGTTTGCACACTATTTTCTCAAAAAAGACGTATATATATTAAAATAAGGTCTTGCAATTTTGGGAAAGGTGTGGTAAACTTGTTGATAGGTATAGAGTGCTGTTATTGTGAGTAGGTGTCTTGTGATGACATTTACAGCAAGTGCGGCACGGAACACATCCATCCAAAGGGAGGAGGAGGAATCGGCGTGAAGCGTTTTATGCCTATCAAAAAATTTATTCCCCAATCCGCAAACCCCGTCAAGGACATAAAAAACACGTTGCACAAGAACCTGGAATTTACCGCACTTGAGCAATACAAGCTGATTCGTGCCAATTTGGATTTCACCCTCCCGGAAAACGAAAAGTGCCCCGTCATCGGCGTGACCAGCTCCATACGCGGCGAGGGCAAGAGCACCACGGCGGTAAACTTGGCATACGTATTCGCCGAGAAAGGAAGTCGAGTGCTGCTGATCGACGGCGACCTGCGTATCCCCTCCATCGCCAAGAAATTGCAGATCCACAGCGCCCCCGGCTTGACCGACCTGCTGCGTGGCAAAGGAAAGGAAAGTTTCGACTTTCAAAGTTATCTGCTGGATAATTGGTTTGTCCTCCCTTCCGGTGACATTCCGCCCAACCCCTCGGAGCTGTTGGGCTCCAGCCGTATGGAAAACGTGCTCAAACAGCTCAAAGAGGTTTTTGATTACATCATCGTTGACCTTCCGCCGGTCAATATCGTTTCCGATGCCGTGTCCATTTCCGGTTTGATCTCCGGCATGATCGTGGTGATCCGCGAGGACTATACGGAGAAAAAGGAGCTGGAGAGGTGCTTCCGCCAGTTGAAGCTGTCCAACGTCAACGTACTGGGTTGCGTGATGAACGAGGCGAAATCCGGCAAAGCCACCTATGGCAAATACCGCAAATCCCGCAACTACAAATATTATCGCTCGTATGAGAGCCATGAGAAGGACAGCGAATGATCGACTGGCATAATCACGTGCTCCCAAAAATGGACGACGGCAGTCGAAACATGGCGGAAAGCATCGCGATGATGCAGGCGCAGGCAGCGCAAGGCGTCACTATGGTGATCGCCACGCCGCATTTCTACGCCAATGACGAATCGGTTGACTCTTTTCTGGAAAGACGAAGCCGCTCAGCACAAGCGCTTTGCGAACAACGGCAAGACGCTATGCCGGCACTTCGACTCGGCGCTGAGGTACGGTATTATCCGGGAATCAGCCGCATGAAAAACCTTTCGGCACTGTGCATCGAGAACAGCCATCTGTTGCTGTTGGAAATGCCGATGAGTCGCTGGACCGAGAGTATGGTCCGCGAGCTGATCGAAATGTCGGGCAGAAACGGAATCTGTCTGGTGCTGGCCCACATCGATCGCTATTTCTCTCTGCAAAGCAAAGAAACCTGGAGCAGATTGTTGGACAACGGCATCCTGATGCAGTCCAACGCCTCTTTCTTCTCCACCATGATCACAAGGCATAAGGCGCTGACCCTTCTCAAAGAGGGCTACATTCACCTTCTGGGCTCTGACTGCCACAACATGACGTCTCGTCCCCCACAGATCGGGAAGGCTTTTGACCTCATACAAAAGCGGTTCGGTGCTGACTATATCCGTCAAATGAACGAGTATGGACACTCGTTACTTAATCATACAAACAACCATCAACCATAAAGAAAGGAAGATTTGATTATGAAAAGAACATTTGCTATCGTTTTGGCTATGATGTTGGCGCTGATGATGAGCGTTTCCGTCTACGCCGCCCCCGGCAGCTTCGTTTCCAGCCCCTCCGGCAACGCGGCTCCCACCATTATCGACGTGGTCCCCGACTCCCCCGACTGCACCATGGAGATCATCATCACCCCCTACAGCGAGCGCGACAAGCTGCCCGATGACGAGCGTGAGCAGTTGGAGAAGGCCTATTCCGACATTGCCGGTGCCTCTGACCTGACCGAGCTGTGGAAAGAGTTGGCCGACCTGGCGAAAGAAAACAACATCACGGATCCCCATTTGGCGGTCAGCGATCTGTTCCAGATCCACGGCGAGGGCTGTGACGATCACGACGGTCACAAGGGCTTTGAGATCACCTTGGATGCCGACACCCTGAGCCACTTCTTCGCCCTGATGCAGATGGATGAGAACGGCAACTGGTCCAAAGTGGACGGCGCATATATCAACGAGGATGGCCATCTGGTGTTCCACCTGACTAAAATGCCTGTCTCTATGGCTATCGTGGTGAACTCTGAGAACGTCTCTCCCGAGACCAGCGCCATGGCCAATCTCAAGAACGATATGGTCATCTATGGCGCCCTGATGCTGGTATCTGCCCTGGCCATCGTGGTGTTGGTGGTTAAGAGCAAGAAGTACGCCTAATCCTAACATGTAAATAAAGCCATAAAAGGGCACACCGAAGATCGGTGTGCCCTTTTTATAAACACAGCCCCCGGTTCTTGTGAACCGGGGGCTGTTTGTGATTCCTTTTGGTTGTTATTTTCGTTTCAGTCTTGCCTTGATACGCGAAAGAAAACATTTGGAATGCTCCACGGCATACAGCAGGCCGTGGCTCTCCAACAACTGCTCGAACTTCGCTCGATTGGAGCGGCTGTCGCGGGGCTTAATGATATTGGGGTTGCCTTCCACGATCTTTTGGAAGGTGGTATCAAACAGCCGCACGCCCGCGGTTTCCAACAGTAGCTTTTGCCCCTTTTCGGTATGCACCAAAACGGAGGAAACCCCCTCTTTGTTCCAGAACACATCCTGTTCGGTAGCGCCCCAGAAATCGCCCAGCATCAGATCGCCGGTGCGGTTGTTGCCGCGGAATTGGCAGGAATAGCAGGCCTTACCTGCCAGAGTAGCAAAGGCATAGCCGTATTCCGTGTGATAGAACGGCTTTTCGTATACCGCACCGTTCTCAAAGGCGGCGTATAGATAGGCGGGGGTCCAGGCACCCTTTTTGTGCTTGACCGAGAAAGCGGTCAAAGGACTGCCAAACTTCTTCTCCAAGTGCTCCACATATTGACGGTGCACCTTGGCCGGCGTGGGGCCGTGGCAAATCAGCTCTGCCGTCACCAAGCCGTCGTATTCCCGCTTCAGATAAGCGCGCAGACCGGCCACCCCGCAGGGAAGACCGATAAACAGAACCTGCTCGCCGACGTCCAGCAACGCCTTGACGTCGGCATAGACGGTTCCCATCTTCACCGCACAGTATTTGGAGCCTTTAAACTTGTCCAGCTCCTCTACCTGATTGGTGATGGCGTATACCGCCTCTTTAAAATCGGGAGTATAGGTGACACCGGCCACATAGCCGCCCCGCTGAAGCATCTGCCGTGCCAGGGCGGTGGCGACGCCACCGGAGGAGCAGGACAATAACTCCTGTGAATCCTCCACATAAGCCGCATAAGCAGCGATATCGTGATCAGCATAAGCGCTTACATCCATCGGCTTTGCCTTTTTCTTGCCTAACAACATGGTCTTGAGGTTCTTCAAATGACCGGGGTACAGCATCATGCCAATCACCAAGCCCCACAGACCGGTAGCGATGGCAAAGCCGATGCCCCACACCACCCACTGAGTGTATTTATAGATCAGCACATCGCGAATCAGCCAGATGCCGCCCAAGGAGAAGCCCAACAACGCCAACATGGTAATGCCCAGCTTGAGGAACAACGGAGACACCTTGATCTTCAAGATATGCTTGCCGGCAAACGCCGTATAATAAATGCTTTTGAATACCACTGCCGCCAGGGTGCCCACGGCAACACCGATCAAGGGATCCCATACCAGCATCAGCACCAGCGACACCGCCACATTGATGGCCGCCTCGCCATAGGCGCCAAACTGACTCTGTTTGAGCTTGTTGGCAGCGATGGTGAGATTAAAGCAAGGCAACGTCAAACAATTCAGTGCCTCAGCCACCACCATAATCAGCGCAAACAGAGGACGCACATAATTGGCATCCGTGGTGCCGTCGGTATACAGCCTCACAAAAGGAACGATCAAAATCGCCGCTGTGCCAAACAGCATCAAGGTCAACGTGGTCAATATCAGTTTATAGCTGCGGTAAGTTTTGCGTAGGGTTGTCTGTTCCCCTTTCGCCGCCATTTCGCCCAACAGCGCCTCCATACCGCCGGTAAAGGAGGTGGCGATATTCCGCAAGCTGAACACCACCAGATGATACACAGAATAGACCGCCACCGAAGGCAGGTCCGCCAACACCGTCAGCAACATCACATCGGTGTTGTTTTGGATCACATAGGCGGTGTGCTGCGCAATGCCGGTGAATTTGTTGGGGAGGGTCGCTTTTACCCCTGTTTTGCGAAGGTGATAATGCTTTCGCACGTACAGGGAATACAGCACCGGGCGCAGCACAAACACCAGGCTGCTGACCACCTTCACCCACAGAATGTCCACGCCGCACTGCGCCAAAACCACAATCAGTATCACGTTGAGAACATTCGTGATCATATACACCATATTCACAACGTACTGCTTTTGATCCGCATTAAGGAGGGTCACCTTGGAAATGCCGCCCATATACTCGGAAAATTTACCGATGGCAATACCCACCACCAGCGCGGCAATGTATTCCCACGAAAAGGATGCGGGTACATCCGCCATAAAACGATAGCCAAAGGCCAGCACCACCACGTAAGCGGCAAAAACCAAGCCGATGGTGGCGAAAAAGCGCTTAACCGCCAGATAGACCTGACTGATCCGTTCTTCATCCCGCTCTGCCAAAGGCTTATACAATGCGCCGCGAGCCACACGGCCGATGCCACCCTCCAATAGGGTGATATAAGAAAGGAATTGAGCGATGGAGATGGTGATACCGTAAGCCGTGGAACCAAAGGTGTCGATCATGATCCACGGAATGAGCAAACCGCACAGGGTGGTCACCAACTGGTGTGCCAGCGTGCTGAATGCATTGAGCTTGACACGAAAAACCCGTTTGCCCATCGTTCTCCTCCTTTCTGTTTGGTTTCTTATATTCTCACGTCAATGCATTTTTCAGATACGTTAAGGACTGCGCTTTCAACTGAGCGAACACATCCCGCACCCGCTCGTAATCCACAGCTGCCTCGGTCACTTCTTCCCCCTCGCGCACCTCGCGATCCTCTAAGCCGAAGTTCTCCAACACCTGACGCAGGCGGGAACCGTTGTGGGAGGGCACCTGCACATACAAATTCCGCTCAAACAGAACGGAAAAGGCGGTGCCGTGGAAGGAATTGGTGAATACGTACTGCGCATGGTGCACCAAATACAGCCACTGCTCAGGTCCCACGTCCAAAGCGTAAGACAGCATCGGATCCTTGTTTTTCGCGGCGGTGATGGGGTTGCCGCCCACCATCACCACTTTTAAGCCATGCTGTTTGGCAAAGGCTTTGCACCGCGCCAACAGTTCGCTCGATCGGTTGACCACAAAATACAGAACGTAGTCACCCGTTGCCGCAGGATGGGGCCGTTCCATCGCCGCCCAATCGGCGGCATCCACCAGCCAGGTGGGGTCGGACACGATGGCAGTCTCCCGACCGGTTACCTTCTCCACCAGCTCTTTGCCGGGCAGTTCCCGCGCCGACAGCGCGTAGAATTTTTGGAGTTCGGGAGCGATCCGCTCCTCAAACCCCTCGGGGAATTTCACCACACCAAAGCTGGGGGCATAGGCCACCCGTTTGGTGGTTGCACCGCAAAAATCCAAAAAATAGCTGATGTCGCTGTTGGTAATATAGGGACTCCACACCTGATCGCTGCCGCAGATCACCGCATCATACCGCTGTCCTATTTCCGACAAGCGCTTTGTTTCGGTAAAGGCGCGGGTGGGATAATAGACCACGTGCTGTTGTTCGAAGCGACGGAAATTTCGATACAGCCGCCGATGCAACAACAGGCGAACACGACGCTGCAGGGAGCGCTTCAACGGATTGCGCCCTTTGTCGGTGTGCTTTTCCGCTTTCATATAGGAATTGTGATAATTGATGATCTCCACCTCGTGCCCCAAGCGGCGCACGGCATTCTGCAACGCAATCATCTGCAAGCAGGCGCCGTAGCTCACCGAGTTGGGAAAGGTCAAAATACCGACTTTCATAGCTGCCTCCTATGGCCTTCATAAACCATACCGAAAAGCAGAAAATCCATCTCTGCTTTTCGCTGTGGTCTATCCGCCGATCGGGTGCCCGACACAGCGGGTCGGGCCCCCGCGGTTGG
>JAFQGI010000015.1 GCA_017415515.1 Clostridia bacterium | reverse complement strand
CGGCGCGGGCGCCGTCCCCTCCGGCGTCTATCCGTGGTCGGTGGGGTGTTGTCGGGGGCGGCGCCCTCGACGCCCCAAAAGAAAAAGGACCACACCCGATGGGGTGTGGTTCTCTACGTTCAATCCAGATATTCGGCGGCGAAATCGCCCCACAACTCCTGAGGCTGTACCTTAAAAATATGGCACAAGCACGCCAATTCATAATCCGTCACGATGCGATCGTTGCTCTCAATGCGGCTGATCATCTGCTGATCCATATTGACCCCCAAGGTTTGCATCTTGGATGCCAGATCTTGCTGGGTCATTTGATTCTTCACCCGCAACAGCCTCATATTCTCGGAAATCACGTTTTTCTTGTCAAAAAATTGAATTTTCTTCATTATTCTCACGCCAATTCTCAATTTACCGTTTCATTATACCGATTATTTTTTCCTTTGACAATATATTCTTGCTAATTTTCTTCATGTGTGCTATAATAACAACGCCAAACAAATTACACACATCGTAAGAGGAATTTTTCATAGGGGGTATTATACCCTTTTTTGTGCATACAACAGTTTTATGGATTTTGGCAAAAATGCAAGCTCCTACAAGCTGTTGTGTGTAAATCCTCAATACTTGTAATTTGTTTGGCGACAATCGGAGTGTTGCGTTTTTCAGTGCGGTTAACTTCGGTTGCCGCACTTTTTTGTTTTTGAGGAGAATAACCATGCGGTTTTATCAAGAGTGCGTGAACGTAGCGAAAAGTGTGGGCGCTGTTATGGACGAACAACGACGCAGACAATTTGCAAAAACGCCTGTGGAAGAATGGTACCATCCGCTCGGTCGGTGGATCTGTCGTCTGTTGCCGACCAATTCCTATTTGCGCGAGGCACTGACGGTGTTGGGATACCGTTCCGACGAGGAAATATCCCGTTATTTGGTAGAATTTTCGCAGAATTATTGGAAATTGGTATATGCAGATATGCTATGATTGGAACGTGAAAAGGGATCGTACCAGAAAAGCAGCGGGTAAGGGTAGGGTGAGAGCGGTTTTTCGTTCCATACTCTCATATACCAGCGTACAAACTAAAATAGCCCCCTCTGACGAGGGGGCTGTCATTTTTGCTTGCAAAAATGACTGGGGGAGAGATAACGAAGAGAGAGGTTTGTGTTTCGGTTCATCTCTCCCTCCGTCATTTGCTTCGCAAATGCCACCTCCCTCGTCAGAGGGAGGTTTTCTAATCGCCACTCCTATCCCACGAGAATGGCTGACGCCATTCTCCCACAATTCAGCGGATACATCCGCTGCTCGTCGACAAAGAAAAAGACCACACCCGATTGGGTGTGGTCTTTTGCGTATACAGTAGATAAGTGCAATCGGCAAATATCAGCGCTTGGAGAACTGGGGAGCTCTACGAGCAGCTTTCAGACCGTACTTCTTACGCTCCTTCATACGAGGATCGCGGGTCAGGAAGCCGGCCTTTTTCAGGGCAGAACGCAGGTTCTCGCTGTCATACTGCAGCAGAGCGCGGGCAACGCCGTGACGGATGGCGCCGGCCTGGCCGGTCACACCGCCGCCGGCAACGCGGCACTCGATGTCGAACTTCTCGGTCAGCTCGGTCAGATTCAGGGGCTGACGGACGATCAGCTTCAGGGTCTCCAGGCCGAAATAATCGTCGATATCACGGCCGTTGATGGTCACCTTGCCGGTGCCCTCGTACAGGCGCACACGAGCCACAGAGGACTTACGGCGACCGGTACCATAGAAGAAAGGTCTCTTATTGTAATCCATAGTCGTTTGTCCTCCTTAATTAAAACTCGTACACTTCGGGCTTCTGGCTGGCATGGGGATGCTCAGCGCCGGCGAAGCAGTGCAGACGGGTCTCAGCCTTGCGGCCGATGGTGGTGTTGGGGATCATGCCGCCCACGGCCAGCTCCATCGCCTTGGTGGGGCGCTGAGCCATCAGGGTGGCGTACTTGGTGGTCTTCAGGTTGCCGATCCAGCCGGTGTGGCGCTGCCACTTCTTCTGCTCCAGCTTGTTGCCGGTCAGGACAGCCTGAGCGCAGTTGATGATGATGACGTTGTCACCGCAATCGACGTGGGGGGTGAAGGTGGGCTTGTGCTTGCCGCGCAGCAGAACAGCGGCCTCGGCAGCCACACGACCCAGGGGTTTGCCGGCGGCGTCGATGACGTACCACTTACGCTCGACCTGACCGGGCTTAGCCATAAAAGTCATAGTTGTATCCTCCTGTTTTTGTAGTGTTGGCGGGTCCGCAAGCGACCCATGCGATCCGTGGGTTAAATCGGATCGGCTTGTTTTCCGAACGCGACCTATAATAACATAGGAAAAATCGGCTGTCAAGGGGCAAATTCCCGAATTTTTAATTTACATCCCTCATTCTCTCGATTTCTCGCGTTTTTACGCCGTTTTGCTCTGTTTCTCATTTTTCATTTCATTTTTTCGAAAGGGATACAAAAGGTGAGAAAACCCAGATATATCAACGGTTTGCCGCTTTTTTGGGTGCCCAAACACAAGATGTTGTGGTGTCAAAAACAGCAACAAACCACACACCCGAAAAGCGGCAGAAAAAAGCGGCAAAATGTGCGGAATTTTCACATTTTTTTTGCGGGATTTTTGCCGGTGGCGACGGTGTAGGGGACGGCGTTTACGACGTCCCGATGAGATTTGTACCACAACCTGCGGGATGTCGCAAGCGCCATCCCCTACAAATCCCACCCACGGCGTGCCGTTCGTCTGCGGCGAAGTCGACCCTACGGATTCTATCCGACCTCACAACTCCTAATTCCTAACTCCTCACTCTTTAATCATTGTCCGTATTATAGTACAGTGATAGGTGTACAATACAGACAACGACAGAGGAACACACCGTGTCCTCGTCGAAATCACAAACAGGAGGGTATCCACTATGAAATACGCATCCATCAGCAACAGCGAGAAATTTTGGGAGGTCATCTACGCCAGCATCATGCTGGAGGGCAAGGAGCGTGAGGACGCCCTGAAACGCCTGCAAGTGCCTGCCAATCCGAACGCCGCGGCGTAAGCGACATTCGGGCTTGCAGGATTTTACGCGACAGCGCACCAAGATGGTGAATCGCGGCTATCGTGTTCCGCGCAACGCGTTGGACGCGGCGACGCCATCCGGCGGTGGAAACGATACCGTATTCCACGTCATTTGCGCTGTCCGTGGGCGGTCGAGGACGCCCGCCCCTACGAAACGTACCACGTTTTAATTCACTCCGTAGGGGACGGCGTCCTCGACGTCCCGTAATACAAAATCCCGAGGATTTCTCCTCGGGATTTTGTAGTCATTAAAACTCAATCTTACCGTACAGGGACGCATTATCCTCTTTCTCGGAGCTGGTGCGAGAAATGGGAGCCACGTCCTCCGCCACAGGCAGCGAGAAGCTACGGGACTGGAAGGCACGCACGGGACGCTCGGGAGCGGTCACCTGATAGGTGTCGTCACGGCGCTCACGGCGGCCACCGCCGTTGTTGCCGCGGCCGCGACCGCCACGATTGCGGCCGCCACGGCGCTCGCTGCGCTCGCCACCCTTATCCTTGTTGGGGTTGTCGTCGGAGGGCCCGATGATCACGTGACGGCGATCGTCAGAGCCCACAGACCAGGAGATCACACCCTCCATCTGCTGGACGGTGGTGTGGATGATGCGGCGCTCATAGGGATTCATGGGCTCCAGAGAGTTGCGGCGACCGGTCTTGGCGGTCTGGGCGCCCAAACGGCGGGCCAGCGCCACCAGCGCCTGCTCCCGCTTGTCGCGGTAGTTGCCGATGTCCAGCGTCACACGATAATAGGCGTTGTCGGCGCGGTTGGCAACCAGACCGGTCAGATACTGCAGAGCATCCAGGGTCTCGCCGCGGCGACCGATGATAAAGCCCAAATTCTCGCCATCCAAAGAGATGACACAGCCGTTCTCCTGCTCGGTGACCTCGATGGTGAAATCCTCCACGCCCAAGCCGGCCAGCACCTGACGCAGATAGGCCTCGGCGGCCTCGGCGGCAGAACGGTTCTTAGCGATGCCCTTGACGATGGCGGGATCGCCGCCGAACAGACCCAGCACCTTCTTGCCGGGCTCCTGCACCACCTCAAAGGTGATGGCGTCCTCGGCCACGCCCAGCTCCGCGATGATCAGAGCCTTGGCCTCCTCGATAGAGGCGGCCTCTTTGATGATTTCCTTATTCATTGGTTGCTTCCTCCTCATTATTGCCGTCGGTTTCCTCGGCGGTTTCATTCGGCAGTTCAGCGGAAGTGGCTTGGGAGGCTGCCGACTTTTTCTGGGTAATGTCGCCCTTCGCACGGGCACGGGCCTTGTTCTCCTCTTCCTGCCAGGCGGCCTGCTCAGCCAAGCGGGCGGCCTTCAGCCGCTCCTTGTCCTCGCGGCGCTTGCGGCGACGCTCGGCGTATTCCGCCTCAGCCTGAGCGCGGATCTTGCCGGGGTTCCACATGGCGTTAAGCACCACCGTCTGCACCATCGCCAACAGGTTGGAGAAGGTCCAATAAACCGCCACACCGGCGGGAACGGTGAAGGAGAAGACCAGGGACATAATAGGCATGGAATACATCATAAAGTTGGAGCAACCGCCGGCCTGCTGCTGCTCCAAGGACATGGCGGCCTTGCTGTAATGCATGGACAGCAGGGTGGACAACAGAGCGGTCACACCGGACAGGATGGCGATGATCCACATGGGGTTGGGCACCAGCGACTTCTGCCAAGGCTGTTTCAGCAGGGACACGCCGAAGATGGAAAATTCCTTACCGGTCTTTTCGATGCTCTTGACGATCTTTTCCGCCTTTTCTTGGCTCATATCGTGCTTATCCACCAGCGCGTTCACCATCTGGGGACGGGTGTTGTCGTCAATTTCTTCAAAGAGATACAATTCGCGGTAATAGCCGTCCTTGTTCTCCATAGTCTTGATGCGGTCGGCATCCTTTTTCTCATCCATGTTATCGATCGCCACGTCGATACAGGTGTCGATGTGTTTGGCGTCGATGCTCTGAATATAGGTCAAAGGCTTGTAGATAACCGCGATGATGGAGAACAGCACCAGCATCTGCACCAGCATGGGCAGACAGCCGCCGGTCATCTTAACCCCCTCTTTTTCGTACAGCTCCTGCTGTTTCATCATCATCTTCTGACGATCCTGAGCGTACTTTTTCTGAATGCGCTCCAAACGGGGGGCTAAGCGGGCACGGTCAGCCTGGCTTTTCTGATTTTTGATGGACAGCGGGAACAAAATCAGACGGGTCAGCACCGTGAAGATGATCAGCGCCCAAAAGTAGCTGGGGATGAGGGTGTAGATCCATTGCATCAGCTTACCCAAGGGGCCTGCGAACAAACTAAAAAGTCCCATAGTAGTTTCCTCCTTAATAATTATCATGATCCGTCCACCACCGAGGAGGGAGAAGATGT
>JAFQGI010000014.1 GCA_017415515.1 Clostridia bacterium | reverse complement strand
GTCGAGGGCGCCGCCCCCTACAACACCGCACCGACCTCGGATAGACGCCGTAGGGGACGGCGCCCTCGACGTCCCGTTTTCATATCCCGCACCGACCTCGGATAGACACCGTAGGGGACGGCGCCCTCGACGTCCCGTTTTCATATCCCGCATCGACCTCGGATAGACACCCACCCTACAACCACGCAACAATTTTGGCTCACTGCAACCCCCCTCTCTCCTTGATTTCACTGCCAAAAAGGGATATTCTCCCCACACGGCACACCCTCATGGTGAAGTTGTGAAAAAATTATCAAAAAACGCGAAAAATCACACAAAAAGTACTGGATTTTCTCTTATATATATGGTATAGTTAAAATAGTGCAGTCTGCACGGCTTTGTTTCCTGCGCCCAAAAGCGGAAAATTCTCTTTTTCGGATGACCGCCACGGACGCAAAACCAACACAAGGAGGAAAAGCTAACATGAAAAAGAAAATCAGCCCCCTGCCCTTCAAGGGCACGCCTGAGCAAGAGGCCCAGCTTTTGCAGATCATTGCTGAGAACAAGCAGGATCCCAGCATGCTGATGGGCGTCATGCAGAAGGCGCAGGACATCTACGGCTATCTGCCCATCGAGGTGCAGAAGATCATCGCCGACGGTATGGGCGTGCCGCTGGAGAAGGTTTACGGCGTTGCCACCTTCTATGCCCAGTTCGCTCTGTCCCCCAAGGGCAAGTACAACATCTCCGTCTGTCTGGGTACCGCCTGCTACGTTAAGGGCTCCGGCGACATTTTTGACCGTCTGTCCGAGATTCTGGGCATCGGTGCCGATGAGTGCACCCCGGACGGTAAGTTCAGCCTCACCGCCTGCCGTTGCATCGGCGCCTGCGGTCTGGCTCCCGTGCTGACCGTCAACGAGGACGTGTACGGCCGTCTGACCGTGGACGACGTCCGCGAGATCCTGGCCAAATATCAATAATCACGGACTATTCAAGATAGCAAGGGAGAAAATCTTATGAAGATTTCGACCATTCGCGAGCTGCTGGGCGCCGAGGTTTTGTGCGGCGAGGAGCACCTGGGCGACCACGTGTATTCCGCCTGCGGCAGCGATATGATGAGCGACGTGCTGGCCTTCGTCAAGGATCAGGCGGTGCTGCTCACCGGCCTGATGAACACCCAGGTGGTGCGCACTGCCGAGATGATGGATATGCGGTGTGTCGTCTTTGTGCGGGACAAAAAGCCTACCCCCGAGATCATCGAGCTGGCAGAGGAGAGCGGCATCGTGCTGCTGGCCTCCCCCAAGCGTCTGTATGAGGCCTGCGGAATCCTGTATTCCAACGGCTTGGTGAGCAATAAGGTAAAGGAGACCGACTGATGAGTGACGAATTGTCTTTCCGCTTCGACGTGGACGGGGACAATTTCACCTCTGCCGGCCAGGCTTCGGTGCAGGTGAAAAAGGACCTGCGGCGACTGGGTATCGACCCGGAGATCATTCGGCGGGTATCCATCGCTATGTACGAGGGCGAGATCAATATGGTCATCCACGCAGGCGGCGGCGTCGCCGAGGTGCGGGTGACCGAGGAGGCAGTCGAGATCATTCTGGCGGACAACGGTCCGGGTATTGCGGATATCGAACAGGCGATGCAAGCCGGCTTCTCCACCGCACCGGACACCATCCGTTCGCTGGGCTTCGGCGCCGGTATGGGTCTGCCCAATATGAAGCGCTATACCGACTATATGGACATTCAGTCCACCGTTGGGGTGGGCACCACCATCACCATGCGTGTGAATTTGCCCGAAGAGGAAGAATAAGTAGGAAGTGAAAAAGCCTTCCCCTCGAGGGGAAGGGGGACCGCCGAACGGCGGTGGATGAGGTGGTCGCGGAGCGATGAGGTCTGAACAGACTTTATTAACGCCGACTGCGTCGGCTACACCTCATCAGTCACGGCTGTCGCCGTGCCAGCTTCCCCTCAAGGGGAAGCCTTCCCGACTGCGTTGGAGAATCCTACCCTCTCCTCACCCCAACCACCAAACATAAGGAAGGTTCGCTATGCATACATACGAGCATTCTGTGTTACTATCCCCGGACAAGTGCATCGGCTGTACCACCTGCGTGCGCCATTGCCCCACCGAGGCCATCCGCATCCGTGACGGACGGGCGGTCATCAACGAGGGGCGGTGCATCGACTGCGGCGAGTGCATCCGCACCTGTCCCCAAAAAGCGAAAAAGGCGGTGTGCAACAAGCTGGAGGCCATGAACGGCTTCAAGTGGAAGATTGCCCTGCCTGCCCCCGCCCTCTACGGCCAATTTGAGAACTTAGAAGACGTGGATTACGTCCTGGGCGGCCTGCTGTCCATCGGCTTTGACGATGTGTACGAGGTTTCTCAGGCGGCGGAGCTGCTCTCTGCCTACACCCGCTCCTATCTGGGCACAGACGGCGTGAAAAAGCCGGTCATCTCCACCGCCTGTCCGGCGGTGGCCCGTCTGATCTCGCTGCGCTTCCCCTCGCTGGAGGATAACGTGCTGCGCCTGTTGCCCCCCATTGAGGTGGCGGCCAAGCTGGCGCGGGGTCGTGCGTTGGAACAGCACCCTGAGTTGGATCCCGCCGACATCGGCGTGTGTTTCATCTCCCCCTGCCCCGCCAAGGCCAGCTATGTCAAAAACGGCTTTGGCGACTACAAGAGTCAGGTGGACGTGGTGGTGCCCATCAGCGACGTGTATTTTCAGCTGATCAACGCCATGGATCGGGACAAGGAGCTGCCTGAATTATCCGCCTCCGGTCGCATCGGCGTGGGCTGGGCCACCAGCGGCGGCGAGGCATCGGCGCTGTTCAACGACAGCTATCTGGCGGCGGACGGCATCGAAAACGTTATCCGCGTGCTGGACCAGATCGAAAACGGCAACATCGGCCAGCTGGAATTCGTGGAGCTCAACGCCTGCCCCGGCGGTTGCGTGGGCGGCGTGCTGACGGTGCAGAACCCCTTTATTGCACGGGCACGGCTGCATATCCTGCGCCGCTATATGCCGGTGAGCCGCAACGTGTTGCCTGCGGATGAACAGTATATCCCTGCGGAGTATTTCTTCGAGGAGATGCCCGCCTATCAGCCCATTTCCCGTCTGTCGAACAACATCGCCAAGTCCATGCGTATGATGGCAGACATCCAGTCCCTACGGGCACAACTGCCCGGTCTGGACTGCGGCGCCTGCGGCGCTCCCACCTGCCGCGCCTTTGCGGAGGACGTGGTGCGCGGCACCGCCACCATAGATGCGTGCTTAGTGGCACGTGTGCTGCCAAAAGTAACCACTGAGTAAATCTTTGTCACGATTCTCGGCGGCTATTTTCCAGCCGAAAAGGCCAAAAATACTCGGCAATACATCCAGTATTACCTGCGTTTTTTGTCTCTTCTCGACAGAAAACTATCTCGCCGATAATCGCAACACGATTTATCAGCGGTTACAGGAGGACTCCAATGACAGTCAAGCAACTGATTGATTCCTGCGGCTTTACCGCCGCCGCCCTGCCGGACGGCGACCGCGAGGTGTCCGGTGTGTACATCGGCGACCTGCTGAGCTGGGTGATGGGGCGTGCCGGCGCGGACGAGGCGTGGATCACCATTATGTCCAACCGCAACATCGTGGCGGTGGCGACGCTGGCGGATACCGCCTGCATCATCCTGGCGGAGGGGGTCGTCCCCGACGAGGGGGTGGCGGCTTTGGCCGCCGAAAAGGGTGTCAACATCCTGCAAAGCCCTCTCAGCGCCTACGAAACCGCCCTGCGGCTGCGTGATGCGCTATGAGCCGCTATTACTACGATCTGCACGTCCACTCCTGCCTGTCCCCCTGCGGTGACAACGACAACACCCCCAACAACCTGGTGGGTATGGCGGTGCTGAACGGCTTGCAGATTATGGCGCTCACCGACCACAACACCTGCCGCAACTGCCCCGCCTTTTTTGAGGCGGCGAAGCGGCAAGGCATCATCCCCATCCCCGGGATGGAGCTCACCACCGCCGAGGACATCCACATGGTGTGTTTGTTCCCCGATTTGGAGAGCGCGCTGGCCTTTGATGCCGAGATCGGCCGCCGCCGCATCCTCATCCCCAACCGCCCCGATATCTTCGGCGACCAGTTGGTGATGAACGGCGACGACGAGGTGATCGGGACAGAGGAAAACCTGCTGTCCAACGCCACCACCGTGACGGTGGACGAAGCCCCTGCTCTTGCCGAGCAGTATGGCGGCGTGTGCTACCCCGCCCACATCGATCGGGAGAGCAACGGTATCATCGCCACCCTCGGTATGATGCCCATCGGCGTCCACTACCCCACCGTGGAGCTCCACGATGGGAGCAAGGAAGCCCACTATCGTGAGAATCATGATTTGGCGGGCAGCCGCGTGGTGGTTGGCTCGGACGCCCACTGTCTGTGGGACGTGGCGGAGGCGGAACATTGGCTGGACATCCCCGACGAACCCTATTCGAGTGCGTTGGTGCGTGAGAACCTCATCGAGATACTGCGGAGGGGCCTATGAAGGATTTATCGTTAAACCTCTTGGACATCGCGGAGAATTCCGTCAAGGCAGGGGCAACCCTGACCCAGCTCCTGCTGACGCAGGAAGCGTCGATCCTCACCTTTCAGGTGGTGGACGACGGCTGCGGCATGACCGAGGAGATTTTACGCGGGGTCGTGGACCCCTTCTATACCACCCGCACCACCCGCAAGGTGGGCATGGGTCTGCCGCTGCTGCGTATGGCGGCAGAGCAGACGGGTGGCACCATGGAAGTGGAGTCCAGACACTTCAAAGACCACCCCGACGACCACGGGACGGTGGTGACGGCGGTGTTTCACACCGACCACATCGACTGCCCCCCGGTGGGGGATCTGGTGGCGACGGTCACCACCCTGATTCAGGGTCACCCCGACACCGACTTTTACTTCCGGCACACCACCGATACGGTACAGGTGGAGCTGGACACCCGTCAGCTGCGGGAGATCCTCGGCGAGGTCTCTCTCGCAGAGTACGAGGTGCTACAATGGATCACCGGTTTCCTGACCGACCAGTACAACGGTCAGCAAGCCTAAGATTAAAAGGGAAATTATCACAAGGAAAGGAAGATTCTTATGAAATCCTTAGCAGAACTCCAAGCTATCAAAGAGAAAATGCAGGGCAAGGTTGCTCTGCGCGAGGGCAGCGGCGACAAGCGCGTTGTCGTCGGCATGGCTACCTGCGGCATCGCCGCCGGCGCCCGTCCCGTGCTGAACGCCTTTGTGGAGCAGGTCAACGCCGCCGGCTTGACCGCCTCTGTCACCGTCACCCAGACCGGCTGCATCGGCATCTGCCAGTTTGAGCCCGTGGTGGAGGTGTTTGAGGCCGGCAAAGAGAAGGTCACCTACGTCAAAATGACCGCCGATAAGGTTGCTCGCATTGTTGAGGAGCACCTGAAGGGCGGCAAGCCCGTGGCCGAATACACCATCGGCTACACCGAACTGTAAAAAACGAGGAGGTTATCAACTATGATTCGAGCTCATGTTCTGATCTGCGGCGGTACCGGCTGTACCTCCTCGGGCAGTAACAAAATCATCAACGCTTTCAACGAGAGCATTGCGGCTCACGACCTGAAGGATGAGATCAAGGTCGTGCAGACCGGTTGCTTCGGTCTGTGCGCGCTGGGTCCCGTGGTTATCGTCCATCCCGACGGCACCTTCTACAGCCGTGTGGAGGAGGGTGACGTGGACGAGATCGTCCGCGAGCACCTGCTGAAGGGCCGTGTGGTGGACCGTCTGGTGTATAAGGACACCGGCAACTACGACGAGCATCATTCCCACGTGGCGCTGTCCGACACCGTCTTCTACAAGACCCAGAACCGCGTGGTGCTGCGTAACTGCGGCGTCATCAACCCCGAGTCCATCGACGAGTACATCGCCATGGACGGCTATGCCGCTCTGGGTAAGGTGCTGACCGAGATGACCCCCGACGAGGTCATTCAGGTCATCCTGGATTCCGGCCTGCGCGGCCGTGGCGGCGGTGGCTTCCCCACCGGCCGTAAGTGGGCGCTGACCGCCCCCAACAAGGCTCCCCAGAAGTACGTGGTCTGTAACGCTGACGAGGGCGACCCCGGTGCGTTCATGGACCGTTCCGTGCTGGAAGGCGACCCCCACTGCTTGGTGGAGGCCATGACCATCGCCGGCTACGCCATTGGTGCTACCCAGGGTTACGTCTACGTGCGTGCGGAGTACCCCATCGCTGTGGCCCGTCTGCAGATCGCCATCGACCAGGCCCGCGAGTACGGCCTGCTGGGTAAGAATATCTTCGGCTCCGGCTTTGACTTTGACCTGCACATCCGTCTGGGCGCCGGCGCCTTCGTGTGCGGCGAGGAGACCGCTCTGATGACCTCCATCGAGGGTAATCGCGGCGAGCCCCGTCCCCGTCCTCCCTATCCCGCTGTTAAGGGTCTGTTCGGTATGCCCACCGTGGAGAACAACGTGGAGACCTTCGCCAACGTGCCCCAGATCATTCTGCGCGGCGCCGAGTGGTTCGCCTCTATGGGTACCGAGCGCTCCAAGGGCACCAAGGTCTTCGCTCTGGGCGGTAAGATCAAGAACACCGGTTTGGTGGAGATCCCCATGGGCACCACCCTGCGTGAGATCATTGACGAGATCGGTGGCGGCATCCCCAACGGCAAGCAGTTTAAGGCCGCCCAGACCGGTGGCCCCTCCGGCGGTTGTATCCCCGCTTCCCTCATCGACACCCCCGTGGATTATGACAACCTGGTTGCCATTGGTTGTATGATGGGCTCCGGCGGTCTGATCGTTATGGACGAGGACACCTGTATGGTGGATATGGCTAAGTTCTTCTTGGAGTTCACCGTGGACGAGTCCTGCGGTAAGTGCACCCCCTGCCGTGTCGGCACCCAGCGTCTGCTGGAGATGCTCAACAAGATTACCTCCGGCAAGGGCACTCTGGAAGACATCGACGAGCTGGAGCAGCTCTGCTATTACATCAAGGAGAACTCCCTCTGCGGTCTGGGTCAGACGGCTCCCAACCCCGTGCTGTCCACCCTGAAGTTCTTCCGCGACGAGTACGTGGCCCACGTGGTGGACAAGAAGTGTCCCGCCGGCGTGTGTAAGGATCTGCTGACCTATGTCATCGACGCCGAGAAGTGCATCGGCTGCGGTATGTGCGCGAAGCAGTGCCCCGCCGAGGCCATCGCCCGTACCGATTACATCGCCCCCGGCCATAAGCTGGCGAGCTTCGCCATCGACGCCGAAAAGTGCGTCAAGTGCGGCGCCTGCGTGGGCACCTGTAAGTTTAAAGCTATTTCTAAGCAGTAAGAAAGGAGTGTGGATAGAATGGATATGGTTAATGTTAAGATTAATGGTATCGCTGTCAGCGTGCCGAAGGGTGCCACCGTTCTGGAGGCGGCCCGCTATGCCGGCGTGGAGATCCCCACTCTGTGCTTTTTGAAAGAGATCAATGAGATCGGCGCTTGCCGTATTTGTATGGTGGAGGTTTCCGAGGGCGGTCGTCCCGCCCGTTTGGTCACCGCCTGCGTGTATCCCGTGTCTGAGGGTATGGAGGTCGTCACCGCCAGCCCCCGCATCGAGAAGAGCCGCAAGACCACCCTGCAGATGATCCTGTCTACTCACGATCGCAAGTGCCTCACCTGCGTGCGTTCCACCAACTGCGAGTTGCAGAAGCTGTGCCGTGACTACGGCATCGAGGACGCCGGCAAGTTTGACGGTCTGAATCCCCAATACGCCATCGACAACTCTGCTCCTCACCTGGTGCGTGACAACAACAAGTGCATTCTGTGCCGTCGTTGCGTCGCCGCCTGTAAGCAGCAGCTGGTGTCGGTGATCGGCGCCAACGACCGCGGTATCGACACCCACATTGCCTGCGCTTTCGAGCTGGGCTTGGACGACGTTCCCTGCGTGTCCTGCGGTCAGTGCACCGTGGTCTGCCCCACCGGCGCTTTGGTGGAGCGTGACGACACCGCCAAGGTGTGGGCCGCTCTGGCTGACCCCGACAAGTACGTGGTGGTGCAGACCGCCCCTGCCGTGCGCGCCGCTTTGGGCGAGGAGTTCGGCCTGCCCATCGGCACCAACGTGGAGGGCAAGATGGTTGCCGCTCTGCGCCGCCTGGGCTTTGATAAGGTGTTCGACACCGACGCCGCCGCCGACGTGACCATCGTCGAGGAGGCCAACGAGCTGGTGGAGCGTATTCAGAACGGCGGCGTGCTGCCCATGATCACCTCCTGCTCCCCCGGTTGGGTCAAGTTCGCGGAGCTGTACTATCCCGAGCAGCTGGCCAACCTGTCCACCTGCAAATCTCCCCAGCAGATGTTCGGCGGTCTGTTGAAGACCTACTATGCTGAGAAGATGGGCATTGACCCTGCCAAGATCGTGTCCGTTTCCGTGATGCCCTGCACCGCCAAGAAGTTCGAGGTGGGCCGCGAGGAGATGAACGAGAACGGCAATATGGACGTGGATATTTCCATCACCACCCGTGAGCTGGCTCGTATGATCGAGCGTGCCGGCATCAAGTTCAACTTCCTCCCCGACGAGGAGTTTGACGATCCCATGGGTCAGGACACCGGCGCTGCCGTTATCTTCGGCGCCACCGGCGGCGTGATGGAGGCGGCTCTGCGTACCGCCAACGATTGGCTCACCGGTAAGTCCAACGAGGCCGTGGAGTTCCACGAGGTTCGCGGCACCAAGGGTCTGAAGGAGGCCACCTACACCATCAACGGTATGGAGATCAAGGTGGCTGTCGCCTCCGGTATCGCCAACGCCAACTACGTGATGGATCAGATCAAGGCCGGCACCGCCCCCTGGACCTTCGTCGAGATCATGTGCTGCCCCGGCGGCTGTGTCAACGGCGGCGGTCAGCCCATCCAGCCCGCTTCCGTGCTGAACGTGTTCGACATCAAGGCTATGCGTGCCAAGGCTCTGTACGATCAGGATGCCGCCATGACCCTGCGCAAGAGCCATGAGAGCCCCTTCGTCAAGGCTTTGTACGAGGAGTATCTGGGTTCTTACGGCAGCCATAAGGCTCACGAGATCCTGCACACCGAGTACGTGGCCCGTTCCAAGTTCAAGAAATAATCTTCCTTTCCCTTTTCTTGTGTTCAAAAGGCCCTCACCTTGCGGTGGGGGCCTTTTTGCGTCGGCAACGCTCGAAGATGGCACGTTTTGGTTCGGCAACGCTCACGGATGGCACATTGTCCTTTCGTGTATACCACGTGACACGTTTTCGTCCTTCCTACATTGACAAACCCGCTCAAATGCGGTAAACTAACCTCATAACATCCGTTTTTTGCGAGGTATGTATATGAAAAAGGGCATTTCCATCCTTCTGCTCACCTTTTTACTGGCAACGCTGCTTCCCGTGGGCGTGTCGGCTGCCACGGAACCGGAATATCTGACCTATACGCTGGTGGACGGCACCTATACCGTCACCGATTGCGTGGAGTCTTATTCCGGTGATCTGGTTATCCCCGCCGAAAAGGACGGCATTCCCGTCACCGCCATCGGGAGAACCGCCTTTTATGAGTGCAAACAGCTGTCCTCTGTCACCATTCCCGACGGCGTCACCGCCATCGGCGACAACGCCTTCGGCGGCTGCACCCATCTGAGCGCCGTCACCATTCCTGCCAGCGTCACTTCCATCGGCTTGGACGCCTTCCACGACACCGCCTATTACAACGATCCCGCCAACTGGGAGCAGGGCTGGGTGTACGACTCCTATAACGAGCTGGTGTGGGGCAAGGCGCTGCTGTATATCGGCGATTGCCTGGTAGCCTCCAACGAAGGGCTGAGCAAGGCGGTGGTGTCTGAGGGCACCCGCCTCATTGCGGCAGATACCTTCTTCAACAGCCGCATCACGGCGGTGTCCATCCCCGCAAGCGTCACCGCCATCGGCAAGCGGGCCTTCACCGGTTGCGCCGCCTTGACGGATGTGTATTACGGCGGCGATGCGGCCGCTTGGAAAAAGGTGGCGGTGGATGAGGGCAACGAGGCCCTTTCCGCCGAAAAAACCTACGAAACCCTGATGAGCAAGCCGCAACCTCCGGCTGAGAAGGAAGAACAGCCCGCCCCCACCAAAGATCACAAAAAACTGTGGTTGTGGCTGTGCATCGGCAGCGGTCTGCTGGCGGTGATCACCGGTCTGCTGGCCTTCTTACCCAAAAAGAAGCCCACCGAGGCGAAGAAGCAGGCGGAGAACGCCGACGAGCAACCCGAAAGCGAGCAAGAATAATCCAAAACGGCAGGGAAGCGCCCTGCCGTTTTTCTTTTGTCCCCTATATATAAATGTATTATATATAATAACATCCTATTTATAATAGCTACGAGAAGGCAACCGGCCTATATCTTGTGCTTGATTTTCTACCGACACCACTATATACAGACTGCACAAAAATTATCCAAAAATATTGTAAAAAACACTTGACCGTCGTTGACAAATGTGGTATAGTGGGTGATACCTCGAAGGGGGTTTATTTTTTGTGCGCATTTTTTGCGACGGCCCCTGTCGGCCGCAAGGCTTGAGGGAGGACAATATCCGGCTTTTTAGCTATAGGAGGTACCGAAATGAGAGTCAAAATTACCCTGGCCTGCACCGAGTGCAAGCAACGCAACTACAACACCATGAAGAACAAGAAGAACGACCCCGACAGACTTGAAATGAACAAGTACTGCCGCTTCTGCCGCAAGCACACTGTGCACCGCGAGACGAAGTAATCAAAGCTGAAAGAGAGGAAAACACTATGTTGACTTGGGGCTTTTTACTCCTGGTTGGCGGCTTTATCGCCTGCCTGATCTTCTTTCTCAGCAACATGTCCGACATCTTCATGCATTTGAAGTCCGTTGGCTTCGGCGGCTATGTCAACAGATTCTTTGACCCCGCGAACCTGTCCACCGCTAAGATCATCTTCGTGATCGTGGCGCTGCTGACTGTTCTGGGTCTGGTGCTGTACATCGTCGGCCGTATCAAGAACAAGGGCGAGAAGAACTCCATTGTTCCTGCCAAGGTCAAGAAGTATGTGCGTGACACCCGCGGCGAGCTCAAGAAGATTGTTTGGCCCAACTTCTCCACCGTTGCCCGCAACACCGGCGTGGTGCTGGCGATGTGCGCCGTCACCGGTCTGGTGATCGTTGCTGTGGATGCTGTGTGCGTCAAGTTGATCGATCTGCTGCTGAATCTGTAATCGAGGAGGCGCAGGACCATGGACGAACAGGCAAAGTGGTATGTGGTCCACACCTTCTCCGGTTACGAGAACAAAGTGGCCACCGACCTGGCAAAGATCGTTGAAAACCGCAATTTGCAGGATCAGATCTGTGAGGTCAGCGTTCCCACCGAAACCGTGGTGGAGATCAAAGACAACCAACGCAAAGAGGTTGAGCGTAAGCTCTTCCCCGGCTATGTGCTGGTGAAGATGATTATGAGCGACGAAAACTGGTTTGTGGTGCGCAACGTGCGCGGCTGCACCGGCTTCGTCGGACCCAACGGCAAGCCCGTTCCCCTGACGGAGAAAGAGATTGCCTCTCTGGGTGTGGAAAAGAAGGAGATTGTCGTCAATTACGCGGTGGGCGACACCGTGTCCATCATCGACGGTCCCCTGGAAAACTTCTCCGGCACGGTGGACGAGATCGACCAGGAGAAGAACATGGTCCGCGTGACCATCTCCATGTTCGGTCGCGAGACCTCTGTGGAGTTGGAGCTGGATCAGGTCGAGCCGATGGATTGAGGCTTGACAGTAGGCTGAAAGTTTGGGGTGCGATTCCCCTTACCCGTGTGCCGGACACTTTTCCGGCTGTGGGAGGGACACCGTACTTTACCGGGTGCGGCAGATCCCGATTACCACGAATTTTGGAGGTGCGATAAAAATGGCTCAGAAAATTACCGGTTACATCAAGTTGCAGATTCCCGCCGGCAAAGCAACCCCGGCCCCCCCTGTTGGCCCCGCTTTGGGTCAGCATGGTGTGAACATCATGTCTTTCACGAAGGAATTCAACGAGCGTACCAAGAACGACGTCGGTCTGATTATCCCCGTCGTCATCACTGTGTATGCCGACCGTTCCTTCACCTTTATTACCAAGACGCCCCCCGCGTCCGTGCTGCTGAAGAAGGCTGCCGGCATCGAGACCGCGTCCGGTACGCCCAATAAGACCAAGGTGGCTTCTGTCACCATGGAGCAGGTTCGCAAGATCGCTGAGACCAAGATGCCTGACCTGAATGCGGCCAACGTCGAGAGTGCTATGAGCATGATCGCCGGTACTGCCCGCAGCATGGGTATCACGGTTGTCGAATAATGCGGACTGAGTGGGAGGAAATTCCTAACGTTCCGTTTTAACCACTACACTGCTATATGCAGCATGCAAATGGAGGAAAAAACCAATGAAACATGGTAAGAAATATGTAGAGAGCGCTAAGCTGGTTGACAGCAACGCTCTGTATGACGTTGCCGAGGCTCTGGATCTGGCGATCAAGACCGGCAAGGCTAAGTTCGACGAGACCGTTGAGGTCCACGTTCGTTTGGGTGTTGACGGCCGTCACGCCGACCAGCAGGTCCGCGGCGCTGTCGTGCTGCCCAACGGCACCGGTAAGACGGTGCGTGCCCTGGTTTTCGCCAAGGGCGATAAGGTTCAGGCTGCTCTGGACGCCGGCGCTGACTATGCCGGTGCCGAGGAGCTGGTCGCCAAGATTCAGGGCGGCTGGATGGACTTCGACGTGGTTATCGCCAGCCCTGATATGATGGGCGTGGTTGGCCGTCTGGGTAAGGTGCTGGGTCCCCGTGGCCTGATGCCCAACCCCAAGGCCGGTACCGTTACCCCTGACGTGGCTAAGGCCGTGCAGGAGGCTAAGGCCGGTAAGATCGAGTATCGTCTGGACAAGACCAACATCATCCACTGCCCCATCGGCAAGGTCTCCTTCGGCGTTGAGAAGCTGCAGGAGAACTTCGACGCCCTGCTGGGCGCCATCATCCGCGCTAAGCCCGCCGCTGCCAAGGGTCAGTACGTCAAGTCCTGCACCGTGGCCAGCACCATGGGCCCCGGCGTGAAGATCAACCCCAACAAGGTTGGTGCGTAATTCCTTTTGCTTTTGACAGCTGCGGCTGTTGAGAGAATATAAAACTTGGGGGAAACCCCGGTTGCTGTTCTACCATAGACAGCAGGTGCCCACAGGGCATAAACGGTTTGCCGTGCCTGCCGAGGAGAGCGTTCACACGGAGCTACGGCTCGTTATGTGCGATTTTCACCTCTCCTATGGTATCCCGTAGGAGAGGTTTTCTTTTTGGGATGAATAGCAATCATCCTATCATTCGGAGGTGAAACAAACAATGGCAAGCGCAAAAGTTCTGCAAGAGAAAGAGGCATTTGTCAGCGCTCTGACCGAGAAGCTGAACGGTGCCACCACCGGCGTCATCGTCAGCTACAGCGGTATCACTGTTGCTGAGGACACCGCTCTGCGTCGTCAGCTGCGTGAGGCCGGCGTTGAGTATGTGGTTGTGAAGAACACCCTGCTCAAGCGTGCCGCTGAGGCCGCCAACCTGAACGGTCTGGACGATGCTCTGCACGGCTCCACCGCTCTGGCTATCTGCGACGACTACACCGCCGCCGCTAAGGTGCTGAGCAAGTACGCCGAGGGTTCCAAGACCTTCAAGATCAAAGCCGGCTTTATGGACGGCGAGGTCATCGGTGCCGATAAGGTTGACGAGCTGGCTAAGCTGCCTTCCAAGGAGGGTCTGCTGTCCATGCTGCTCAGCGTGCTGAACGGTCCCATCCGTGGCCTGGCTGTGGCTCTGAACGCCATCGCCGAGAAGGGCGAGGAGGCTGCTCCCGCTGAGGAAGCTGCCCCTGCTGAGGAAGCTGCTCCCGCTGAGGAGGCTGCTCCCGCTGAGGAGGCCGTCGAGGCCCCCGCCGAGGCTCCCGCTGAGGAGGCTCCCGCCGCTGAATAATTCGGTGGCATCATCGCCTGCATAGACAGGCACACACAACTTATTTTTAAAAATTACGTATTGGAGGAAATGAATCATGTCTGAGAAAATCACTGCTATGATCGAAGAGATCAAGGCTCTGACCGTTCTGGAGCTGTCC
>JAFQGI010000001.1 GCA_017415515.1 Clostridia bacterium | reverse complement strand
ATTAATTATGTTCTCCGAACGAGAGGGATAAACCAAGTAAAAAACAAAGATGCAATTAATAGCAGCAGCGGCTGGAAAAGCGACAATGTGTTGTGCATCGTCCACCACAAACAAAGAATCAGCCCCAGCAACGCCACCACCGTTTGGGTGATCAAGGCAATACGCACCTTTGCCTGCAAGGCGCGACACGCAGAGAGCACACGAGCCGTTCCCAAGATATGACCGTTGGAGGCCATCAGAGCAGGCAGACTCTCTACCGTCTGTTCGGTCAACTGCACATACATCCGACCGGCAGCCGCAGGAAGCACATCAACGTAATACTCGTCCAGCTCAAAGCTCTCGCACAAATCCGAGGTTGTGATGTTGGGGTCGCAGGACCGCACCAAAAGCGTTACCCGTGCACGGCACAACTCCTGTAACGCCGCTTGAATCTCGGGATCAGGCAGATACGACACCACAAACATAGCCGACAGTTGACCGGCAATCGAAACGTAAACCAAACGACGACCATCCGTTGCATATCGCGCCTCATAGTCGGAAGACGGTACGTCGATTCCGTGGTTTTGCAACAAACGACTGTTGCCCACGAACACGCGACGGCCATCCACCCAACCGGAGAGCCCCATTCCCTGCTCATACACAAGGCTATCCACCTCATAGAGCAGTTCCTCACGATTCTCAATAATACGACGGAAAATCATGGATAGCGGACCTCCCGATCGCACCACCAAAGAAGCAGCCATCAAAATCGCTTCGTCGATATGAGTTCCGGAGAAGGTTTTGATGCCATGTAGGCGCATACTTTCATCCGGATACAAATCCGCAATGTCCACGGCCAAAGCATCCGGCTGACCAAATCGGCGAACCGCCTTCCATCCCGTCAAGAAGCCGCCATGCGACAGCATCCGTCGGCTGCAAGCGGACAAAGGCAACTGAACAGCCAGCATCGTGACAGGCATAGACAAACACACCATGCCGGTCAACACCGACAGCCAATCCATCAGACCGGAGGTATACTCACTCGTCAAGGACAGCAGCGACAGGAGCAGAGATAAACCAAATGCCGCAGGCGTCATCCAGCGGCTCCAATCGTCGCCGCAATCATCATCGTAGGCATTGGCAAGGTACTCCGTCAAAAAACCGGTACGGCGGAAATAGGCTACCGTAGCCTCACCGTCGCTGACCGCTCGCCGGCCAATTTCCTGCAAAGCATTTTCGTCTTCGATAATGGCCGCCGCATACTTGTCACCGGGATAGGAAACGAAAGCAAAATTACGGCGCACACACACCTCGTGTGCATAGTGTCCCGCAGCGGAAAGCGTCAGCAAAATACCGACCAAAGGCGTCCAATAGGGCAACGCAGCATCGGGATTCATCAGATGCACGATCACATCCACCAAGCACACAACCGACGCCAGCGCCGGTGCCGTGTCATTATTGGCTCGCAAACTGAAAATTCCGGATAGGCCCCGCGTGATGGTGGAAAAATTCAGCACCATCATCAAACCCAAGCCAAACAAATGGATCAACAGGTACGCGGAAGAAGACATGGGAGGCTCCTCCACGATGACGGTCAGCAGCGTGATAATCAGCAACGCAAACTGTATCAACCCGGTAAACAGAAAGGAAAACAAAGAAGCACGGCAACGATATTTCAGCTCGGAAGCCACCGCTTCCGTATCTTGATAATTCGTAAAATCCTCTATTTCGGCTTCTTCTTCCTCGATTGGCTCGTCCTCCGGTTCGTTCGCCTCTTCTTCCTCACCATCAAGAGTGAACTCTCGAACCTTTTCCTCACGAGCTAAGTGAAGACGCTCTTCGGGATCCAGATTATCATCCTCTGCCGCCACTTCATCGTCAGGAAGCACCATATCCTCAACGCGAACCATCTCTTCCAATGAAAGCTGATCCGGCAATTGTTCGTCATCAGGCAGTTCTATGACGGCAGGAGCTGCCGCACGCACCGGAACCGCTTCTTCCATCGCCGTAGGCACAATACGCGTATGCTCCTCACCGCGCGGCAATGCAACACCGGAAGGCAAAACCACCTGCATGGTAATGGTTTCGGCAACTGCCGCTACCGCAGGAAATTCATCCACGTGCGTTCCCTTTACAGGGGCTTGTTTCTCCTGCGGCGCCACTGCGTTTGGAACCGTTGCAACAACCGCAGGTGCTTCCGTCACCACGGGAACCGGAACCGAATCCTTGGCGCGGTAGTGCCCAATCGGCTTCAAGCCCCAATCCGCCCAGCTTCGCTCGATAGCCGCCGTATCTTCCATTTTGCGGCCAAACAATTTCTTCTTCTTTTTCTGTGTAGCTTCGGGAACAGTTTGTTCAGCCACCGCATTCTCGATCACAGGAACGGCTATCGGTTCTTCGACAGAAGGAATCTCCTCAGCATCCGTCGCAACCAACTCCACGGCGGTCTGGCCCTCTTTTAACTCGTTCGGATTTGCTATCACAACACTTTCCTCAACAAGTTCCTCGTTTTCCTCCGTCGAATCCAAAATCAACAGATCCTCAACCTCTGCTTCGTCTTCTGTTTCTACAACGGGAGCATCCGAAGCCGTCTCCTGCTGACGTTCCATCAGCAATGAATTCACCAGATCGTCAATGTTGTATTTTTTGTTATCGACATCCGACACACAAGCCACCTTCTTTCTGTCTCACAGTAGTAATCATTTCGGCTGTACCGCAGGAATGTGCTGACGCTGGCGGGCAGCCTCATACAACACAATTCCGCATGCCACCGATGCATTCAGAGAGTTAATCTGTCCCGCCATAGGTAAAGACAGGATGAAATCACACTGTTCCTTGACCAAACGGCTGATACCACGTCCCTCAGAGCCAACAACCAGCGCCATAGCTCCGGTCAGATCCGTACGACACCAGGTCTCACCATCCATATCTAAGCCGTATACCCAAATGCCTCGTTTTTTCAAATCTTTAAGAGTTTCCGTGATATTGGCCACACGAGCCACGGGTACGTACTCTACCGCACCGGCAGATGCCTTATATACCGTTGAGGTTAAGCCTGCTGCGCGCCGTCGAGGCACAATCACGCCATGAGCCCCCGCCGCTTCGGCGGTACGCAAAATAGCACCCAGATTATGCGGATCCTCCAGCTCGTCACACACGATGAAGAAGGGCGGTTCTCCTCGCTCCTCAGCAATAGCAAACAGGTCCTCTAACTCCGCATATTCCTTGCACGCCGCCACTGCAATAACGCCCTGGTGGTTCTGTGCCATGGCATCCAGCTTGCGACTATCCACCTCTTTAACAGGAATATTCATCTGTCGACACTTGGCCACAATGGCGCTGATGCTGCCCTGGCGGTCACCTTTCGCAACCAACACACTATCTAACGGACGCCCCGATTTCAGCGCTTCGGTTACGGCATTACGACCTGCAATATGGTCTTCATAGCGTTTTTGCTCATTATCCATAACAAAATCTCCTAAATTGTAGACTATCCCATACTTATATAGATATACTATACCATATCTTGTGTCAAAATACAAGAGGAAACCACAAATATCTACCGCATTTTGCAAAGAAACACCCCCGGTTCCATTCCCCGGGGGTGTTACATCCGCCATTATAAATACGGTTCGATCTCTGCTTTGTAATAGGCTCTTACAATGCTTCTCAACACATCGTAATCCTCTGTCGGTACCTCGCCAATTGTCTGTTCCGGTGACATCAAATAAAACTTACCGTCTTTCCAAGCGATCTCTAACACAGATTCTTTGATGAACCAGTGCTTCTCATCACAAACGCTAAGGGACAACGAATATTCATCTACATCAAAAGATTCGTAAAAATCGCTACCCGCAGCGGCAAATTGCACTGTGTTCAACAAATCGCCGATGGTCCGCTGCTGTTCTTCGGTCAGATAATAAAATGCAGGATTATCCGCATCGTAGTCTTTCCAATAGGTATAGAACAGGACGTTTAACTCAATCCCTTGCTGCAGATATTCCAGAATATATGCATATTGATCCTCGCGACAGTAATACGCTTCGTCCTCACCATAGTACGTAGTGCATAACAGTACGCCGCTGGGATCCGCGTTGAAAGTGTCACCAAATATACCGCTAAGCAATACCGGAACATCCTTCTCGGTTACACATATCGAGGAACCATGGGCAAAGCGCATTTCCTTGGGCACGTCTTTTAAAGGCAAATACACGTTCCCATTCCATTTAATGCTTCCGTCCTCCTGCCAAAAAGCATGAGCCGCACGCATATCCTCTAAATTTTGGCATCCGCACAGGGACAGACACATAATCACTGTCAGTAGCAAGGCGGCAACCCGTTTTACTTTTCTCATACTGTCCCCTCCCTTATTCCAGATTCAAGCGACGACTGATCAGCCGGTGGGAGATATAGTAGAACAATCCACCTACCAACGCTGCCAACACAATACCTCCGCAGAGCGAGAGATGTACCGTGGCAAAAGGATGCTCAACGGCCCAAGCCGCTAACGGCTTCCAATCGATCTCGGCGCCGACAAGCAGGAACATCGTACCAATCGCCTGTTGAATGGCATAAAAGCCGAAATAGGCGCCTACCGCCGCCAGCGTACGGTTTTTCTTGGATTGTTGACCGATGCAGATACACGCATAAAACAACAACGTTTCCACCGCAAGCAGAAGAATCGCGCCGATTACTGCCTCCACAAGGTAGAAAGGCATATGAGCCCCCCACTCTCGCACAGACAGTTTGAACAGATACCAAATAGCCTTGCCGATCTCAACCGTCAATTCGCCAAAGGTAACCAAGATCACCGACACAACAGCCGCCACCAGCGTGACGAGCTCGGTGATCAGCGCCACCACCAATTTGACCAAAATGTGCTGATTGGTGTTAATGGGCAGAGTGAAAGTCAGATATCCCTCTCCGCTGAACAGATTGCGATGAAAGCGAGTGATAGCAAACACGAAGGGACATACGATACACGCCAAGAGCGCAACCACATAGAAGAAAACGGCCGATCCGCTGATGATGTTGTAAGCCATCGTTTCCTGCTCAAACAGTTGGATAAAGCGGCCCAATATCGACATACCGAAAAGGACGCACCAAATCGGGATCATCAACCGCCACAGGGCATGTATCTCATGCTTAAACAGCTTCTTTACCATTTGAACACCTCCCGGAACAATTCATCCACACTCTTGCCTTCCTCCGCACGAATATCCTCCACCGACTTTTTCAGCACCAGATGGCCGTCGCGAATGAACAGCACCTCATCCAATACCTGCTCAATATCGGAGATCAAATGGGTGGAGATCAGCACCGATGCCTCGGGATTATAATTGTTGATGATGGTAGAGATGACATAATCCCGCGCCGCCGGATCCACACCGGCAATGGGCTCATCCAACACGTACAGCTTGGCCTGACGGCTCATCACCAATATCAAGCAAACCTTTTCCTTATTGCCTTTGGAAAGCGCCTTCAATTTCTGCTTGGGGGAAATTCCCAACCTATTCAACATCTCAAAAGCCCGCTCTGTAGAGAAATCTGCATAGAAATCCGCAAAATATGCCACGATCTGCTCCACCGTCATCCAAGCATTGAGATAAACGTTATCCGGCAAATAAGCCACCTTTGCCTTGGTGGATGGGCCGGGTCTCTCCCCTTCGATATACACCGCACCGGAGGTGGGAGTCAGCAGGCCATTCAAAATTTTAATAAAGGTGGTCTTTCCGCTCCCGTTAGGGCCGAGAAGACCGACAATCTTGCCGCTCTCCAACGTAAAACTGATGTTGTTGAGGGCGGCGGTCTTGCCGTATTGCTTGGTCAAATTTTCACAGCGCAACAATTCACTCATGGTACCACTCCTTTACAAATTCACATGTTTCCTCCGGGGATAGACCGAGACTTTCCATGACCGCGAAAAACTCACGGATCTTCTCTATACGCAGCTCCTGCAACACTTCACGGGCACGAGAAATGTCTTCCCGCACATACCAGCCGCTGCCGCGCACCGAATGGAGCAGTCCCTGCTCCTCCAATGTATCCAGCGCCTTTTGCACCGTGTTGGGGTTGACACCCCATCCGGCCGCCAGTTCACGCACCGCAGGCAAGCGACGCTCTGCATCGTATACACCGTTCACAATGTCTACACACAGCAGTTCACATATTTGGGGACATACCGGCCGATTCTTATCCAAATTTCTCAATTCTCTATCGCCTCCTTTTTGTATTAGTTTACTATTTAAATAATACACTTAGATAGATTCGTTGTCAATAGATATTCATGAATTTTTAAAAAAAGTAAAGGAGCAAACACGTTTTGTGTTTGCTCCTTGCTCACATCAATCTTCGTCGGGGCGATCCCAGTTGTGCCACACATCCTGCACGTCGTCGTTATCGTCCAGCATATCCAGCAGTTTCTCCATATTCTTGATGGCGTCGGGATCCTCGATGGCGGTCAGCACATCGGGAACCATTTGCACCTCAGCAGCGACAAAGACATAACCCTTTGCTTCCAGATCGTCACGCACAGCGGAAAAATCCTCCGGCTCGGTGGTAATCTCGAAGACGTCCTCATCGGTGGCAAAATCGGAAGCACCGGCCTCCAGCGCATCCTCCATCACCTTATCCTCATCCAAGCCCTCAGCCTCGACGATCAGCTTGCCTTTTTGGTTAAACATAAAGGACACACAACCGGTCTGACCCATATTGCCGCCACACTTGTCGAAATAGTGACGCAGGTCAGCAGCGGTACGGTTACGGTTATCGGTCAAGGTCTCCACGATAACGGCGATACCGCAAGGGCCATAGCCCTCATACTGCAGAGCCTCATAGTTTTCACCACTACCCTCGCTGGCAGCCTTCTTCAGGATGCGCTCGATGTTATCGTTGGGCACATTGTTAGCCTTCGCCTTGGCGATGGCATCCTTCAGCTTAGAGTTGGTGGCGGGATCAGCGCCGCCACCTTCCCGAATTGCCACAGAGATCTCGCGACCCATTCTGGTGAAAATCTTTGCTTTTTGACCGTCGGTCTTCTCTTTTTTACGCTTAATATTGTTCCATTTAGAATGTCCGGACATGAGTAAAATCCCCTATCTGTTAAAATATCTCACACAGTATAACACAACTGCTTTCATTTTGCAACCACAATTATTCATCCGCACCCAATTCTCGCCAAAAGGCGGCAATCTGCGCTTCGCTCGCCTGCACTCGTCCTTGGCTCTGACGATGATCTCCACCACCTCGGCCACCCAACGCACCATTCATCTGCGCAGTGACCGCCTTAATATCGCCGCTGCCGCCCAGCACATATTGATACACTCCGTCGCTGCCGGAATAGGCCGCACACAAGCCGACACAACGCTCCGATAACCCGTTAACGACACGGCGTAGGGTTTCCACATCCCATTCCGCACCGATCAAAAACACCGGTTTATCCGTCGGCTCTACTGTCGCCGCTTGCATATCTGCAATGCGACGGTTAGCCGCTCGCAAAGCCAGTTTGAGACTATCTCGTTCCGCTATCAATCGATCCACAGCAACTGTAATATCGTGTTGTTTGACAGACAATCTTGCCGATATTTCCGCACTCTGCGCATACCGCAGACGATAATCTGCCAACGCCGCATCACCACACAGCAAATGGATGCGAACACCACCTTTGTAGCGAATGAAATCCAACAGCTTGATCAAGCCAATCTCCCCTGTTTTCGCCACGTGAGGTGCACAACAAGCGCAGCAGTCCACCCCATCGATGGTTACCAGTCGCACATCACCCTCCAACTCTTTCTTGCTGCGGTAGGTTGCATTTGCCAATTCTTCAGCCGTAGGGATCGTGGCTGTCACCGCCACATTGGCCGCCACCACACGGTTGGCTTCGTCCTCGATGGCGTCGATCTGCTCACGCGTCAGCTCTCCATCCAAATCCAGCGTTACGTCTTCTCTACCAAGATGAAAACCTACATTATTGAAACCATACCAACGATGAGCAATGCTGCATACAATGTGTTCAGCGGTATGATGACGCATACGAGAGAAGCGAGTATCCCAATCCAACACGCCCTCCACCTCAACACCAATCGTGAGAGGCGCAGACACATAATGCCAAATTTCACCGTCCACGATTTGAACATCATTCACCGTCAAGCCGCCCAGCACACCCGTATCTGCTGCCTGTCCTCCCCCCTCGGGAAAAAAGGCGGTGCGGGACAGCCTCACCGCATACCCGTCTTTATGTGGATGACACTCTTCCACTACTGCGGTGAAGGAGCGAATGTAACTATCCATTTCATAGATTTTTTCGGTCATCAAATCACCTTCAACATCATAATACCCTCATTATATCGTTCTCTCTCTATCTTTTCAAGCCTCACTCAAAATTTATCTTGCGCATTGGCACAATTTGGTGTATGATGGCAAACGGTGTCGAAAAGGAGAGATGAGTATGGTCGTGCTGCGTTTTGTAAAAAAGAATATCGTCTTCTGCGTGGCAGCGCTTGCGGCGGTGATCACCTGCTTTTTCGTGCCGCCGGATGCCAACTATATTGGCTATTTCGATTGGAAAACTCTGGCCTGTCTGTTCCTAACGTTGGCTGTAGTATGCGCTTTACGCAACATTAAGTTCTTCACTATTGTGGCAAGACGGTTGGTGCGCATTTCCGGCAATCTGCGCAGTTTGTTTCTTCTGCTCATTGCCATCACCTTTATCGGATCGATGCTCATCGCCAACGATATGGCGTTGATCACCTTTCTGCCTCTGGGCTATTTCGCCCTATCGGTTACCCACCAAGAGGGCTATATGGCCTATCTGTTCATCCTGCAAAACATCTCCGCCAACCTTGGCGGTATGCTGACTCCTTTCGGCAATCCGCAGAATCTCTACCTCTACTCTTATTTCAACATTCCCACAGGTGAGTTTTGCTCGATTATGTTGCCGCCCTTTCTGCTAGCAATCTCGCTGTTGGTGCTATGCTGTCTGCCCATCAAGGCAACGCCCTTAGTCATTCAGGATAGCTTTAAAGAGCGTCTGAATAAGAAACGCACCACTTTGTATTTGGTGCTATTCGCTTTATCCTTACTGATTGTGTTCCGCATTGTTCCTTATCTCATTGGCTTGATTGTCATAACCGCCATTTTGCTGTGGGCAGATCGGGACGCTCTGCTAATGGTAGACTACGGCCTACTCGGCACTTTCTTTTTCTTCTTCATTTTCGCCGGCAATCTGGCTCGTATCGATACGGTCAACCAGCTACTGTCCAGCCTGCTGGCGAAAGATACACTCCTTGTGTCGGTGGTATCCTGCCAAGGCATCAGCAATGTGCCCACCGCCATCCTGCTGTCCCGCTTTACCGAGGATTATCGCGCTCTACTACTGGGCGTCAATATCGGCGGCACCGGCACACTCATTGCCTCTCTGGCCAGTCTAATCACATTCAGCGAATTCCGCGTGCTATACCCCGGTCACTCCAAACAGTATTTCTGGATGTTCACCGCCATCAACGTGGGATTTCTCGTCATTATGACGATAGCGGCAAAGCTCTTTTTCTTATAATCCTAAACGCCATCCTGCGGGATGGCGTTTTTGCTTGCACCAATCACTAAGGTGTGCTATACTACCCACAAAGGAGGCGATGTTATGCAACGCCTGAAAGAGAAAAAACTGTATTTATTGGATATGGATGGGACACTATACCTCGACGACGATCTGTTCGAGTGCACCATCCCCTTTCTGACCGCCATCAAGAAGAATGGCGGTCGATATCTGTTTCTCACCAACAACTCCTCCAAGAGTGTGAAGGTATATATTGAGAAATTGGAACGCTTGGGTATCCCCGCCACCGAAGAGGATTTTTTCACCTCCACCATGGCCACCTGCGTGTATCTGCGGGAGCACTACCACGGCAAGAGGATCTATGCCGCCGGTACCGCCGCCTTCCGTCAGGAGCTGGCAGAGGCAGGATTTCCTGTCACAAACCATCTGGAGGACGATGTAGACTGCTTGCTGATGGGAAACGACAGCGAGCTGACTTTTCAAAAGCTGGAGGACGCCTGCATTCTACTTGGGAGAGACGTGACCTTTCTTGCCACCAATCCCGACTGGGTCTGCCCCACCTCCTATGGCTACGTGCCCGACTGCGGCAGTGTGTGCGAAATGCTGTGGCGTGCCACCGGCAAACGCCCCTATTTCATCGGCAAGCCGGAGCCGGCCATGGCGCAGCTGGCCATGACCAAGTGGGGTGCTACACCTGAAGAGACGGTGATGATTGGCGACCGCATCTACACCGATGTAGCCTGCGGTGTGAACGCCGGCATCGACACCGCACTGGTGTTCAGCGGCGAAACCACCCGCGAAGTGTGGAAGCAAAGTGATGTAAAACCCACCTGGGCGGTGGACAGCATCGCAGACATCTATGAGGTGATACGATGAACACATTAAACATCGCCCTCCTGCAAATCGCCCCCACCGGAAGTTTAGAAGGTAATCTGACAAAGGGTATGGTCGCCTGCCGTGAGGCTAAGGCGTTGGGGGCAGATATTGCCCTCTTTCCCGAGATGTGGAGCTGCGGCTACGACATTTACGAGCCGCCCGTGGAAGAATGGACTCGTAAAGCCATCCACCTTGACAGCGCGTTCTTGGCGGAATTTCAGGCTTTGGCGGCAGAATTGGAGATGGCAATCGCCGTCACGTTGCTGGAAAAGTACCAACCAATGCCACGCAATACCATAGTGCTGTTTGACCGCTTCGGTCAACGCAAACTGGTGTATGCCAAGGTACACACCTGCGATTTTGGCATCGAAAAGAACTTGACGGCGGGCAACGAATTCTTTGTTGCCGATTTGGATACAGCAAATGGCGTAGTCAAGGTTGGCTCGATGATCTGCTACGACCGAGAATTTCCTGAGAGTGCCCGCCTACTGATGCTCAAAGGTGCTGAGGTGGTGCTGGTTCCCAACGCCTGTCCCATGGAGATTAACCGATTGAGCCAACTGCGTGCCAGAGCCTTTGAAAATATGATGGCGATCGCCACCTGTAACTATCCCGCAACCGTACCGGATTGCAACGGCGGATCCTCTGTCTTTGATGGTGTGGCCTATCTCCCCCATTTAGACGGTAGTCGCGATACCTGCATCCTGCAAGCGGGTGAAACCGAAGGTATATATGTGGCAAAATTGGATTTGGAACAACTGCGGCAGTATCGCTCGGAAGAGGTCCACGGCAACGCCTATCGCCGTCCTCATCTATACAGCGAATTGCTGAATCAAACGGTAAGAGAGCCGTTCGTAAGAAAAGACAAGCGATAGAAAAAACACCGTCTATCCTAAGACAAACGGTGTTTTTTTCTATACCTTGATTTTGTATTTCAAAACCACATTCCCATGCATTGTTTCGACTTGCATGAGTTCAAATTTTGACATATCACTGTCGTAAAACAGCGGCTTTCCGTCCTTATCCCCTACCACGGGCGCCACCACAAGGCTTAATTCATCGATCGCATTCTCCCTCTGAAAGGCGCCATTGATAATACTGCCGCCCTCCAAGAGCAAGGTTTCGCAACCTATGATATCCTTCAACTTTTTCAATGCCAACAAAACGTCAATATCCGTTTCACCCGCAAAGATATACGGGATTTCCATACTCTCTAAATAACCGAGATAGCGCTCATCCACCCGTTCGGTCAGCACCTCAATGATTTGTGCATCATCGTAACCGGGGTCGCCGTCAGGATCCACAATACGATTGGATTTCCACCCCAACCGTCCCTTTGGGTCAAACGCCACAGCATAATACCCACTCAAATCATCCACGATAAAGTCCATTTTTTGATCCAAACCGTGACGAGCAGGTGCATACTTGGATAAATCGGGATACCAGCCACCTGTGAAACTGCCCTCCATCGTCACACGGCCACAGATAAAGCCGTTAGACGGCAATCTACGGTTTATATCGTAATAAATATCGCAAGCGGCGGCACAGGCATCGCTCGCCAGAAAATCGCCCGTTACTTTACCATCAATGGACATCAGCATATGGCATACGATATACGGTCTGTTCATATTTTGACTCCTTTTCACATGACTACCTTTTCATTTGGCGGAGAAACAGCAACACCGCCAGCGCCAAGAGTGTGAAGGCGTAACCTAACACCCACCACAAATGTGGCAAAACACCTGCAAAATCTCCCGCCAGAAGCGCACGTTCCATATCCACAGCGTGCACAAAGGGAAGCACATATGCTACCTTCTTAAAGGCACCTCCCACCAAATTCAAATCAAACCAAATCCCCGACAACCACGCAGACAGATTGGTGAGCAACGCACCACACACACCTCCCACCTGCTTTTCGTTCAGCACACTGCCACACAGCAGTCCCAGAGCGATGTAAAGCAGAGAAATGGGAATCATACCGAAAACAGCAAACAGAATATTGACTGTAATTTCCAGTCCCAGCGCTACAGCCACCGCATAACAAATAAAGCTTTGTGCTATGGAAAACGGCAAAATCGGCAATGTATAGGCAAGGATAAAATCCTGTGACCTCAACGGCGTGGTATACAGTCGTTGCATCAAGGAACTGGTTCTATCTTTGGAAATCAGCGTAGCGGAAAACAGCGTCAGAAACGCCAATCCAAACACCACAATACCGGGTGCCAAATGTTGTATTTCAAACAGAGGTACAGGGACGTTTGCCTGTATGGCACTGAGCAAAAGAATCAGTACCAACGGAAATCCAAGACCAAACGCCAAATTGATAGGATCGCGCAAAATCTCTTTGGCGTTACGGCTTGCAAGGGCAAGCATTCTCATTGTGCCACCCCCTTCACCACGCGGATAAAGGCTTGTTCAAAGTTGTCTGTACCCGCCATTCGCTTGATTTCATCCACCGCATCACAGAGCAGCAATTTGCCATCCTTCATAATAGCAACCCGATCCGACAAAGCTTCCGCCTCCTCCATATAGTGGGTGGTGAGGATGATGGTCACCTTGCCTTTGAGCAAACGAATGATGTCCCACAGGTCACTACGCGCCAACACATCCAAGCCCAGTGTCGGCTCATCGAGAAACAGAATTTGCGGCTCACTGATCAGCGCCATGGCGATGCTCAAACGACGTTGCCAACCGCCGGACAGTTTTCCCGCTTTCTTTTCGAGAATAGAGTTCAGCCCCAATAAATCGGTTAATTCGTCGATTTTTGCGTTTCTTTTATCCTTATCAAAGCCGTGCACACCGGCAATCAGTTGCAGATTTTCCCTCACCGACAAACCGAGAGCTACCGCCGTTTCCTGCGGTGATACCGCAATGATGCTTTTCACAGAGGTCGAATCGGACACGACGCTATACCCTCCCAAATAAGCGTCACCACAGGTAGGGCGCGTTAAGCCGGAAAGCATCTTAATCGTGGTGGTTTTTCCCGCGCCGTTCACCCCCAAAAGGGATAAAAGCTCACCCTGACCAACTGTCAAAGTCAGGTGATCCACCGCCACCACGTCTTTGTACTCTTTGGTCAGTCCTTCTATGCGAATGGCATCCATGTCTTATTCCTCCACTCCATATTGTTTGCGCAGTCCTTGATACGCATCGGTAAGCATGCGGCTCACCAATTCCCACGCCAAATCAAGAAAACCTGTGGCAAACATAACGGCAATTCCGTGAACATAAGCCCACATTTCCAAATGAAACAACCGGGCTGTATCAGCGTCCAATCCCGTATTGTTACGAACGATATCGGCCATCTGGCTGAAGGAGGTGGACTCAGCGGTGGTCTCTTCCGCCGAGCGGTCGCACATATACAAAAGCTTGAACAGCTCTTTCTCCTCTTTGGCAAAACGGATATAGGCCATACCACCGGCTTTGTAAGGAGGATATTCACCGCTCTCCGTCTCTCGGCGGACATATTCCTGATACAGCGTATCCGCCTGTCGTGCTACCTCCAAACGCAGCTCTTCCATTGAGGCGAAATTGGAGAAAATCGGCTGTGTGGAACAGCCCAAAGCAGCGGCAACTGTACGCGCATTCAGCGCAGACGCTCCGTTGCATCTCACCACACTCACAGCAGCGTTGACAATACTCTCTTTTGCTATTAACACCTTAGGCGGCATATCGCACCTCCATAATATACCAGTCGTTATATATCGTATGTTATTTTATCACAACCTATCACAAAAGTCAATAGGATCACAAAAAGCCACCGTTTGCTTTTACAAACAGTGGCTTACATATCAGTTTCCTACATAACAAACCGCAGCATACATCCATACCAATCCGGCGCTGAGCAAAATGCCACCAACAATATCGGTCAACCAATGTACACCCGAAATCAAACGCCCTATCACCATAAAAATGGTAAACACACCCAGTGCAGTTAACACAATGTTACGAAATATGCCACACCGCATACGTCTGCGCAACTGCAATCCGGCCGTAGACATCACACACAGTGTAAGCAAGGTTGTGGAGGACGGATAGGAAGCTTCCAGGCAACCCTCAATCAAGATAGGTCGGTAGTTGATCACCACCGCCTCAAACAACAGATAGGCCACGATAGTAACAATATAAAATCCACCAAGGATTAGTATATCCGCATCTACATAATTGATTCTCTTACGCCGTATCCATTGGCACAAACCAAAGAGCGCAAACGCGACACATACAGCCACAGGTACCAGACCGAGCCAGTCAGTGATGGTGTACAAGGTCATATGCACTCCGGTCAATCGATGAAACCACGCATTCAGTGTAGCAAAGCCAACCACGGACCCTCCAGGTCCGATAGCCGCCACATCCACAAAGAGGACAGCCACCGTCCATAGTGCAAACGCAAACAACAAACCCGCACTTGTTCCATATCTCTTTTTCATTTCTCTACCTCCTACACGACTTTAACTACAGCATAAGAGATGGAGCACCAGTATGCAAGCAACGAGTCGTCACAGCAGTGATACGCTAGGTGTCATCACTTTTTCAGCAACAGCAACACCTGTATGGTTAGAAAAGAGAACAACAATACCGCTGCATAGGGTTGCGTTCCTAGAATAAACAACAAGACTCCCAGACTGACCACTGCCAAAGAAAGAATATGCTTTGCCCTCATCCACCAATGGGAATGACACTTCTGCATAAACAACATCAAAGCACCAACACCAACGCAAAGACCGATCGCTATCCAATAGAAAACATACGTGTAGGAATTCACAGCGATCAAACACAACAAAGATACCGCCTGTACATCGCCGTCCACCGTCTGTCTAAAACAAGGCAACACCAAAAGTAACGCTACACTACTATTCAACAAACCCAAAATTAGGTCACACAGTTGCGCTCGCTTTTGCTGCTGTTCCTTTTCGGCGATGCTTAGCACCTGCTCACCGGACAATAGAGCATCCACTGTCACCGAAAAATAAGCGGCGATGGCCTTCAACGATTCGATGTTAGGGTATCCCCTACCCGACTCCCATTTGGAGATCGCTGTGCGCGACACGTACAGTACTTGAGCTAATTCCTCTTGCGTGAGACCGCTCTGCTTGCGCAAAGCTTGCAATTTTTCGTAAAATTCCATCATCAGCATCCTTTCGTTGTGGATATTATACCATATTGTCGGTTATTCACCAAGACACGCTTCGTCACATCCGCTAAGAAAAGTCAAAAACGCCGCCTGCCCTATCGGCAGACGGCGTTTTAAATCAATTAACAGGAGTGACGACAACCTCCGGACTGTAAGGTGCCGATGTATCCTCTTTCTTGTCGCGGTTTGCAAAGAATTTAGGTGCCACCTGGGGGAACATGGCGTAGGTCAGCACATCCTCCTCCTGCTTCACATAGGGCGCAGCCTCCTCGCGCAGTTTGTCCAACTCAGGAGCCAAGGTATCCGCAAAACGGCAGGTGATGGGCTGGTCGTCACCCAAAATTTTCTTAGAGAACTCCGGGTCGATGGGGGCAGGAGTCTTACCGTAATCACCGTGGATCATACCGCGGAACTCCTTGGTCACCATCTTGTAGCGCTCGCCCAGAATGACGTTAAACACCGCTTGGGTGCCCACGATCTGGCTGGTGGGAGTCACCAGAGGAGGATAGCCGGAATCCTTACGCACACGAGGGATCTCCGCCAACACCTCATCCAGCTTATCTTCTTTTCCTGCCTCCTTCAGCTGACCCAGCATATTGGAGAACATACCACCGGGCACCTGATACAGCAGAGTATTGGCGTCCACACCCAAGGACTTGTGGCTGATCTGACCGGAACCGATGTACTTCTCGCGCAACTTAGCAAAGTGAGTACGCACCACGTTAAGCTGGTTGAGATCCAAACCGGTATCGTACTCCGTACCCTGTAAGGCCGCCACCAAGGACTCGGTTGGCATATGAGAGGTACCCACAGACAGGGGGCTCATAGCGGTATCCACAATATCCGCACCCGCTTCAATGCCTTTCATAATGGACATAGAAGCCAAGCCGGCAGTGTAGTGGCTATGAATATCCACGGGAATGGACACCGTCTCCTTCAAGCGGGAAACCAAGTCGTAGCAAGCATAGGGAGTCAGCAGGCCCGCCATATCCTTGATGCAGATGGAGTGTGCCCCCATCTCCTCCAAGGTTTTGGCGTACTCTGCGTAATATTCGTTGTTGTGCACGGGGCTGAGGGTGTAGCTGATGCAGCCCTGCACGTGAGCCTTTTCGTTGTTAGCGGCCTTGATAGCGGTCTGCAGGTTACGCGCATCATTGAGGGCATCAAAGATACGGATGACGTCAATACCGTTGGCCACCGACTTCTGCACAAAATATTCCACCACGTCGTCAGCATAAGGACGATAACCCAGCATGTTCTGACCGCGGAAGAGCATCTGCAACTTCTGGTGGGGCATCTCCTGACGCATAATGCGCAGACGATCCCAGGGATCCTCCCCCAGGAAACGGATGCAGGAGTCGAAGGTAGCGCCGCCCCAGCACTCGACGGAGAAATAAGGAATCTTATCCATCTCAGCCAAGATAGGACGCATCTCGTCCATGGTCATACGGGTAGCCAGCAACGACTGGTGAGCGTCGCGAAGCACCACCTCGGTGATTTTAATGGGTTTAGCCATATCTTTCACCTCACAATTAGTTCAGGCTCAGCAGAACAGAACCGGAATCCACGCTGTCACCCTTGCCACAGTTGATGGAGGCAACGGTACCGGCGCAGGGGGCGACAATCTCATTTTCCATCTTCATGGCCTCGAAAATCACCAGCACCTGACCCTCAGTCACGGCCTGACCGGCAGAAACCTTAATATCAATAATGGTGCCGGGCATAGGGCAGGTAATGACGGTACCGCCGGCAGGAGCAGCAGCCGCCGGAGCCGCAGCGGGAGCAACCGCAGAGGCAGAAGCGGCGCCGATTTCCTCGACGTCCACCTCGTAGGCGTTACCATTAACGGTGATGTGGAACTTTTTCATTGATAATCATCCTTTCAAAAAAGCATATTGCCTAATTATTTGCAAAATCACTGACAGTGGCACTCGCCACGAAAAAACTGTGCCAAGGAGACAGCGTAACCATTCTCCGTCGGCTGGAACTCCAGATGGCGGAGCATCGCCGACATACTCTCGTCGGAACAGAAACCCTCGGTAGCGCCACGGCAATCACCAACATTCAGCACCGAGCGAATCAATCCCTCTGCCATCACAGGCAGATCGGTGCGAACAGACAACACCTCTACCCTATCTCCCGTTACACGAAACAGAGCGTGTCCAAACACCGTTCCGTCACTGTCCCGCAGCACCATCGCCTCAACCCCATCGGGGGCGGCGACACTCTGCAAAAACGCCTTATCGGCGGGCAGTATGGTAATCACGGTCAGGCTCCTTCCCATACTTGATATAGCCGGCGGCAATCTTCTTGGTCACACCGGTGGCCATCACCAGATTGCGCACCTCATCCGGAGTGAGATAACGCCAGTTGCCCACGGGGAGCATACCCAGCTTCACCTTGCCGATAGCATTACGACGCAGGCGAACAACCTCCAAGCCGAACAGCTCACACATGCGACGAATTTGGCGATTGCGCCCCTCATACAGCGTAATTTCCACCACGCAACGATCGGGAGCGCTGGAAACGATACGCACCTCGCAAGGAGCGGTGCGACGGCCGTCCAGCATCACGCCCTCTTCGAATTGTAGACGTTGCTCCTCGGTCATCGGTGTACGCAACGTGACACGATAATGCTTTGGCACATGGGTGGAGGGATGAATTACCGCATTGGAAAAATCACCGTCATTGGTAAAGAGCAACAACCCCTCAGACTCACGATCCAAGCGGCCGATGGGGTGCACCGGCACCCCCACGCTGCGCACCAACTCTTCCACGCATTTACGCCCTTTTTCGTCAGCCATCGTGGTGATATATCCCCGCGGTTTATGTAGGGCGATATACACCGATTTCGGTGCCACGCCCAGTTTTTTGCCACGAACGTGGATGACATCCTTTCGGTCATCCACCTTGTCACCCAGTTGTGCCGGGCGACCGTTTACTTTAACGTGTCCTGCGGCAATCAGCTCCTCCGCCTTGCGGCGGGATGCAATTCCGCGCTCGGACAACACCTTTTGCAGGCGTACCAATGCCATAGGGTTTCTCCTTATTCCTCAGTCTTGTCTTCTTTCTTCTTTTTCATGTCGGAGATCTTGCTCACCGCTTCCGGCACCAAAGAAACCAAACGATCCAGTGTATCCGGCTTGGAAACGACAGGAAGCAAATTGATTTCGCCGTCCTTGATGGTCAAAAAGGCCACGGGAGTGATATTAATGCCCGCACCGGCGCCACCACCGAACAAATCGGAACTGCTCTTCGCGGGCAAATCGGAACCGCCGGAAGCAAAACCATAAGACACCTTGGAAACGGGAATAATGGTCACACCGTCACCTACGGCAATCGGCGTACCAATTACCGTGTTGGCATCCACCATTTCGCGGATCTTCTCCACAGATACACCCATCAAACCTTCTACGTTGCTGTTCATATTAGGAAACCTCCTTCGTAATTTGGGGATCACTTTGCTCTTTTATCATTAGGAATCCCCATAGCAGGGCAATTCCCGCGCCCAACAGTCGCCACACCGACAACCGCAGGCGCACGTCAAAGCGCACAGCGCTTTTTTCCATTAAGAAATTGGGCTCCACTCTCACTTTGCGGTGACGGATGCGTACCGCGCTTTCAATACCCGCCAAGGCGGGATATAACACGCCACAAACCTGTCCGTATCGCTGTGCCGTCACAGCGGGATCATCGGTCGCAATAAGCAATTGTAAATCCATCCGATTCACCGTCACGGAACGCAAAATACGCCCCACCGCTTTGGCCGCCAATCGTGCTACCTCATGAAGAAAATGCAGCGTTCCGGCCAAATCGTCCTGTTTCATCAACGCGATCATTTCCTTGACCTTGGACGGTTTCTCGGTTGTCGGCTTCTTTGCCTTTTTGCCGACAGAACGCAACGACATCTTTTCTTTTTTTGGTGGCGCAGGTGTCAACGTAATCGGGATACCCAGCACACGAATCCGCACCAACAGTTCGCCTTCGTATGCAATACGACCGTAAACCGGCACCGACAACGCCACAATCAGCAATAAGAGCAAACCCAGCAGGCTATACCAAACCCACACGGATTATTCCTCCTGTCCGTCATCCACGCTATCTTCGTATTCCTCATCGGGGCCGAACACACCATCATTAACAGGCTGTTGCTCCATCAGCACCTCATCCAGCGTGGTCTCACGCATGGTATTATCCTCCTTTTGCGGCAGAGGAGGCAACTGATCCAACGAAGAGATGCCAAAGCATCGCAGGAAGTTGGCAGTAGTTCCGTACAACAAAGGACGACCGGGCAGGTCCATACGGCCCTTTTCCTCGATAAGTCCTTTCTGTTGAAGGCCCTGAATCACCGCACTGCAATCCACGCCACGCACCTGCTCCACAAAGGGACGCGTCACCGGCTGATTGTAGGCGATAATGGCCAACACCTCCATCGCCGCCTGAGAAAGGGGCGTGTTGCGGCGAATGTCCATCGCCTTACGCACATAGCCGGCATAAGCTTTACTACTGCACAGCTGATATTGATCGTCCAACCGCAATGCGGTCATACCACCCTCTCGTGTGTTGACGTCCTGCGCCCAATCCTCCGCAATGCGGCGGGTGGTCTCTTCGTCCAATTCCAGTGCTAACGCCAAACGGGATACCGGCACCGGCTCGCCGCTGGCAAACAAAATGGCCTCAATGGCAGCTTGATACTGTTTAATTTCCATCTGTCAGCACCTCCGTGTGCTCGTTTTCCTCGTCAAATTCCTCGGGGATGGTGGTATCCCACTCCTCCGGCGGACGCATCTGCACCTGCTGGTTTTCCCCTTCCCCCTCAACGCTGATGCGCTTCGATTTGATCAGCTCTAACAAGGCAAGAAAAGTGGCCACCAGATCCGACTTGGTTTCCGCCTTTTTAAACAAGGATTGGTATGTAACCTTGCCACGGGTATACAGCTTACGCAACACATACGCAATCTTGGTAGACACGGGCACGATCTTGCGCGCCACAATGCCATGAAATGCCTGTGCAGGCGGCGGCATACGCCGCTTACCGCGACCGGCGGCAGATAAAAAGGCGTCCAACATTTCCTCGGCTTTATGAGTGCGACGATAGGTCATATCCGGCTCTACCTCTTCCGCCTCGCGGATAAAAAGGTCACCGCCAACATAATCCACCGCCAAACGACGCGCCATCTGCTGGCACAACTGATACTCAATCAACTGCCCGCTCAGCTCACGACGCAGTTCTTCGGTCTCCTCCTCGTAGCGAGGCAGCAGCATCACGGATTTGATGTGCACCAGACGGGCCGCCATCTCCAAAAACTCGGTGGCCACATCCATGTTGTAGTCCTTCATCTGCTGAATGGCTTCCAAATACTGCTCCAACACCTGTGCAATAGGTATGTCGTAAATATTCAGTTTGTTCTTTTGCACCAGAAAGAGAAGCAGATCCAAAGGCCCTTCAAAATCCGGTAACTTATAGGATATGGTTTCCATCAAAATGCTCCTATATGCGTAATTATGCCAAACCGATCAATGCATAGAAATTAAACACATCCGGCTCACCCATCAGAGTACCGATCAAACTGACAACCGCATTTTGCATCAGGTTGAGGGGGCCATCCAAAACACCGGTAAACACCAGCAACAGTACACCAATCGTAATATAATGACTGTACTGTTCCAGTGTGTAGGCCCACCGACCGGGAAGTAAGGTGCTCCAAAGGCGACTACCGTCCAACGGCGGGATGGGCAACAAATTAAAAACCATCAACGAAACGTTGATCGAAGCAACAATGCCGATCAGGATATACCAAAGCCAAAACAAAGTATCAAAATTTGTGACAAACAGACTGCTGACGCGGAAAATACCCACCGCCAACACCGCCATCAAGAAATTGGATAAGGGGCCAGCTAATGCCACCAGGATCATATCTCGTTTATAGTTGCGGAAATTTCGGCTGTTGACAGGAACCGGCTTTGCATAGCCGATACCGGCCACCAAAATCATCACCGAACCCCACACATCCAAATGCTTCAATGGATTTAAGGTCAATCGGCCGTACCATTTTGCGGTGTCATCTCCGCACCAATGGGCCACCAATCCATGCGCCAACTCGTGCACCGGTAAACACAAAAACAGCACTACGGCATAGGATAGCATCATCAACAGCAACTGCAGCGGCGTCATAACATCCCGCATCTGCATAAAATTCCACAGCATAGTACTACCTCCATGAAATGCACACACAAACTTCTCCAATATAATCCATATTATTGTACCAAATGGAAACGAAAAATACAAGTGTTTTCCATAAACAAACATGAAGAATAAAATATTTTTACAAACCTTGCAAAAAAGACTTGATTTTTTCGTCATAATCTGCTAAACTGTTTCCGTTGCGCTGTGGGGATACTCTGTCCTCACAGAAACTATGCTTGGTCCGACCGCGGTCGGCGTGACAAAAGGAGGTGCAGAACAATGGCAAAGTGTGAATATTGTGGCAAGGCCGTTACCTTCGGTATCCGTGTGTCCCACTCCCACAGACGTTCCAATCGCTGCTGGAAGGCCAACATCCGCCGCGTTAAGGCGATCGTTGACGGTTCCCCCAAGCGTGTGTACGCCTGCACCCGCTGCCTGCGTTCCGGAAAGGTCACTCGCGCTGTGTGATCTTACTAAAAGGTAAACACAAAAAGCCTTCGGCTATTGCCGAAGGCTTTTTTGTTTGAATGTTCCTCCCCTATCCTGTCCATACTCTCACTATGAAAGGATGGGGATGGAAATGTACAACAAGGTTGAGATATGCGGTGTCAACACCGCCACGTTGAAGGTGCTTACCGAAGCGGAAAAAACCCGCCTCCTTCGCGAAATGCACGAGGGAAATCGGCAAGCCCGCGATGAGCTGGTACAAGGAAATCTGCGACTGGTGCTTAGTGTGGTACAACGCTTTGCCGGACGAGGTGAAAACCCCGATGATTTGTTTCAAGTCGGGTGCATTGGGCTCATCAAATCCATTGACAACTTTGATTTATCCCAAATGTGCGTTTTTCCACCTATGCCGTTCCCATGATTATTGGGGAAATCCGCCGTTATTTACGGGACAACAACGCGATTCGCATCAGCCGCTCCATGCGCGATGTGGCCTATCGTGCCATGCAAGCCAAAGAAGCGCTTTTGGCCGAATTATCCCGCGAGCCAACCGTAGAAGAGATCGCCCAGCGGCTCGATCTGCCTCGTGAAGAAGTAGTCTTGGCTTTAGAAGCCATTGTAGACCCGATCAGTCTCTACGAACCGGTGTATAATGACGGCGGAGACACGATTTTCGTCATGGATCAAGTCGGTGACAGCAACGATGATCGCAACTGGCTGGATGAGATCACCCTCAAAGACGCCATCGCCGCCTTATCCGACCGCGAAAAGAAAATATTAAATCTTCGATTCATCAAAGGAATGACCCAGGTGGAAGTTTCCGGCGAAATCGGCATCTCCCAAGCGCAGGTAAGCCGATTGGAAAAGGGTGCGCTGGACAAAATCAAAAAAGATCTGTAAAGCCAGTGAAATCAGCGGTTTTCGTGCTGTAAAGCAAAAAGCCTGCACACCCATGTGTGTAGGCTTTTCTTATGCCTTATTCCCCTTTGTATTTGCGGCGGGTTGCCTGGCCGCCGCGAATATGCCGCTGCGCCTTATTGACCTCCAGCACGTGCCGCACTTGCCCATACAGCTGTGGATTTACCGTCTGCAATCGCTCGGACACATCCTTATGTACCGTGGATTTACTAATATGAAACCGCTTCGCCGTTGCCCGAACCGTGGCGCCGGTATCCAATATGTATTCTCCCAGCACAACGGCTCGGTCCAGTACCGTTTCCCTCATACAATCAACTCCTAACGCTTGGTAGATTGTATGAGACAAAAACAAGGAATATGCTATAAAAAACAGAGGTCATCCGTGGATGACCTCTGTTTCCTTTTTAGCTTTTGCGCCAGACCATTTTATTGACCACTCCGGTATAGGACTGAATCAGCTTAACCACCTTAGTGGACACATTCTCCTCGATATAGTCCGGCACGGGGATTCCGTAGTCGCCCTCCGCATTGGCGGTAACGGCGGTATCTACCGCCTGCAACAGACTTTTCTCGTCGATACCTGCCAGCACAAAGCAGGCCTTGTCCAACGCCTCGGGGCGCTCGGTGGAGGTGCGGATGCACACCGCCGGGAACGGCTTGCCGATGGAAGTGAAGAAGGAGCTCTCCTCCGGCAAGGTGCCGCTGTCAGATACCACCGCAAAAGCGTTCATCTGCAAACAGTTATAGTCGTGGAAACCCAAAGGTTCGTGGCGGATCACACGCTCATCCAACACAAAGCCGCTCTGCTCCAACCGCTTCTTGGAGCGAGGATGGCAGGAATAGAGAATAGGCATATCGTACTTCTCAGCCATCTTGTTGATGGCGGTAAATAGCGAGAGAAAATTCTTTTCGGTGTCGATGTTCTCCTCGCGATGGGCAGACAGTAAGATGTACTTGCCCTTTTCTAAACCCAAGCGAGCGTGAATATCGGAAGCCTCGATATCCGCCAAATTCTCACGCAACACCTCAGCCATAGGGGAACCGGTGACGTAAACCCGCTCCTTGGGCAGACCGCACTCATGGAGATATTTACGAGCATGCTCAGAATAGGCCAAATTCACATCGGAGATGATGTCCACAATACGGCGGTTGGTCTCCTCCGGCAAGCACTCATCTTTGCAACGATTACCCGCCTCCATATGGAAAATCGGGATATGCAAACGTTTAGCGGCGATGGCAGACAGACAAGAGTTGGTGTCACCCAGAATGAGCAGAGCATCGGGTTTCACCTGCGCCATCAGCTTATAAGAGGCGTTGATGATATTGCCTACGGTAGCACCCAAATCATCTCCTACCGCATCCATATACACCTCGGGGTCATCCAATTTCAAATCGCGGAAGAAGACACCGTTGAGGTTGTAATCATAGTTCTGACCCGTGTGCGCCAAAATACAGTCAAAATAGCGACGGCACTTAGAGATGACAGCAGCCAAACGAATAATCTCGGGTCGGGTGCCCACGATAATAAGCAATTTCAGCTTGCCATTATCCTGAAATTTCACATCGGAATAATCCACTTTCATTTCCATACTTACACCTTCTCAAAAAACGTATCGGGTTTATTGGGGTCGAAGAGTTCGTTTGCCCACATCACGGTCACCAAATCCTGTGTCTCCGACAGGTTGATAATATTGTGAGTATAGCCGGGTAACATCTGCACTGCCTGAATACGCTCGCCAGACACATCAAAGGTCAGCACCTCATCGGTGCCAATCTTACGCTGTTCAATGCGACCTGTTCCGGACACCACCATAAAGAACTCCCACTTAGTGTGATGCCAATGCTGTCCTTTGGTAATGCCGGGTTTAGAAATGTTCACGCTGAACTGACCGCAGGATGCGGTCTTTAAGAGTTCCGTAAAACTGCCACGGTCATCCACGTTCATCTTGAGATCGAAGATGGCTTTGTCGGCCGGCAGATAGGATAGATACGTAGAATACAGCTTCTTGGCGAAACTGCCGTTGGGGATCTCCGGCATCATCAAAGTGGCCGGTTGATCGTGAAAAGTGTAGATCAAATCCACGATCTCCCCCAAGGTCGCCTTATGCTCCACGGGTACACGGCAATAGTCACCATCGCGGTCGGGATTGCCTTCCAATGCCCGCACCAGCTCGTCCACCACGTCATCAACATACACCAATGTCAACTGAATGGCGCGGTCGTTGACCTGAATCGGCAGGTCATGGGACACATTGTAGCAGAAGGTAGCGATGGCGGAATTATAATTGGGACGGCACCACTTGCCAAACACATTGGGCAAGCGATAAATCAATACATCCGCCCCCGTCTCCTTACCATAAGAAAGAAGCAACTCCTCCCCTGCCATTTTGGATTGACCATAGGGATTGTCCAATGCCGCCTGAATGGAGGAGGACAGCATCACGGGACAGGTGTTATTATGCTGACGCAGCGTATCGAGCAAAACAGAAGTAAAACCAAAATTGCCCGTCATAAACTCCGCGGGATCTTGAGGGCGATTGACACCTGCCAAGTGGAACACAAAATCGCAATCACTGCAATAAACGTCCAGCAAAGCGGGATCGGTGTCCAGGTCGTATTCATACACGGTGATGTCCGCATCGATGCCGTGGGAGCGATCTTTGCCGGCGGCAATATTATACAGTGTGGCACACAAATTCTTACCAACAAAGCCATGAGCGCCGGTAACCAGTATCTTCACAAGGCATCACTCCTCTTCAAAATGATATTCCAATCCCACATAATGCAAAGCCTGCTCAAACTGCTCAATGCTCTCTACGTTTGTACGCTGAATATCGGTGTTGCGCTGTGCGATACGTTTACGATGGAACAGAAGCGTATCCACCCAACGCACCACCCAGATAACAGGCAACAGCACAGCGCACCGTCGCAACACGGGATATTTAGTCTGCAAAGCACTCTTAGGTGGGAACACTAAATGTAACCATTTCGTTACATAGCTATTTTTATGGGCTTTCGCACCATGACCTGCCTTGGCAACATAGGACAGGTGCGCTCGCTCACGGGTGCCGTAGACACCGTTTTCAAAAATCACGTTGGTGATGAAATCCGTCTTTTCGGTGGCCTCTGCCCCCTCGAACCAGACCTGCAAGGTTTCCCACACATTGGCGTAAAACTCACCCAAATAGACCTTGTCCAACTCGGCGCGGATCATTGCCTCGTCCAGCTCCGGATAATGGCGACGGAACACCCACAGGTCAATCATGTGGCTCAAACCGATGCCGCCGCCACGATAATGCTTGACGAGGTGGATAAACAGGCTGACAAACTGCATCTCGAGAGTGAAATGGTAGCGGTATGGATTGTCCTCGTTCGCTATGGCGTGAGACCAACCGTTACCGAAATAGCGATAGAGATCCTTGTCACGGCGCGGCACAATACGCTTGTGCATCTCCAATAGCAGACTGGGATGCTTCCACACCGCCTCATGATCCGTCTCGTAGTCGAAGGAGAACCCCAACTCGGTCAGCACCACTTTAATATCCTCGTACTGCTCACGGCGGAAAAGAATATCCGCATCTCCCATGCGCCGCATTTCGGGCCGGGGGTAGATTTCTTTGAGCAGCACACCTTTGAGCGGGAGATAGTCGATGTGACGCTCTTCGAAAGCGGCAGTCACACGACCCAGCATCGCCATTTGTCCTTCGCTAATTGCCATATATCGACAGCAATGGAAAAACAACTGCTGCGTAACAGGATCGTTGTCATAGCCGGCGTTGTGGAGGGCATAGTACATTAAGGCGGCAATCTTGTGCTTGCTCGCCAATTTCAGCAGGCCGTCCATATCCGGCGCCTCCGGAAGGGTACATTTTTCCCCCTTCAAAGCACCGCGAATCAACGCCAAAGCTTGTTGTTGAAACAAATCCATTCTTACTTATCCTTCCAAGCGGCAATCTCATCACGAATGTACTGCAGAGAGAGCAGTTTCTCCTTCACCTGCTCCACATCCAACAGTTGGGTGTTGTTGGAGTTGAACTCGGACAGCGGGTTGCGGTCCTTGTTTCCGTCGCTGAAATATTTGTCGTAGTTGAGGCCACGGTTGTCGGCGGGAACGCGATAGAAATCGCCCATATCCACCGCGTTGGCACATTCCTCATTGGTGAGCAGGGTCTCGTACATCTTCTCGCCATGACGGATGCCGATGACCTTAATCTCGGTGCTGCTGTCGAACAGTTCGGTGACCGCCTTTGCCAAGGTCTCGATGGTGCAAGCGGGTGCTTTCTGCACCAAAATGTCGCCACTGGTGCCGTTTTCGAAGGCAAACAGCACCAAGTCCACAGCCTCATCCAAGCTCATGATAAAACGGGTCATAGAGGGCTCGGTGATGGTAATGGGATTGCCGGCTTTGATCTGCTCGATCCAAAGAGGGATGACCGAGCCACGAGAACACATCACATTGCCGTAGCGGGTGCAGCAAATCTTTGTGGTGTCGGTGGTACGGGCCTTGGCCACCGCCACACGCTCTTCCAACGCCTTAGTGATACCCATGGCGTTGACGGGATAGGCCGCCTTATCGGTGGAGAGGCAGATCACCGAGTCCACCCCCGCCTCAATGGCGGCAGTCAGCACATTGTCGGTGCCGATAACATTGGTGCGCACCGCCTCCATGGGAAAAAACTCACAGGAAGGCACCTGCTTTAAGGCAGCAGCGTGAAAGATATAGTCCACACCGTACATCGCACCGCGCACACTATGCAAATCACGCACGTCGCCGATGAAAAACTTGATTTTCTCCGCCACCTCAGGCATCTTAGCCTGAAACTCGTGGCGCATATCGTCCTGCTTCTTCTCGTCACGGGAGAAAATGCGAATCTCGCCGATATCGGTGTTGAGAAAACGGTTGAGCACCGCATTGCCGAAAGAACCGGTACCACCGGTGATGAGAAGCGTTTTATCCTTAAAAACAGACATATTACAATTCCTCCTGCTCACGTAATAACTGGTCAATTTGTGTTTTGACCAAGATGAAGGCCTGTTCGTTTTTACCACCATTGAGAATGACATCCGCAAACACCTTGGTGGGCTCCACGTAGGCGTTGTGCATCGGCTTAACGGTGGAGAGATACTGATGAATCACACTATCAAGATCGCGTCCACGCTCTCGCATATCGCGTCGGGCACGGCGCAGGATACGCTCGTCGGCATCCGTCTCTACATAGATTTTGAGGTCCATACACGACCGCAAAGCCGGGTCGTGGAAAATCAAAATACCGTCAATGAGGATAATAGGGCGAGGCTCGATGGGGGTAACCGCGTTACTGCGGGTGTGGCGGGTAAAATCATACACTGGGCATTGCACCGTCTGCCCTCGCTTCAGTTCTTCCAAATGGCGCACCATCAAATCAAACTCCAAAGCGTAGGGGGCGTCATAGTTCAAATTGGCGCGCTCTTCCAGCGACAGCTCGTCATGGGGCAAATAGTAATTGTCACAGCTGACCAGCGACACCTGGTCCGGAAACGCATTTTTCAGTCGCTGAGCAAAGGTGGACTTGCCCGATCCGCTGCCGCCGGCAATGCCGATAATGTATGGTTTCATCATTCCTGCACCTCATTTTTAACGGATTTTTTCTTAGGTATCAACAACGTTTTTGCTGTGTTTACAACGGTTATCAGATCTTTATTCAAAACCAACAACATCGCCACAATCAACACGATAAACATAACCAAATCCGCAATGAAGCTGGTTAAGAAAAGCGATGCAAATGCTACCGCTGTACACAAACCCATTAAAATCCACATCTTATGCTCCGATGCGCCGGTGTCATACAGATGAAGACCGACAATCATCTTGTAGATACGGCTGAGCACAACACTGATCAAAACAGCAATACCAACCCCCACCAAACCAAGAGGAGGAATAAACAAGTGGCAACAAACCAAAGAGAAGATCATCTGCAAAATGGGTTCTACCACGTGGTGAATTGTCTTCTTAACAATGTTGATTCCAGAAGCATAAATAACCGACAGCAATGTAAGACAAGCGCCAAAACAAATAGCAGGCGCAATAATATACACGTTGAAATAGCTTCTATCCAAAATCAATACCAGCCACCGCCGCAGTAAAACACACAACGAAAATCCGGAAACAATAATGACGGTAATTACATTTCCAAAACTGTGCAAAATGGGTTTAAAAAGAACCGGTTGGTCACAATGTTTGAAAACCAGAGGATTCCAAATGTTGTTCACAGTAAGCGTAACCATAGATACAACGGTTTGAAAAACAGCAGCTGCCGTATAAATACCAAGTATCTCCCAACCAGCCAAATCGCGTACAATCAATTTTTCAATTAAAGGGATGGCCAATATCAAGACGCTATTTATCATATGAGGAAAGCCATAAGCCATCATTTCTCGATGCCCGATAGGTCCGCCGTTATCATTGACTTGCAGACGTACTGCAAACAAAACCCATAGGTTTATCAGTGTAGCACCGGCCGCCCCAATTAGAGAAGACCAAAGAATCCAATCAAATCCGACCTCGTTCCAAAGTAAAAAAACGATGAAAACTATGATCACAAAACCGAATCTTCCAATAAAACTAGAAGCAACATAATTGAATGCGCGTTCTTCCATTCGCGCAGTTAACTGAGTAAAGCGATGTACAAATGAAAAGAAAATATAGCACAACAACAACAATATTGCAATTGCAGAAAACCGATCTCCAAATATATATTGCACCAAATATTGCCGCGGCTCCACCAACACAACCGTAAATACTAAAAACAAACCAATCGGAACAAGCATTGACTTAACTAAAAATCTGTTCTGTGGCTGGTTGTGTTGGTAATAAAAACGGGAATAGGCCGTATCATAACCAAAACTGATGAACATCACGACGGTGGTAACAAAATTATGTAGCAAGCCATACATAGCATATACCTGTTCATCCAACACCCGCGTTAGCAACATAGTGTTGATAAAACCAAATACCGCCATTATGACCGTGCCGGCAAAGTATATTGCTGTGTTTTTCGCTGTTTTATTCAAAACAAACGTCTCCTTACTATGTCGATCAGGTAGGATACCCGTTGATGATCAAGTTGTTATTAAGCTGGCGGTAGGTCAGCGGCAATTTCTTCTCGAAAGAAACGATCAAACTCTTCAAATGACCGCATCGCGGCAGATGACGGTAGCGCAGAGCGCGCTTGATCATACCCATTCGCCGCCGCACCACCGCACGGCGGTTGCGCCATATATTCTTAAGCGGCACGCGGAAAGAACGGGACAGCGCATTCAGCAAAGACAAAAATTGCTCTTCCATCTCCTCAATGGTGAACGTCACGTCACATGCGGCAGATAACTTGATGGATAAGCAATACGCAAAATACGCCTTGGTGCGCTCCTCGATCGGCAACGCTTTAACCAACTCCAGACGGCGGATAAATCCACTCTCCAGAAAGCCGTAAGAGACCAGCAGCACCGTCATCAGATCCAACGAGTTTTTTGCCAAGGAATAGCGATAGCCATCCAAATCGCCCTCTCGCTTCATCGGCAAGCCGTAATGTAGCACAGAAAACACACGATGCGTGAGAATGTCGCGAATGTCACACAAGTTGATATTCTCTACTGTGATAATGGGCAGCAAGGGGACGCAGTCCTCCCCCACCACCGTTTTACCCATACGAGTTGCGTCGTAGGTGAGCAACTTGCGTTCCATACGAGGCAACGCCTCGCGGCGTACAAATGTGTTATCAATATGAAACAGCGCCGAATCCTGATCGGCAAACACTTCCCGCTGCACTTCCTTGGCATAATCGGTAAAGGCGCTCAAGCCGTCAAAGCCATCGGGATACACGGTGAAATATTCGATATCGCTGAGGATGCGAGCACCGGTAACGGTGGGCTGCCAAGTCCCCTCGCCACGAGAAAGGCTGCCCAACAGAATCACCGACAGTTTGCCGTCACAATAGACATCATTATACTCTGACAAACGCGCAAAATAGCTGTCCACCTGCGCTTCTAAGACAGGGTTTTCTTTATAAAAGTAAGCCACCGTCAACGTCCTTTCATAATCTCTTTGATCAGGCTGTGCACCGCAGGATAATCATATTGCTCCTGCAACGTGTGATTGTCACTAATGAGGGCGACACAAGCCATCTGATCTTTGGCCTCCCATTCCGGCCAAAAGCCATGCATGCCCGCTCCGTCGGGGTTGGGCTTGCGAACGCTCTTACCAAACCAGTTGTCGGCAAAAACATTGCCCTCACGCAAAATGTAAAGGATATCACCAAACTTGCGATCCGTAGCGCGAAAATACGCCCGCTCTTCTTCGGTCAGCAAATGGCCTTCGGTATGGGTTGCCAAATAGTCGCGGATGGGCTTCTCCAACGAGGGATCATCGCACCAAATAGACATCACGGCGGTGTCACAATAGGCGATATAGCGGCCTTTTTTCTGCTTACCGAAGCGCTCCTCCAATTTGAGATCAATTTTACGCTCCACGGTGCTCATACCATGGTCAGAAACAATCAGCACCTCTTCATCGGGGTGTTTCTCTCGATACAGGGTTATCACCTCACCCAGTGTATCCATATAGGGCCGCAGACGAGCCGAATAAATCTCACCGCGACGGCACTTATGTCCTATGGCGTCGGCAAAGCCAAAAACACCGAAAATATTCGCATCTCCACGTTCCACCGCCTCACGCAATAAAGATAAGGTCAGCTCGAAAGAACGGTGACCCTCGTCCTGGGAAATGACGGTATAGCCGTCAAAGATGGGTTCGGCGCGATAGGTCCTTTTATCCCAAAAAAGGTAGGTGCCCTGTTCGGAAAAATCCTTGCGAAAACGATACGGAATATTGGCAAAAGCGTTGCGGCGCATCACATAACGGCACAGCACCTTTTTAGACAAAAGCCCCAAATTCCCCATCTTATCCAACGGTGAAAGCACAGTAGAAAGGAAACGCACCACCTTATTCTTTTCCGATTGGCGCACCCAATCCACCAGCACCCCCCGATCGTCGGGATATTTATCACAATACAGCTGCCAATGGAGGCTGGAGCTATAAGCAATATTGGGGATCAATTCACTCAACTGCATATCTGCCTGCCAGTCGGCGTAATGCGCTTTCATTTCATTGTAGGGTAATGCGTCCACGAACAAGCTTAAAGGCATAACGTTTCACCTCCACAAATAGAATTACATCAGTTTTACCAGCGAGTAACAGAATACCAGTACGAACAAAGCAAATGTACCGACGATAACCAAAGTTTTGCGGTTTTTAAAGTTTATATGCGTGTCTTCCATATACAAGGAGAAATTAATCATATGAATAGGCAACAGAAATAAATAGTGACGGCTGACACCCAAAGACAGCACAATCACCGACGAGAACATAATGAAAGAGGATAACCAGAAAAACAGGTTATGCTTTTTACAAAACATGTAGAGCCAAGCACCGACAACCACGGGATACATTGTGATATTGGCATACGTCATCACCGTACGCCAAGGACGCGTGTTATCCGCAATGGCCAACAATTCCAACTTCATGGGTTGCAGCATGGCGAAAGCATATGTCAAGGGCAATTTGTAAATATCTGTAATACCTGTAATGCGGATGGCATTAAGGCCACTGGCCTCGTCAGCACCGTAGTTTTCATATGTATCCACTTTTGTCTCGAAAGGAGACAAAATCGTAGAACGGAATGCCACAAAAATAGCAACGGCACCCATCAGTAGCAACAGCGCAGCTAAATAACGCTTTTTGCGAAATAGCTTTTGCAAGTAGTAAATCAGCAAAAATATCAGCATGAGCTCGGTAACAGCGCCACGCGTGAAATATACGCATACCAACAGCAGAGCACACAAGAGAAACTGAATAGCCGACACTTTCTTATCTTTTTGCACACAAATAAAGATGTAAAACGCATACATAACGCCAAGTGTAATGAGAACGTCTTTGAAAGGGAAACAAGAAATAAGAATAGGAACAGGCAGATACGCAAACAACCGCGCTGCCAACAATGCCGTCTTCTTATTCTGAGAGATTTCGTAGCAAAGACAATATACTACAGCGATGCAAATTGTGGAAAGAATCACGTTAATATAGCGAGCGGCATAAATGGTTTTCGTCAAGCCCGTAGACACGCACAAGACATATGCCCAGAATGGTGAAGCCCAACCTCTGGTCAGTTCCTCCATCAATTCAAAATCCAACATACCATGAGAATTGTACAGATATTTGCCCGCCAATTCCTCAAACGCTTTGTCATCCTCAAGGTAATACAGATCCCAGACGCCGTCCAGCGCATAGATGATGACAAACAGCATCACCAAGCGTAGCGCAAAACCAATCAATACGGTTGCACGTGCTTTAGGGGTCCAAATGCTCTCTTTTTTTAGCCTGTAATCAATCATGTTGCTCCTGCCTTAATCGCATCTGCGTAATAATTGCGAAGCCGTACGGCTTCTCGGTCAATATCGTAACCGGCCTCTGCCACACGGAGGGGGCCTTCGAAGTTGTGTCCCCTCTCTGCAGCCGCCAGCGCCGCCTGTGCCCAGTCAGTGTCACTCTGCGACAGAGATAAGAACTGTACATCATCACCCAATTTAACCAACGGAGTGACGGTATCCGCCGATACGGCGGGCAGACCGTTGCATTGGGTCTCGATCAGCGTGAAGGGCAAGCCCTCATGAGTGCTGGGAAAAACAAAGGCGTCAAACGCCGACAGTAGCTGTGGCACATCGTCCCGCACACCCAACAGCCGCACAGCATCCGTCAACCCCATCTTTTCCACTTTGCGGCGGACAGACTCGTCCAGGTCACCTCTACCAACCAAAAGCAAAACCGAGTCAGGACACAAGCGATGCATCTCGCTGAAAATGTCCAGCAGCCGAAGCTGGTTCTTTTGGGCGCACAAACGTCCCACGTGACCCACCACCAAGGTGCTCTCATCAATTCCCAGATCGGCGCGCACAGTAGTGCGAGCCTCCTTCGAGTAGGCATACTTGGCGGTTTCAATAGCATTATTGTGGATGATCACTTTTCCCTTTGCGTAGGTTTTCTTCCCCCACACCCATTTGGCGGCGTCCACACCGCAAGCGGCCAAATGAGTCGCCAGCCGTTTCACTAAAAACGTAAACCCTTTGCGCACCAAACGCCGTTTCGCAGATTCCGGCTCCGCTGCAATGTGTGCGTGTACGATGCGCGTCTTCACACCGCACCGTTTGGCACACCACAGCGCCACCGCACCACGATATCCCAAATGCACGTGAACGGCATCGTAGGTGTTCTGCGTTAAGATCTGCTTGATGGCATTGTAATTGGCTCGCACACCACGACTTTGACGTGGGACGCGGTAGATATGGCATCCCAACGCCTCTATTTGAGGTTCTAATATGCCGATTTTACTATCCACTACGGCAAAATCGAACTGAATCTCAGGGATACGGCTACAATAATTCAGTAGATAGCGGTCAATGCCGCCACCATCTAAATCTACACATACTTCCAGTATTTTCATACCGTCCTCCTGACAATGTCCATCACTTCCAACCAACTATCCTGCTGCACCGTCTGTGAGACCGGCACATCTTGTTTTACGATCTCGCCAGTGATAACACGCTCCATCAATTCGGCCAGTTCTTGAGGCTGGAACGGATCGAAGAAATACGCATTTTCATATCCGGCCAGCACCTCACGAGAAAAGGCGGTATCGGCCGCTAGTACGATGGCTCCCGCCTGACGGGCCTCCGCCAAAGGATAACCGAAGGTTTCGATATACGAGGGAAACAACAAGGTAGAGGTGTGATACCGTGCCACCACTTCTTCATAAGGCAATCTGCCTACGCATGTTACCTGTCCACGGCTCTGCTCCTCAGGCAAGGTCAGCGTAACCGTAAAATCCAGCCCTTTCTGCTCCAACTGTTCGCTGACAGCAAAAACGGCAGCGTTATTTTTATAAATGCCGAAGGAGGTAGGAAAAAAGAACGTCGTCGCATCGTACTTCGCCTCCGGCACAGCGCCAAACGGCTTGACCTGCGGCATCACCACGCTGACTCTCTCGGAAGGCAGACGGCACTGTCGACACACCGCCTCTTTCATCCATTGTGTCTGCACAATGACACGATCGCACTTTTGGGCTGAACGCTTGATAATGGCACCGATCAGGTGCTGAATAGCCGCTAATTTGCACTCACTCACCTTCAAGAATGAAAACTTTTTCACGTTCTGAAACGGAATGGATTGGTGAATGTAGGTCGCCTGCGGCACTTTCAGGCCAAAGGTGATAATGTTCTGCATTGAAAACACCACGTCGGGTTTCAGCGCCGCAATAAATTTGCGTCCGGTCACAAAATCAAACAACAGTTTTTTGACGCCGCTTTTCTTAATCTCGGGAAGCGGAAGGATCTTCACGTTATCAGTTTCCTCAAAATAACGGTCACCTAACAGGAAAATCCACTCATTTTCAGTATCGTTCTCACATACGCAACGGTAAAAATCCCGCAACACAGTCATAGCGCCACCGGTGCTGGCGGCAATGTCGTTTACCACTATGCGCATGACCTCACTCCTTTTACAGATGCTTCATCAATGTCTCGTAACTATGGGCGGAGGTGTAGTGTTCTGTCAAGTATTCGTAGCCCTTATCCCCCATCGCCTCGCGGTCGGCAGCGATAGCCTCCTCCACCTTAGCGGTGAACGCATCTGTAGAGTTGCTCTCACACCACCAGCCGAAGCCACCCTCGGTAATCACCTGACCGATATCCGTATTGGGGTCGGTACAGGCCAACACAGGCATACGACTCTGCATATAGCTGAGCAGACGCGAGGGGAAATTTGGGATGGTAAAACGATGATCCAGAAAAATCAAACCTACGTCAAATGCCTTAACGAAATCTTCGTATTCTGCTTTCGGCAGGCCGTTAATCAGCAGAACATTGGATGGCTTATACTCCTCTATATAAGCTTTCAGCTTGGGATACTCCGTACCGTTACCGCACACCACAAAAAAGCGATCAGGCTTGTCCGCGTTGGCCTTGAGGCACTCAACGATAAAAGGAATGTCCTGCGGTCTGCCCAAATTGCCGCCATAAATAAAGGTAGTGGCTTCAGCGGGGATACCATACTTCTTGTAAATCTCCGCCTTTACTGCCAGGTTGCGCTCATAAGGAAACACATCCACGCTGTTGGGATTGATATGTACCCTTTCCGCGGGAATATAGGGATTATGCTTCAGCAGGAAATCCACATTTGCCTGCGACATACACCCGATGGAATCAGAGATGCGGTACAGCTTCTCCTCCTTACGGCGGAACATCTTGTACACAATAGACTTGGGACCTTTCTTGGTCATCATACCGATATCCACCGCATTCTGCGGGAAAATATCCTTGAGCAATAGATATGCCTTGGCACCATCACGCTTTTTAATGTACGACACCGTGGCCGCCTGAGTCACGGGCGGTGTAGGATACAGCACCGCATCAAATTTCACGTCGCTAAAATATTTCTTGATAGCAGCAATATACTGATGAGGTAACATCAAATTGGTGATACCTTTTTCGATGATGTTGGTATTCTTATTATTGCCGATACGTACACGCAACACGTGGCAACCGCACTCTTCCACGAGGGTGGTGGGCTGGCCGTTGCGGCGCTCGTTGGAACATACCACATACACGTTATGCCCATGCTCTTTCATTTGACGGATCAAGTCCAACGAGATGCCGTGTGCTTTCATCGGGGGCAACGAACTGATAGATAAAAACAAAATGTTCATAGACAACACCTCTCAGGCATCATATCGTGCAATCAAGTCGTGACGGATCAAATCCTCCCCATCAGCAGAAATGGCACGAATGCGCGCATTGGCCACAGCATGGCGACGGTGTAATTCTTCCTTGTCATTCGCCTCAATACAAAAATATGCGACACGATCACCGCTGCCGTTAATTGTAGTAAAAACCGATCCCGAAGATTTAAATTGCTTGTAGTCGGTAATCACGCCTTCATTGAGTAGCTCTTCAAAACCTTCCAGTCGTTCTAAGGTACCGGCATAGCAATATACAAATTCGTTGACGGTATATGTGACGGGCTTTTCAAAAGGCGCTACATGCGGCTTATTGCCCAAGGTAAGATCCACCACAGCCTTAACTACGTCAAAACCGGAAAACTTCTTTACCATCATAAACTTAATGCCACCACCGGTACGGGCACAAAACTCCACCACGGAAATGTGCTCACCATCGGTGATAAGCTGAATCAGCATCGGCGTATTCATCAACCCAAACGCATCTGCAATCTTCTGTGCAGTTTCGGCAATCTGTGCAGCTACTGCATCCGAAACATTGGCGGGAATGCAACTGCGATTGATGATAAATTTACCATCCTCACCGATTTTGTAGAGGTTGGTCAAGCACAACACATGGGCTTTTCCTTCCTCTACATATACATCCACACTAATCTCGTTGCCCTCGACAAACTCCTCAACGATGGCTTTGCCGGTACGGCTAATGGTTGAAGCTGTCGCAAAGGCGGCGGGAACATCAGCGGCGGCATTCACCTTGGTCACACCCCGGGAACTATATGCATCCACAGGTTTTACGATCAAAGGATATTGCAGATGAGCAATCTTCTCCTCCTCAAACGTGTCCATAATCACAAATCGAGAAGTAGGAATGTCGTTTTCGGCGAAAATGCGTTTCATAAACGACTTTTTAGACACGTTCTCTGCCGTAGCAAAATCGATATAGCAAGGCAAACCCAAACACTCGGAAACTTCCGCCATCACCTGCAACACCTGATCAGCGCAGACGGTAATGAGAAAATCCACACACTGCTCTCGAGCAAGATTGGTAACCCCCTCCACATCCAGCACAGACACTTTGTAAAACTCATCTGCATAGGGGCGGGCTACTACATTTTCGTTCATATCCGCCAACAACGTGGTAATGCCACGGCTTTTTAATTCCTGAATCAAGGCAATTTGCGGAATACCTCCACACAACACCAAAGCTTTCATACTTCATCTTCTTTCATTACTTTGCGATTATATCCAGTTTTGTCTCTTCCGTTTTTGCAGTTATGGTATCATCCTTTTCGAACGCAATACCATCCTGTTTGAAAACCACAGCCACCGTACGAAACAAAATCTTAATATCAAACCACAAGCTGTAATTGTCTATGTACTCGAGGTCATACTCAATTTTCTCAGTCCAGGTCAAATCGTTACGTCCATTCACCTGCGCCCAACCGGTAATGCCTGGACGCATCTTGAAACGATCATGCTGACGCTCCGTGTAGTTATCCGCCTGATAGGGCAAACTAGGACGAGGCCCCACAATGCTCATGGTGCCGTTCAGCACATTAAACACCTGCATCAATTCATCCAAACTGGTCTTTCGCAAGAATGCTCCCACACCGGTGATGCGCTGTTTTGGCTCCAACATATTGCCGTTCTCATCCAAACTCTCTTCGGGAATACGCATAGTGCGAAATTTATAAATCTTGAACACCTTGCCATTTTTTCCCATACGCTCCTGCGTGAACACCGCAGGTCCTTTTGAATTCAGTTTAATGGCGACCGGAATCACAATCAACACGGGAATGGCGATCAACAACACAATAAGCAAAACAGCACACACGATATCCACCGCGCGCTTGATGCCTAATTGAAACAGTCTCATATCACACAACCCTCTCCGCTGATCTCAAAAACAGCTCTTGATAATTTCGATCACACCGGCCTGCTCTTCAGCGGTCATTTTGATATCGCTAGGCAGACACAGACCACGGGCAAACACCGACTCGTTCACCGGCTTGTCCGCGGCGGTGATAAAATCGTTATCCGCAAACACCGGCTGCATGTGCATCGGCTTCCAGATCGGGCGTGCCTCAACATTAGCGTCCGCCAACGCCTGCATCACCGTCATCGGATCAACCGAGCAACCCTCGTCAATCAACATACAGGAGAGCCAGAAATTGGGCTTGCTCTCCGCTATGTAAGGATTCATTTTGATGGGCAAACCGCTCAAGCCCTGCTCATAGCGGCGGTAAATCGCTTCTTTCGTATCGCGATGTTCATCGAGGTGCAACAACTGGCCGCGACCAATACCGGCTACCACATTGGACATACGGTAGTTGTAGCCGATCTCCTCGTGCTGATACCACGGGGCGGGCTCACGGGCTTGGGTGGCCCAGAACAACGCCTTGTCCCGCGATGCCTTATCCGAAGTGATGAGCATGCCACCACCCGAAGAAGTGATGATTTTATTGCCGTTAAAGCTCACCACATTGTATGTACCAAAGGTACCGCAAGGCTGACCTTTGTAAGTAGCGGCCAACGCCTCGGCGGCGTCCTCCACCAATACGGCTCCGTGGCGAGCACAGACGGTGCAGATCTCGTCCATCTCAGCGGGCACACCATACAGATGCGCCAGCACCACAACCTTAGCCTGGGGATACTTAGCAAATGCCAACTCCAATGCGGCCGGGTCCATATTCCAAGTTTCACACTCCGAATCAATGAACACCGGTACACCACCCTCGTACACAACCGGGTTAACGGTGGCAGCAAAGGTCATATCCGAACACAAAACAGGATCGCCCACCTTGACCCCTGCCAACTTCATCGCCAAATGCAGAGCCGCCGTACCCGAAGACAGTGCCAGACAATGCATCTTGCTCGCCGTGCCATCCAAATAGGTTGCCATCTCTGCCTCGAAGCCGTCGCAGTTAAAGCCCAAAGGAGCGATCCAGTTCTTATCAAACGCTTCTTGTATAAATGTCATTTCTTCCCCATGCATGGTGGGAGTAGATAAGGGGATGCGTTTCTCGAATTTCATGATTTCGTCTTCCCTTCCTTGATGTCCCTTGCCAAAAAAATGCCGTCCACTCGGCTCAAACGCGCACTTACCATATTACGCCAGTATAACAAAATATATAATAACACTAATTACCTATATTGTCAACGGAAGATTTTTACTGCAACAATTGACAGCAGCCATCGTTCGATGCTATAATTATGGAACGATGATTATGCACTGTCAAAATCAAGAGGAAAGAGGTGTTCTCATGGAAAAAATCATTGCTCTGCTTACCGATTTCAATGAATGGTCTATTGTTTTTCGCCTACTGTTGGCCCTGCTGATGGGCGGCTTCATCGGTATGGAACGCGGACGGCATGGGCGCGCCGCCGGTATGCGCACCCACGTGTTGGTGTGTGTCGGCGCCTGCATGACTGCATTGGTGGGACTTTTCATGAGCGATACGGCTGATGCCACCCGCATTGCCGCACAGGTCATTTCCGGCATCGGTTTTCTGGGTGCCGGCACCATCATGATTCGTAACCAATCGGTGATCACCGGATTGACTACCGCCGCCGGCGTATGGTGCACCGCCACCATCGGCATCGCATTGGGCTACGGCTTCTATTTGGCCGCACTAATCGCCACCGTCATCACCATCATTACCGCCACTCTGCTTACCCGTTTGGAAGGCGGCAAAAAGTACATCATTCGCTGCTATATCGAACTGAAAGACGCCGAAAAAACCACCGCTACCGTGTCTGCCATTGAGCAAATGTACGCTTCAGCCAAAGTCACCGAAGTTACTGCCGCCAAAAGCAGTTTGCCCGGTTCCGTTGGGCTGTCGCTCTCCCTCTCCCTCGACGAAAACGAGCAAATGAGTTACTTAGCCAAACTGGATTCGTTAGAAAACGTACTCTTCGTGGTCGAAGAGTAACAACGTCTACCCACACCAGCGCACAACCCGCTTCGGGTTGTGCGCTTTTTGTGTAATGGCGTTTCACTTTACATCTGAAACCCCTTGCGCTCCAAGGGAGTTTTCGCTTTTTGCATCCCAAATCCCGTCAATGCTTTCTACAAAAACCCCCTCACACTTTCTCACAAAACAGGTATAGTTTCCCATTGACAATCCTCTAAAACGGTGGTATACTGCCCAATGTAGAACAAATGTTCGCTGGGAGGTGACGACGATGGATCGCCATATTTTGCATGTGGATTGCAACAAGTTTTACGCCTCGGTGGAGTGCAGCTTAGACCCTTCTTTACGAGACAAACCGGTAGTGGTCGGCGGTCACGAGAAATCTCGTCACGGCATTGTTTTAACCAAAAACGAGCTTGCCGCTCGTCACAGCATTATCACCGGTGAAACCTTGTGGTCTGCACGGCGCAAATGTCCCGATTTGATAACCGTCCCTCCCCATTTTTCTCTCTATGCCAAATACTCCCGTATGGTACGAAACATATTGTTGGAATATACCCCGCTGGTAGAGCCGTTCGGCTTGGACGAATCCTGGATGGACGTAACCGACGCCCTCCGTCCTCCCCAAGAAATCGCCGAAGAAATTCGCACACGCATAAGAGAGGAATTGGGTATTACCGTCAGCATCGGTGTCAGCTTCAATAAAACCTTTGCCAAGTTAGGCAGCGACTATAAAAAACCGGATGCCGTAACCGTCTTTTCCCGGGAAAATTACCGAGAGTTGGTGTGGCCTTTATCGGTAAACGAACTCATCTACGTCGGCCACTCTACCGCAGAAAAACTGGCCGATCGCTTTCTCTACACCATCGGAGACGTTGCCAAAGCCTCCCCCTCCCTGTTGCAATCGCTGTTGGGCAAATGGGGACCTGCGCTCCACGCCATCGCCAACGGAAACGACAACCAGCCGGTGATCCCCTGTGAAGAATCCGCCGAAGCTCAATCCATCAGCAACGGCATGACCACACCGCGAGATCTCACCGACAACCGCGATGCACAACGAGTGATCACCGTCTTATCGGAAAGCGTGGGCAGACGCCTGCGAGAACAGCAACTGTGCGGAAAAACCGTCGAATTGCACCTACGGGATAACCGTTTGGTTACTCACACCTACCGCATCACTCTGGATTATACCATTCAATCCACAAGCGATATAGCAAAAGAAGCCTACACCCTTTTTTGTTCCGTCTACCACTGGCAGCATCCCCTGCGCAGCATTACGATAGGAATCAGCGGCTTAGATTCGGATGACACCCCCTGCCAGCTGGACATGACCGAAAGCGCAGAGCGGGATAAGCGGGAGCGGCTCGATAAGGCGGTAGACGGCCTGCGGGAACGTTTCGGCGACACCTGCATCCGTCGTGCCATTCTGCTGGAAGACCCGGATTTGACGGGGTTTAGTCCCTACGAAGAGCATACGGTGCACCCCGTGGGTTTTTCCGGCAAGACGGATGAGATTGGAGGCAAAACATGAGCCGCAAAGTGTATGTGGAGGTAGCGGCCGTCTTTTCCCCGGAAGGTCAAATTCTTCCGCATCAAATCCGTTGGGAGGACGGCACGCTTTTTGCGGTGGATCGGGTAACGGACATCCGCCGTGCCGCCGCCACAAAAGCCGGTGGATGCGGCCTGCGCTACACCGTCCGCATCGGCGGGCGACAAACCCATCTCTTTTTCGACGAGGATCGCTGGTTTGTGGAAGCCAACGACGCAAAACAGCCGACGGCATAGATTGCCGTCGGCTGTTGTTGTTATTTCAATTCCACTACGGTGACGCCGTGCTCTCCCTCGCCAAAGGCACCCAAACGGAAGCCTTTTACCTGGCGATGGCCCTTGAGGTGGGCGTGAACCGCCGAGCGCAGCACACCTGTGCCCTTACCGTGAATGATGGTGACCCTTTCCAAGCCGCAGAGAACCGCATTATCCAAGAAGCGGTCAATCTCCAGCAGCGCCTCCTCCACCGACTGACCTCGCAGGTCCAAATCGGTGTGCACCTGCCGCTCCATGCGAGAGGTCAAACCACCCACACGAACGCCGGACACGGGGACGGTGCGTCCCTTTTTCTCGGCACGTTTGGATTCGTACAGACGCAGATTGGACACCGGGGTGCGGGTGCGTATGGCACCGGCCTGCACCTCCACCATGCCTTGATGATCGGCGGCTTTCAGCACAACAGCCTTAAGCCCCATATCCATAAGCTGAACGGTGTCCCCCGCCACCACTGCGCGAGGCAGCGTGTATTCCTCTCGCTCCTGCTCGGTGACAGGATCAATGGCATCGTCCATCCGATTGAGGCGGGATTTCAGCTGACTTTTGGCCTGGCGGGTCTTATCGGCAAACTCCGCCGCCTCCTTCTGCTTGCGCAGATCGTCCAGCTCATCCATCAGCTTTTGCGCCTCATAACGCGCCTTTTCCACGATGCGGCGAGCCTCCTGTCGGCCTGCCTCAATCTCCTTTTCGCGGCGAGTGCGGATATCCTCTAATTTCTCCTCACTCTCGCGGGCGGCACGCTCGGCACGCACACGGGCGCTCTCAGCAGCAGACAACTGGCTTTCCAGCTCCTGATGGCGGGCATCCAAGCGGCTGACCACATCTTCCAGCATCTGATCGTCACCCGATACCAAACTGCGGGCATGCTCCACCAAGGCCACGTCCATCCCCAACCGCTCGGTGATGGCAAAAGCGTTGGAACGACCGGGAACGCCGATCATCAGCCGATAGGTGGGGCGCAGAGAGGCCACGTCAAACTCGCAGCTGGCATTCTCCACCCCATTGGTATGAATGGCATAGGCTTTCAGCTCCGCATAGTGGGTGGTGGCACCGATGCGCGCACCTTGAGACCGCAAGCGCTCCAGAATGGCGATGGCCAGCGCCGCCCCCTCCACGGGGTCGGTACCGGCGCCCAGTTCATCCAGCAACACCAAGCTATGTTCGTCTGCCTCTTTCTGAATGCGGATGACATTGGTCATATGGGCAGAGAAAGTAGACAAAGACTGCTCGATGGACTGCTCGTCACCAATGTCCACCAGCACCCGCCGAAACACCGACAGCCGGCTGTTATCCCCTACCGGTACCAGCAGACCGCACATAGCCATTACGGTCAACAACCCGATGGTTTTCAGCGTAACGGTCTTACCGCCGGTGTTGGGGCCGGTGACCACGAGGGTATCGTATGCGCCGCCCAACTCCACGTTGATGGGAACCACCTTCTGCGGGTCAATCAAGGGATGGCGTGCTTTGTTGAGGGTAATATGTCCGTCGTCGGACAAACTCGGTTTGATGGCCTTCATCTTATAAGCCAAGCGAGCCTTGGCAAAAATAAGATTCAGCTCCAACAGAATGCGATAATCCGAAATGATAGCAGTGGCAAAGCTGCCCGCTTCGGCAGACAGCGCAAAGAGGATACGCTCAATCTCAGCTTCTTCCTTGGATTTGAGCACCTTCATCTCGTTGTTTGCCTCCACCACGCCCATGGGCTCCACAAACACGGTGGCACCGCTGGAGGAGGTGTCGTGAACCAAACCCGCCACCTCGCCGCGGTGCTCCGCTTTAACGGGCACCACAAAGCGACCGCCGCGAATGGTGACAATCGGCTCCTGCAACGCCTTTTGGTAGGCGGCAGAGCGCACCAGCTTATCCAGCTGGTCGCGGACACGGGCCGAAGCCGCACGCATCTTGCGGCGGATGTCGGCCAGCGCGGGAGAGGCGTTGTCGGCCACCTCTTCCTCATTCACCACCACCGCGGCAATCTTTTCCTCCAAGTACTTGTTGGGTACCAGCACCGAAAAGCGGTCGTCTAGGCAGGTAGAAATCCCCTCGCAATGGGAGCGCCACTGGCTGATACCACGAATGGTACGCAGAATGTCTGCAATCCGCAAAAACTCCGCCAAAGACAAACAAGCCCCTGCTTCCGCACGGCGCAAAGGATTGGTCACGTCGGTCAACTGCCCAAAGGAGGGACTGCCGAACCCCGCCATCAAGCGGCAGGCATCGTCCGTCTCCTGCAACAGACGCTGTGCCTGCTCCTTCTCCACCGCAGGGCGCAAAGAACGCGCCATATCCGCTGCGGCAGCGCAGCAGGTTTCCCCCGCCAGCAAATCCAGAATTTTATCCAGTTCTAATGCACGTAAATCACGATTCATAGTATGTTAGATTCCTTCGGTTCGTAATGTATGGTAGAATTCCAAGGTCTTATACGTTTTTTGCTGTTGCGCCAGCAAAAAGCGCTCAGTGATGGTGGCTAACGCCGCGGTATCCGCAGTGGGCAGAGCAAAAGCAAAGCAACGCTCAAACGAGCCGTACAAAACGTGGCGCAAGGCCGCCAGCACCCCTGCCGATACCGCCAGGGCATCTCCCGCCGTCACGTGGTCGCCGCAGAACAGCGTACCGGCCGTCGGAGAAAAATACAGCGGCACATCCTCCCGCCCGCAATGGGCGCAACCGCTCAAATCGGGGGCGTATCCCTCTAAGCAGAGCAACCGTCCCTCCACCACCGCCTTAACAAGCAGAGGATCCTTCTCCCCTACCGCCAGATAGTGCAAACCGCCCAGAAGCAGCCGTAGATGGTCCTCGGCGGGTGTATCGGAAGGACACAGCGACAGCGCCAGCTCGCAGAAATATTGAGCCAGCGCCAACCGCTCCACATCCTGCCGCAAAGGGAAAAAGACCTCGATCGGCTTGGCATCCTCGATGATATATTTATCCCGACCGGGGATTAAACTCAACTTGGCATAACACAGCGGCTGCGTGGCCGCGCCGGAGCGACTGGTCACCCGCCGAGCCCCCCGCGCCGTGGCACGGATAACGCCCTTATCCCGCGTGAGAATGGCGATGAACCGATCTGCCTCCGCCACCGTGTCATAATCCCGCAGAATCAGGCCGTCGGTCATCAGATGCTGTTTCGGGGCGCTTGCCATAGCCCGATTCCTCCTCTACAACACTATCGGTGGCACGGGGTGTCACCACGATGCCCCGATAGCGCAAATAATCCTCCACCTTACCGCTGTGGGTAAAGGTGTGCCACAACTTCTTTTTATCCATAGATACGCCCCCTTTGTAAGAGTAGCATACCCGAAGTCGTGCCGATACAAAGCGGAAATATTAGTCAAATTTATAGCCGAGACCGCTAAGGAAGCCCTGACGGTTACGCCAGTCCTCCTTCACCTTGACCCAGCATTGGAGATTTACCTTGGTGTCGAACAGCTCCTCCAGCTCGGTGCGGGCGCGGGACGCAATCTCTTTAAGCATCGCACCTTTTTTGCCGATGACCATCCCTTTGTGGCTGTCTCGCTCGCAGTAAATATAGGCGTCGATATCCAGAATGGTGCCCTTTTCGGTCTCCCGCTCACCCCAACGCTCAATAGCGACAGCGATACCGTGGGGAATCTCCTGGCGAAGCAACTGCAACATCTTCTCGCGGATCACCTCAGAAGCGATTGCCTGCTCGGTTTGGTCGCTGGAGGCGTCTGCCGGGAAGAAATGCGGGCTTTCAAATGTAAATTTCGCCAGTTCCTCCAATAATCCATCCAAGCCGTCACCGTTCATGGCAGAAACGGGGACGATTGCGGCAAAATCCGCCTGCTGCTTCCACACATCGATGCAGGAAAGCAGCACACTTTTGTCGGTGAGGGTGTCAATCTTATTGATGGCGAGAACGATCGGCACCTTTTTCTGCTTGAGCTGATTCAATAACGCCTGCTCCTCCTCACGGATGGTAGTGCGAGGCTCGGTCACCAGCAGGCCCACGTCCACGCCGGACACCGCCTCGCCGATGGAGCGCACCATGAAATCACCTAAACGAGTGCGGGGCTTGTGGTTGCCGGGGGTGTCCAAAAACACCAACTGCATATTCTCTTTGGTCACCACGCCCATAATGCGGGTGCGGGTGGTTTGGGGCTTGTCCGATACAATCGCCACCTTTTTGCCCACCAAAGCATTCAGCAGCGAGGATTTGCCCACGTTGGGACGGCCAACAATGGCCACAAATGCGGATACTGTCTCCATTTTTCTGTTCTCCTATTCACAAAGCGACCCTGCTTTGGCTGACGTCAAAGCAGGGCACGAGATTATTGATCCTCTTCCAACACATAACTGCTGCCGCGGGGCAAACCGACAGACAGCATCACAGCCTCTTCCTTTTCGCGCATACGCACAGCCTCTAAGCCGCCCTGCACGTGGTCGTAGCCCAGCAGGTGGAGCATGGAATGGACAGCTAAATAGCCCACCTCACGTTGGAATGTATGGCCGAATTCCTCCGCCTGTGCCTGCGCCTTTTCCATAGAAATCACGATGTCGCCCAGCATATAGGCACCGGTGGCAGGATTCTTGTCATACACGCCATTCTCCCCCAGGGGGAAGGACAACACGTCGGTAGGCGCATCTATGTTGCGCTGCTCCAGATTGATTTCGTGGATACGCTGATTATCCACCAGGGACACATCCACCTCAGCGGAACCTTCAAAGCCCTCCAACTCCAACACGGCATGGCAACAACGGCGAATAAGCATACGCACACCGGTAGGAACTTTAATCGCTTTTTGCTGGTTTTCAATGTTGACCTTGATTTTATCCATGGTTCTTGCCCCTTTTCTCCTCTTTTTTGTGGTTAGCCCGAGCCTCGGCCCGTGCATTGTCATACTTCTCATAAGCGGCGATGATGCGTTGCACCAACTGATGACGCACCACGTCTGCCTGCTTAAATTCACGGATGGCGATGTCCTCCACACCGTGCAAAATCTTCATCACTTGTTTCAAACCGCTCATCTTGCCGTCCGGCAGGTCGATCTGGGTCACGTCACCGGTGATGACCATTTTGGAGTTGAAGCCCAGACGGGTGAGAAACATTTTCATCTGCTCAGGGGTGGTGTTCTGCGCCTCGTCCAGAATGATAAAGCTGTCGTCCAGCGTTCGACCACGCATATAAGCCAGCGGTGCAATCTCAATATCGCCCCGTTCCAAATAACGCTGCACCGTTTCCGCACCCAGCATCTCAAACAGCGCATCATACAACGGACGCAGATAGGGATCTACCTTGCTTTGCAGATCACCGGGCAAAAAGCCCAACCTTTCGCCCGCTTCCACAGCAGGTCGGGTGAGGATAATGCGATCGATCTCCTTCGCCTTATAGGCCCTGACCGCCATCGCCACCGCCAGATAGGTCTTACCCGTACCGGCAGGACCGATACCCAGCGTCACCGTGTTCTTTTGGATGGCTTCCACATACTTTTTCTGTCCCAAGGTTTTGGGTTTGATCGGCTTGCCCTTGGTGGTAACGCACAGTGTATCGCCGCCCAGTTGGCGAACGGTGTCTTCGGCACCCTCCCGAACGAGAGTCATCACGTAACGTACATTCTGCTCGGTCAGTTGTTCGCCGCTGTTGATGAGATGCAGCAGGCCGTTGATCGCCTTAACCGCCGTCATCACGCCGGGCTGTTCGCCGCTGACCTTGATTTGGGTATCACGAATGATCACCTTAACGTCATATTCCTGCTCCAACAAGCGAATATTGCTGTCGTAACTTCCAAAAAGCGAAACAGCCTCTTCCATCCGTTCCACTTGAATGATTTGTTCCGTCATAAAAAGCGTACATCTTCCCATCTTTCTAAGATGCTACTATTATACAACAAAAATCCGGTTTTGTCATTTGTCAAACTGCATAAAAAGTGATGAATTTTTTCTCTTTTCATCATCTTACGGCAGTTGACCGTCCAGCGGCACCTCCACCGCAATGTTTTCCCGGCATAGATAGTCTACCCGCAGAATATAGACGCCGTCTTCCACCCCTTCGTGCCGAGAGAGCTCGGCAAAGGATTCCGGCAAGAATAAAGCGGCCTCTTTTTCGGCCAATTGTTGCTGAGCCAACGCTTGCGCTTGCTCCTCGGTACGGGTAGAAGTGACGGTTTTGACCGGCATTTGATATGTGTTTGTGACCCCCAACGGCAAAACAGTTTTGTTCACCGTAAGGAAGTGAGAAGCTTGATATTGACGGCTTTTCGTCTGTAAAGGCAATTTACTATACAGCGGTATTTTCCAAAAGAGAAAGGTGATCGTGGGCTGACAGATGACCTCTCCCGTTGGCTCAGTGTATGAAAAGGTCAGCGGCACAGTAACGGTGATCTGCCGCCTGGTTTCTGCCCATATTTCGCCATAGGATCGGTACAGTTGCTCCCCCATTTCCGTTTCCACCCGTCCCGTCACCAGCCGCGTTCCGGCTGTCACCGCCTCACCCACCTTCACCAGCTTTTGTCCGCCGTACACCTCCATCTGCAATATGCGCCCGTCACGAAGCGCCACCACGTCCGAAGGCTGCGACAAATCCAAGGGGGGCGGCGACTGCTCCCGCTCCGTCACCTCAATGCGAGCCACACAATGGCTGGGATTGACGGTGATGAAAGATAGCGTCGGGGTGTCTTTGGTGCCTCCGATTTGCATCCCCTTAACGTCCACGTCATCCATACGTGCCCCCAGCACCACACCGTGTTGTTGAGCAATGGCAAGGATCTCCTCCGTAGAAGTCACGGAATTCCCCGACACTTCGATCACCCAAATACGAGGGCTCAGCCACGCCAGCACGAACAGATATAACGCCAATCCCACCAGCAACCCTTTGCGACGGCGGTAACGATGCCGCCAAAAAGGCAACCCGTGCTTGTGCCTCACCCGCATCCGAACACAGGCTTTGCGAGCCAACGGACGCAATGCCCGATAATCTCCTGCTAGACAGGAAAAACGCACCGATTCGCCTTTACGACGCACATTCCACGCCGCGATCTGTGCCATGGTGACGGCGTTGAGCAGACGTTCCGGATAACCTCCCTCCGCCTCCACCCGCACCCAACCGGGAAACCAGCGCAATAGTTGCGACACCATACCTATGCTTCCTCCCCAAATTCAATACGCTGTATTTTCCCCGTGACGGTGGCTCCCTCTGCCGTCATACATCCCATCTCCATATCCTGCCCGTACAGCGACACCACCCCAAAAGGTGTGCGCAATGCAATGCACTCCTCCGTATAGGTGCAAATTCCTTGACAGCCGGAGAGTACGATGCGTTTATCGCCCTCTACCTCCATAAAAAAGTTGCTCATGCGAGACCACCATTCCCGTTTCGCCATTGTGTTCACTCCTATCGTCACAATGTATGCAAGGCATAGCCGTCATAGTCCACTCATACAATACAACAAGGGGGAATACCTGTGTATGTGACCGTGAAAAAGAAAACCTTCACCGATTGGAGTTACATCGCGGCATTGACGGCGATCTGTCTGCTGTTGCTCCACTATCCCAATGCCATGGCAACCGGTATCAGCCGCGGACTCTCTATCTGCTCCACCGTCATCATCCCCACCCTCTATCCGTTCATGTTGCTGGCAGGGGTGTTAGCCAATTCCCCCATATGCCGTCAACCGGGGCGATGGATCGCCGCTGTCACCCACCGTTTATTTGGGTTGCCGGGTTGCTGTGGGACGGCGATTTTGCTCAGCTTTGTGGGGGGCTATCCGGCAGGGGCTATCGCCATCGCCCAATTACGGGAAAGAGGACAAATCACCGAGGAGGAAACGCGGCGAATGACCGCCTTTTGTGTTAACGGCGGTCCGGGGTTCATCGTCAGCACGGTGGGAGCAGGGTTATTGGGCAGTGTGCAAGCCGGTTGGCTGCTGTATACGGCTCAAATCGCGGTTTCCCTCGCGTTGGGTATCGTCTTGGGCCGCGGAAAACGCCGTATACGCCAAACGGCACAACCCCCTCTGCCACCACGTAAACCGATGGCGCAAATCGTCAGCGACACCTGTGCTTCTCTGCTGACCATGTGCGGCTTTGTGGTGCTGGCGGCGGCGGGGCTGGCTTTGGCGGAAGGGTGCGGACTGGCACGAGGTTTGGCCTCGCTATTCAAAGCGAACGCAACCACCATTTCCTCAATATTAGCCGCAATCACTGAGGTCAGTTGCGGCTGTATCGCCTTGGCCGGCGGCGGTACGCTCATGCCGCTGTGGCTGAGCCTTGCCCTCAGTTGGGGCGGATTATCGGTGCAGGGGCAATTAGCCGCCGTCCTACCGCAGGAGCGCATCGTCGGCTTTCGCTTTTGGCGGTGGCGATTGCTCCACGGCGTCCTCAGCGGCGGCTTGGCCATGGCTTTGTTCGCTCTATTCCCTATCCACCGATCCACCCTGAACAGCACTACCGCCGTGGTGCCTTATTCCGTGTCGGTGGCGGCCACCTTGATGCTTTTATTGCTCAGTTTTCTGGCTATGTTGTGTTTTTCCAACTTTTCTGAAAAAAAGACTGGAAATGTGTCATAAGGTGTGGTATACTGGTGTAAATCAACCGAAAGGGAGGGATTCGCCATGCGCCGCAAACTGTACGGCAACAACATACAGCCCTGCTGTGAATATTGCCAGAGTGCTCGCCGTGCCACCGATGGTCGGGTGATGCTGTGCTCTCGCCGCGGTATCGTGCCGATGTATCACAAGTGCCGCAAGTTCCGCTATGACCCCCTCAAGCGCATCCCATTCCGTCAGCCCCGCTTGCAGAAGTATAAGCCGGAGGATTTTGTTCTGTAACGAGAAATTTTTTCGAATTATTTTCGGTTTTTCTATTGACAAGCCGAAATTGGTTTGCTATAATACCCCTCGTTGCAGAGATATGCGGATGTAGCTCATCTGGTAGAGCGCCACCTTGCCAAGGTGGAGGTAGCGAGTTCGAGCCTCGTCATCCGCTCCAAAAAGAAAACGGACACCCAATCGGGTGTCCGATTTCTTTTTGCGGATTGACTCAGGCTCTGAACTCGTGAAATTCGTCCCACGGACGAATTTCTTAGATTTTGACAACGGTGACAGCCTATGGTTGTGCTGGGGCTCCCCTTGTCAAAATCGGAGTTCTGAGCCGAGTCATCACAAAAGACCGACCTCGATGGTCGGTCTTTTGTGTTTTCTATCTCACCAACAAGGCGTAAAATCGGTATTCAAAAACACAATGTCACTACCGACCATACCATGGGAATCTATCCACATCACAACATCTTCCGCATAATAAAAATAGTAGCTGTCAAACGAATCTTCTATCTGTTTTTTCCCCAGCAACTCACCTTTAAGATTATAACACAACGCCATTTGATCGCTCAAAGATCCAAGAGTGATCAAAACGGTATCCTTTCCGTCATAATTAACGGTTTTAACCGATTCCTGTATGTCCAAAGCAACCGGCTCAAACAAAAATTCGCCTTTTTCATTGATCATAGTGAAATAATAAGTGTTTGCGTCTGAATTGTGAAATTCAACACACGCAAGCCCCTTATCAAACGGGTGAATTTCCGACACGTTGGTGTGATGACTCATATCCAACACAATCGTTTCTTGGCCAATGCGATACGTTTCGTCCGTGTACACAACCCACCCATGAGATGGGATCTCAAAAGGCGCTTCCGTGACAAATTCACCGGTTTTTAGGTTCAAGTAACCCACAGATGCATCCTCGAACATTTCTCTAATACACAGATAATCATTGTAGTAATAGTGTGTCCGATTCATTGCCCATGTGAGGTGCTCACCAATTTGATTGTATAACTCCTCGTTAGGCTCCACCACCCATTCAAGCGAAGTGTTCAACACACCCACTTCTTTTTTGGTGGAATCGAAACTGGCGGTTATCTTATCAGCCAAAATATAACCTCCAGCAAGAGCATCATCATAGAATGTCGTCACACCCAAATCTTCCGCGCTGGTCAACCTCCCCATTTTATCACACACATACGCGCCGTTATTCAAGATAGCCACACCATTATGAAACACTTCATCAATTTCGCCATGAATGCCATACAGTCTCATATCCAACTCAAAAACGATATAGCCTTCCTTATTGATGCAATACGTTTTATTTTTGTCTACCGCCACAAAAGCAAGACCCTCTGAAAACACGGATGCACCACAGAAAGGTCCCTCAATTTTCTTGCCGGTATGCTCAACCTCGTCAGTATCGGTATCGTTGCTGTTTTCAGAATTATCGGCAACCTTCGTTGTCGTTGTGGTATTCTCCCTACTCTTTTCTTTTTTGCCATCAGAAGAATCCCCGACCCCACAAGCTGTCAATACCCACAACATCACCATAGCCAATACAAACGCCAACAATTTTCTTGCCCTTTTCATTTCTCTTCCTCCTAAAATAAAAAAGTGCGCAGCCGAAGCTACGCACCGAAAAATGCATAGCCTCAAATGCTGCGACACATCTTTTTACGCCACGTTAGGTGCAAAAACAAGAGGATGCATTTTTACCATAGAAAAATGCACCTAATGTAGCTAAATATTAAGATGTGTCGCAAGCATATTTTACCATATCGCATGGGAAAATGCAAGAAAAGTTTACATCCCGACCGTCCTCTCCATCCTGCCAACAAAACTTTCCGTTTTTGTTTAAAAACTGTTCACATTTCCTCTCAAATAGCAAAATAATTCATAAATTTGCAACCAAAAGTTGCGAAAAGTAGCATTTTCCTCTTGCAATTCGCAAAAAACAGGTGTATGATGGTACAGGTGTGCGAAAGCACATATACATTGTATACCATGTTCAAATAAATCATATAGGAGGACACTATGACTATTGGTGAAAAGCTCATCAACCTGCGCAACGCCGCAGGCATGTCGCAGGATGCGCTGGCAGAGGCTCTGTCCGTATCCCGCCAGTCGGTTTCCAAGTGGGAGACCGATCAGGTACAGCCTCAGATCGAAAAGGTTGTGCAGATCTGCAAGCTGTTCAGCGTTTCCGCCGATGACCTGCTGGATGACGGCAAGGTGATCGACCGCGCTCCCCTCTCCAACGGCTGCCGCAACAAGTATTTCGGCACCGACGGCTTCCGCGGTGAGGCCAACTGCAACCTGACCTCTATGCAGGCCTACAAGGTAGGTCGTTTCCTGGGCTGGTATTTCCGCTCTCCCCTGTCGGGTTGCACCGACGAGAACTATCGCCCCCGCATCGTGATCGGTAAAGACACCCGCCGTAGCAGCTACATGCTGGAATACTCCATCGTGGCGGGCATCACCGCCAGCGGCGCTGACGCCCACATGCTGCACGTCACCACCACCCCCAGCGTGTCCTTCGTGACCCGCACCGACGAGTTTGACTGCGGTATTATGATCACCGCCAGCCACAATCCCTTCTACGACAACGGCATTAAGGTTATCAGCAAGAACGGCGAAAAGCTGGACGACGACACCACCGCCCTCATCGAGTGCTATCTAGACGGCGACCTGAAGGCGCTGGGCATCGAGGGCGACGACCTGCCCCTGGCTAAGCGTGAGCACATTGGCTGTATCGTAGATTATGTGGCCGGTCGTAACCGCTACGTGGGCTATCTGATCTCCATCGCCTCCAACTCCTATAAGAAACTGCGCATCGGTCTGGACTGCGCCAACGGCGCTTCCTGGATGATCGCCAAGGCGGTGTTTGACGCCCTGGGTGCCCAGACCGTCATCATCGGCGATCAGCCCGACGGCCTCAACTGCAACCGTGACTGCGGCTCCACCCATATGGAGAAGCTGTGCGAACTGGTGAAGGAGCAGAAGCTGGACGTGGGCTTTGCCTTTGACGGCGATGCCGACCGTTGCCTGGCTGTGGACGAAAACGGCAACGTGGTGGACGGCGACGCCATGATGTATATCTTGGGTATGCGGCTCAAAAACCGCGGTATGCTCAACAAGAACACCGTGGTAGCCACCGTTATGTCCAACAGCGGCTTCTTCGCCAGCCTGAAGAAGGCGGGTATGGAGGTGGATCAGACCAAGGTGGGCGACCGCTTTGTGTACGAGTCCATGCAGAAGAACGATTTCAGCCTGGGCGGTGAGCAGTCCGGTCACATCATTATGAAGAAATACGCCACCACCGGTGACGGCATCCTCACCGCCATCATGATCGCTGAGGAGATGTGCGATCGCAAGCTGTCCCTCTCCAAGCTGGCGGAGCCTGTGATGCTGTATCCCCAGTATCTGAAAAATCTGCGCGTCAAGGATAAGAATGCCGCCATGAGCGATCCTGCCGTGCTGGAGGCTCAGAAGAAGGTGGACGAGATGATCAACGGCGCCGGTCGCTCCCTGCTGCGTCAGAGCGGCACCGAGCCGGTCGTTCGCGTGATGATCGAGGCAGAGACCACCGAGCTGTGCGAGAAATACGCGGCGATGATCGCCGACGTGATCAAGGAAAGGGGTCATTGCGTTGAATAAGCTGGTTAAAACCGCCGACCTTTACGATTGCCAAGTCCCCTACCTCAAAGATCTGTTTGACAGCTGCGAGTACCCTTGGGAGATGCTCCCCAAGATCAAGGGTCACATCCTCGCCCTCATCGAGGCGGGCTTACCCGATTTCACCGAGCTCAAGCCCGGTGTGTGGGTGGGTAAAGATGTGAAGATCGCCGACTACGTCACCATCGAGGCTCCTGCCATCATCGGTCACGGCACCGAGATCCGTCCCGGTGCCTACCTCCGCGGCAGCGTCATCACCGGCGAAAACTGCGTGCTGGGTAACTCCAGCGAGTTTAAGAACTGCATCCTGCTGGATCGGGTGCAGTGCCCCCACTACAACTACGTGGGCGACTCCGTGTTGGGCAACAAGGCCCACATGGGTGCCGGCTCCATCTGCTCCAATCTAAAATCCGACGGCAAGCCCGTGGTGATTCACGGCGACGAGGATATCGTCACCGGCCTGCGCAAGATCGGCGGCATCCTCGCCGACTACGCCGACGCCGGCTGCGGCTGCGTCATCAACCCTGGCACCGTCATCGGCAAGCGCACCACCATCTATCCCCTGACCTCCTTGAGAGGCGTCTACCCCGCCGACTGCATTGTGAAAGCCACCAATACCATTGTTGAGAGAAAGGAAAATGCGTAATGAAATACATCGTTGTTAACACCTATGAAGAACTGAGCAACAAGGCCGCTGACCTGATCGCGGCTCAAATTCTGGTGAAGCCCAACTGCGTGCTGGGTCTGGCTACCGGCTCCTCCCCCGTGGGCACCTACAAGCGTCTGATCGCCGATAACGAGGCGGGCAAGATTGACTTCTCCACCGTCACCAGCGTCAATCTGGACGAGTACGTGGGTCTGGACGGCACCAACGACCAGAGCTATCGCTATTTCATGAACGATAACCTGTTCAACCACGTGAACATCGACAAGGCTAAGACCTTCGTCCCCAATGGCTGTGCCGCCGATCTGGCCGCCGAGGGTAAGGCTTACGACGAGATGATCAAGGATCTGGGCGGCATCGACCTGCAGCTCCTCGGCATCGGTCTGGACGGTCACATCGGCTTTAACGAGCCGGACAGCGTCTTCACCGGCCCCACCCACGAGGTGAAGCTGGACGAGTCCACCATCGAGGCCAACGCCCGCTTCTTCGCCAGCAAGGAGGAGGTTCCCACCACCGCCATCACCATGGGTATGCTGTCCATCATGCAGGCAAAGAAAGTGCTGCTGGTGGCCAACGGCGCCAAGAAGAAAGCTATCGTAGAGAAGGCGTTCTTCGGTCCCATCGACCCTCAGGTGCCCGCCTCCATCCTGCAGCTCCACCCCGACGTGACCGTGATTTTCAGCGAGAATTAAGAATACACGTAAAACAGCCGCTACCCGACCGGGTAGCGGCTGTTTTCTTTACAAATAATCCCGCATCTGTTTGCTGAGTTTTTCCTCCAGCTTAATCAGGCGCTTGCAGATGTCCTTGGACACCTCGTCGGCGGCGGCATACTGGTTGAGATAGCGGCTCAGGGATTTCACACCCATATCGCATCCACTCACCATCAAATCGGCGATGGTGGCGTCGGATTCGTCCATCGCCATCTTCATATTGGTCTTCATCCAGGACATACCCTTAGCAATGGGATTGGGATCCTTACCGTCGTCCCGGTATTTTTCCAGCAGCTCCTGCACCTCCGCGTCCAGCTCCTGATGTTCCTTCTTGCATTTGGACAGGCACTCCCGCATCTTCTCCGCACGCACACGGTTGAGCACGTCGTCGATGGAGTCCACCCCCATCTGGATGCCGGCGTCACACTCTCTCAACAGTTTAATGGTATCTTGTTCGATCATACTGACCACTCCTTTCAGCGGTAGTATGCCCGAAAACGCAAAAAAATCCCCGAGGACAACCTCGGGGATTTTTTATCGCATCTTACAGGATAGAGCCCAAAATGATACCTACAATAAACGTACCCACACCCACGACGGTGGGAAACAGAACACCCAACTTAAACTCCGGCTTAAAGTTCAATTTCTTACAACCGGCATTAAACTTCAAGCAATACACGACGTAACGGATAGGGGTCAGCACCACGCCGATGAAAATAGTGACAAATAATTGAATAACCATCAGACCCAGCTTACCGCCCATATCATGGTCATAGGTCTTGTGCCCATCCCGATAGGTGGTGACAATCACGTAGTCGTAATTGAAAACGCCCTTGATACCGTGACGGCGTACGCAAATGACCGAGGGAATCGAAATGACCAGAGCGCCAATCACCGCAAACAGCGGGCTGATCTTCATACCGACACACACCAACAGCCAACCGACGCAACAAAAAATGATAATTTTCCAAATTTCTTTCAGTGCTCTGCTCAGCTTGTCCAACTCCAGGTTTTCCTGCTCATTCAGTTGTTGTTCATACACTTGCTCACTCATACTGACACCTCTCTCTTCACAAACTAAATCCGTCTTTCGACAATTTCATTATATGACATCTTGTCATATTTGTCAAGGAGAATTATGACATAATGTCCTTATTGTTGTGAAATTCCACGAGGTGCGAATTATGAAGAATAATCTCAAAATTTTGCGCAAAAGCAAAGGGTATACACAAATTGCTTTGCAAATGAAAACAGGTATTGAGCAATCTCTCCTCTCCAAATTTGAGAGTGGTGAGCGCACTCCTCCTACCGAGACTTTGGTGAGATTAGCCGATTTTTACGATGTGAGCATCGATTATATTCTCTGCCGCACAGACAACCCAAAATCTCATAAATAGGAAAAGCGCGAATGCCAAGGCATTCGCGCTTTCTTCAATATTTCAGCCGTTCCACCGCATAGAACGCCGTCCTCGCCTCATCATGTGTAAACGTGCGTAATTTTTTCTTACTCGGCAAACCCCATACGTTACACCATCGTGGGCCGATCCACTCACCATAGGCAGTGGACTCAAACACGCCGCGGAGCACCGACAGCGCCGCACGTCGTGGGGGCATAAAGATCACCTTCATGGGATGCCGAATGATGGCGTACAGCCACTTAGGATAATGATCGGTGATACCCGTGAGGGTAATACCGGGGTGCACCACTGACAAGGTGACTCCCTTTACATCCTCAAACTCCTCGTACAAAGCCAACATCAGGTGGCGTTTGGCGTTGCCGTACACTTTTGAGGCAGCGGTGCGAGTAGCAAAATCGGGATCAGCCGGATCGATCTTGGAATAGTTATGGGCGATACTGCCCACGCACACCACGCGCCCGCCCACCGTCACCATCGGCTCCAGCAATCGCTCGGTGAGTACGTAAGGGCCCAAGCAGTTGATGGCAAAAACGTTATCCACCCCCTGCGCCGTTGTGTGGCGCGGGATAGCATAGGCGCCGGCATTGTGGATCAGCACGTGGGGCGGTGTCTGCGCCAAGGTTTCTGCGGCGGCATTCACCGAGACGGCATCCTCCAAATCGAGCAGGACGAAATGCGCCACCAAATCGGGGTGATCGACACGCAAGGCGTCCATCAGTGCCTGCGCTTTTTGCTCGCTGCGACAACACAGCCATAGTTCCGCACCCAACCGCGCCAGATAGCGACACAACTCCTCGCCGATACCGCCGGTGGCACCGCACACCGCCACACGCTTGCCCTGCAGTCTGTGGGTGTGGCGGGAAAACCATCGGTTATACATCCTTCTTTTCCTCGGCCGTGTCGATGTTGCCGCGGAACACCACAAACCTCTGGAACAGGTATTCGGTGACAAAATTGGACAGCATATTGATCGCCTCGATGAGATAGGCGTTCCAACCGATGCCGGCCAATGCCGCCGTCCACCAAGCGGAAAGCGGCGTAAACACCGCATAATACCCCGCCACCTTCAGCATCGCAATCGGCACGTTGGCGGCAGAGTGAAAAGTAAACTTGCGGTTAAGGGTGAAATTCCACACCACAGACAGCACCAGCGAGATCAGATGCGCTACCCATTCCTCAAGATGACACACTTCGTACAACGCGGTAAAGCTACCGATTTGAATCACACCGGCACTCACGGAAAACAGCGTAAATTTCAAAGTGCGAAGCCATTCTTTGCTTTTTTCGGACATCGTTCTCTCCTCCTAACGGGGTCATTATACCAAAAAAAGCGATGCAAAGCAAGAGAAAAGGACGGTAAGGGTTTAATCCTTACCGTCCTTTTGCATTACCAACAAAACACGGCCATCGACGCCACGATCAACAGTATCGACATAACCGTCGCGCCTATCGCAATCCAACGCCGCCTTTTTTCTTGCAAGCGAATGTTCACCGTCGAAAGAATCAAATCCACAACAGAGGCTGCAAAGAGAATAACGCCGTATCCCCACCCATTGCCCCAATAGGCAAACGCATCGGCGGCAGGGTCGTTAGACAGCTCTATATCCAGTCGAATCAAATCGCACACCGCATAGATGGTGAAGGAAACCGTCAAGGCAATCAAAACCAACGATGTCACAAATAAAATCTTTGCCGTTCTTTCTTTCATCGGAACACCTCCTTATCCTTTCAATTACTCTAAGTATTCAAAGGCTTCCAACCACGCCCGCTTGATCAGCTCATGACCGGCAGGGGTGGGATGGACGCCGTCGACAGACCAATGGGCCGCCGGCGCCACCTCGCAGGCGGCGTCGAAGATGGGTTGCAACTCAATCAAAGGCAGGCGGTATTTCTCTGCCACGTGGCGCACCGCCACCGCCTTTGCCGCCACGTCGGTCTGAAAGCGGTCGAAGCGGTCAGGCTGCTCTTCGGTGGCCTTGGTGGCCCAGCCCTCCAGCACGTAGGGGGCAATCAACATAAGGCGAATGCCGGGACAGGCGGCCTGCACCTCTTCAATCATCATCCCGTAAATGCGCTCGAACTTCTCGTCCTCCACGCCGTTTTGCCACTCAATCTCGTGCCACGCATCGTTGACACCCACATAAATGCTGGCGTAATCGGGCTTAAGATTGATGAAATCCCACTTAATGCGGGCGTAAACATCCACAATGCGGTTGCCGCTGACACCGCGATTGAGAAACTCAAAATCGTTGGGGCGGTCGGCACCCAACGAGCCTGCCACACGAGAGGGATAGCCCATACCTAAACAGGTGGGGTTATCCTTATCACGGCCGGCGTCGGTAATGGAATCACCCTGGAACAAAATCAGCTTTTTCATCGTTATCTCTCCTTTATTTGTTCAAACACCTGCAGCCAGGCACGCTTAATCAGCTCGTGTCCGCCGGCGGTGGGATGGGCACCGTCCCCCGTCCATTGGGCGGCATCTGCGCACTGACAAGCGGCATCGAACACCGCCTGCATATCCACAAAGGGCAGATCGTACTTCTGCGCCAACCGCCGCACCACCTCAATGCGTGAAGCCACGTGGATTCGGAACTGATTCAGGCGGTCGGGCTGTTCCGCCGTATTGCGGGAGAACTTCCCTTCCATAATATAGGGAGAAATCAGCATCACCTTCACATTGGGGCAAGCGGCGAAAATCTCTTTCAGCAAATCCTCGTACATCTGCTCGAACTCGTCGGTGACGATGGGTCTGCCCTGATCCAATTCCGCCCACGCATCGTTGGTGCCGATGAACAGACTGAGGTAGTCGGGGGCGAGGTCCAGCAAATCCTCCTGACGGCGGTTGTAGAGGTCCACCAACAGGTTGCCGCCAATGCCACGGTTGATATATTCGTATTCACCGGGATACTCGGCGGTCAGATGGGCCGCCACCAGCAAGGGATAGCCGTAGCCGAGGCTGTAAAAATCCTCACGATTGCGGCCGGCATCGGTGATGGAATCACCTTGAAATAAAATGCGTTTGGGCAAAAGAAACACTCCATTTTCATTTTTTACCATTATATATCCATCCAGGTGGTTTGGCAAGAAAAAATTGCCCCTTCACTTGTTGAAGGAGCAATTTTCTATACATTATCTCGGCACTCTCTTGTTGCGCTTCGAGCGATCAAACAATCCCCATATCCCTACCACTGATAATATCAAAATGGAAATCACCTGAGCAGGTGATAACCAACCAAACGCATATCCACGGTCATCCCCCCGAAGAAATTCTAATGCAAATCTCACTACAGCATATAGCACTATGTAGGTTAGATATTTTCTACGAGAGTAACACACAATAAGCAAAATGACCATAATTGCTGCCGCTTCAAACAATTGCGTTGGTAGGCATTTCATCCCATTATGTATAATCCCCATTTCCACATTATCCGGAAAGGTTACGGAAAAAGCGCTGTCTAAATGGAGGCCATAACAACAGCCACCGAAGAAGCAACCAATGCGACCCCAAAAATGAAAACAGAGGAAGGGTGGTGTAAGCATATCAAACCACTCACCCATCGTATACTCTGTTCTACCCTTACTATATTTCAACAGTAGGTACATTGCCGCAGACGCTCCGATTAGCGCGCCGTAAAAGGCCATACCGTACACTTTTACCACACCATACCTGATATATTTAAACACAAAATCAGTAAATACAGCAAACAGGAAACCGCATAACCCCGCGATCGCTATTTTGGGAACAATGTAGTTAATTTCACGCTCTCGATATGCCGATCGCCGCAGGACAAGGTATACACCGACAAACATCGACACAATGCCCAAGGCAGCACAACAAGTAAATATCGACAAATCTCCGATAGGAGTATGTATATAAGGACACATCACTTTTTAGCGGTAAAAAATCCCACCAAACCACCGACTAAAAACAAAGCGATCGCTACTAAGGACATAAAATCCGCACCTGTAATACCAAAGGCACAAATAGCCATCACAACAGCTGCGCCCAATTCCATCAAGGCACCGGGACGAGCATTTTTAAGAGATACACAAGCACCAACAAGGCCCAGCATACTACCGCCGACCAGCATAAGCAACGGAGTGCCATCTTGGCCGCCCACGCCGTAACAGGCAGATACGCACAGCCCTCCAAACAAGCCAAAAATAGCGGCAATCAAACCCACTACAAAAGCAGCAACGCTTCCCGCGTTAGCCGATTGATTTGGCTGAGAATCAATGATGGTAACATCCTGTCGCTTACCACAAGCTCCGCAAAAAACCGCATTTTCCTCCAATTTCTGACCGCAATGTTTGCAAAACATCATTTTCAACACTCCTTAATATTTGTTTTCAAGGGAAACTACGCACATTATACTCAATCTTTGAGTAATTGTCAATACTCAAAGATTGAATATTGTATGATAATTTTACTCATTTAAGAGATAACCTCACACCACAGGAGTGACCATTATGGACTATCGTACCAGACTAAAAAACCTACGAGAAGATCACGATCTAACTCAAGCTCAAGTGGGACGATACCTAAACAAGTCCCAACAAGGATACAACCACATTGAGGCAGGTCGTGCGGAACTGAAAATAGAAGATCTGTATAAACTATGTGAATTATATCAAGTTTCCGCCGATTATATCATCGGTCGCACTAATAAATAGTATTCCACACAAAAACGCCGTGAGAGTCAGTTCTCTCACGGCGCTTTTTATAGTTTCACATCAAGTGTATTATTAACAGGTTTTACCTGACGATAGCGTGAATTTCCGAAGGCGAAGAAGAAGCGAGTCAAAGTTAAACTGCACAAGCTTTCTCTTGAAACACCTTATCTCACCTCAGTTGCATCATTTCTCCTCCTTCACACAGGAATACACACACATACTCACTCCGTAATCCCGCACCAAAATGTCCTTAGGCAATCGCGAAAAGCGGAGGGTGACGAAATAATCGCCTGCGGCACCCGACAAATTGGTGATCTGCACGAGATACACCACCCAAAACCAAGAAACGGGCACAAAGCACTGCACAATCAGCAGCACCACGCCCCACAGCACCACCGGCGCCAGCGCAATAAAGATATAACTCGCTTTATCGTAATAATCCTCGCTGCCCGCAAAAGCATACTGCCCGGTAAAGCCATATTTCACCCGCTTCGTGCCGCACAATTTCATTGCCGCTCCGTGCACCAGCTCATGAAGAACCATATAGGCGATGATGGTCACCAGCAGCACGCCGAAACGAAGAAAATAGGCGCCAACACCTTGGCTCATATCAAACAGGGTGCCGATGGACACCACGAAATGCATCGGCACGGCCAACAACACGCCGATGAGGATAGCCAAACCATTCACAAGCAAGGACAATTTTTTATCCTTTTGCAAGTCGATGGCGTAAATCTCCCGAAAGGAATCGGGCAGTTGAGAAACGGCTTTCATTGGGTCTTTCCCCCTATTTCACGTCAATCTGACACATCCGCATGGTCTGCAAAGCGGCGATGTGGGTCTCGGGGGTGACACCGGCGCACAGAGCGCTCTCCACCGCGATGGACACCTCGGGAAAATGGGCTTTGAGCAACAGGGCGTTGGACACCACACAGATGTCGGTGCACAGACCGATGAGGGTGATGTCAAATTCCTCCTCCCCTGCTATGGAATGTACCAAAAAAGGCAGGTCGGTGGAGCCAAAAGTGGGTTTTCTCACGGCAAGGTACTCTTTCTCGGCGAGAGCCTGTGCCACCTGCGTATCCAACTGCCAACCGTCGGTATCCACTACGCAGTGCACCACCGGCAGCTTTTTGCCCTCGGCGGTGGCGAGATAGGTGTCGGGGTGGGTGTCGTAGGTGACGATGATCTCACCGTCAAAGGCGCGGATACGGTCACACACCGCAGGGACGATGGCCACCGCCTCGGGGGTGCCCAGCGCACCGTCCACAAAATCCTTTTGCATATCCACTACAATAAGAAAGTGTTTCATAGGATCACCTCCAATAGGATAGGAATATTGTAGCATCATATTGAAAAAATAGCAAGAAAAAGTAGTGACACCTCGCGCAAAACGCGAGGTGTCAAAAAGCTTCAGCGATTGTTTTGATAATAGTTGTTAATATCGTTATATTTTTGTAGCGAATCACGATAAGCATCGTTTACCCGCTCAGCGTGTTCTTGCGCTTGTTTAGCCTCTTTCTCCTCTTTTGACTCACATCCGCACAGAGCAAGCAAACAAAGTAACATAGTAACAAAAATGCATACAATCCTTTTCACAATGTTCTTTCCTTTCTTCGTAAACTCAGTATACACTTGGAGAAGGAGTGTCGTAATTGTCGTTCACTGGCAGAAGCTCCAACATCGTTTTAATAGAATAATACCGTCCCTCAAAATGCACATTTTGACCGACCTTCAGATCGGAAGCAAACACAGCACGAATTCTAACGGATAATTCGTCATTGATATATATGGTGTAATACTCGTGGTCAACCCATTGGCCGGCAAAATTGGCGCTTCTTTCAATTTTTGTAATCTCCCCACTTCCGGAAATCACCGACCCGGAAATGGTATTTTCAAAAGCAATGGCATCATCTTTCAGTTTCTCAATTTCTCTTACGGTCATTTGTGCTACTTCACCATTTTCACTTTTAACGGTATACTTGTTACCCTTTTTGCAAGCGCATAAACCCAAACACATAACAATCACCATCAAAAGGCACCCTATTCTTTTCATATTTTTCTCTCCTTTCGTTATGCCCTTTTTATCGAGCATACTACAACTATACTCTTTTCGTCGAGTATTGTCAAGTAAAAGAGTAGATTTTATCATTGTAACAGAGGTGATACGATGATTTCCTACGAGCCTTTTTACCGCACGCTGAAAGAAAAGGGTATGTCCACCTATAAACTCATCAACGAGTACGGTGTCAGCCGCAGTCTTTTAGACCGCTTAAAGCATAACAAGCCCATCAGCACCGTGACGCTGAACGATTTGTGCACCATCCTGCGTTGTCGCGTGGAGGACGTGGTGGTTTTCACCGAAGATACAGACGAAAAATGAGCCGTGATTGCAAAATCACGGCTCATTTTAAATTTAAAACACCTCATCCGTCATTTGCCTGCGGCAAATGACACCTTCCCCTCGAGGGGAAGGCTTGATCAGTCCTGCGTTCTCTCACACGTTATAAAACCGCTCCTGCCATGCCGCAATCCTCTTCTCGGTGGCGGTCAGAGCCGCCTCATCACGAGCGAAGAGTGCCTCGGCGTGGGCGGCGCACAGCGCCGCATAGGCGGGATAATACTCCGCCATCAGGAAGCGGGCGTATTTGGCATAGCGATACTCGCCCACACAGCGAAAATGCTTGTCACTTTCACGGCGCACCGCCACGCTGCGTCCTTCACGGACGCCGGTCAGCAGATCGTCATAGCCGGTGGCGAAAACCAGAGAGAATTGCTTGCTGAAATGGTCGTAATCGCTCCACAAAACCGTGGTGTGCGCATCCGACGCCCCAACAACAGGGATGCGGCATCCCTCGGCACGCAGATCGTGGTAAACCAGCTCCAACAGGTTGTTGCCGTTGCCGGTGTCGTCGTTGCCGCCCATCAGCTCCAGCGCGTCAAAATGGCCGTTTCGGAGGTGATAGCGGCACTCATCCGGCTGATAGTTATATTCCTGATCCGTCTCCCAGAAGGGGTGCGCCAACACCGCAAAACCGCCGGCACGGCGAATCTCCTCGGCGATAAAGATACGGTATGCCGCGGCATGAGGATCGGGACACGGCGAGAGATCCCATTCATTCAAAATGCGGTCGATCTCTGTCTCCACATAGGCAGGCTTCTGTTCAAACACCGCCGAAACGTGGCGGTCGGCATCCAAGCTGACGATGTGGAAATAACTGCCGCCCTTGGGATGCACCTCCTCACCGCGCATCACGTAAAAGCGGTCGGTGAGAATGCCCATCTCCGCCTGCAGTTCATCGGAGGGAGCGTAGCGACCATGGTCGGTGACGGCGATGAAATCGTAGCCGGCGGCACGATAGGCACAGGCCACCTCAAAGGGTTCACCATGGCCGTCGGACCGGTTGGTATGCAGGTGGGTATCCCCCTTGTAGGGACGCAGAGCCGCCAAATCGGGGTCAACCGCATAGAGGTAATACGTCCCGGAAACCTCCTCCCCCACGCGGAATTTGACGCAGTAGCGTTGCTCCTCGGCAAAATCCAATTCGGCAGAGTATAGCCCCTCACCGCAATCGGTCAGCGCCACCCAAGGATACCGATCCGCATGATGGGACCAGTAGTCGGGATAGTGGGAGACACCGTAAATCTCCATCGGCGACAGCCGCACCTCAGGAGCCGCCATCGCCCCATCCAAACGCACGTATAAAGTCTGTCGGCTGTGGCTTGCCACTACCTTGGGATAGATCTCGGTCACACAGAATTCCATTCTATCCCTCCTCTCGTATGAATGGAACAATTATACCACTCTTGCCAATGCTTGACAAGTCCTTAATACAGAAAAACACCCCTGCCGAAACAGGGGTGTTCATAATCTTATTGATATACGCGGATGTAGTCGATGAGATACTCCTGAGGAAGCTGGGTGTGCTCGTCGTCGGGACGCTCGTTGTCGTTCCAGTCGGACAGGGCGGTATTCACCAGAATGAACTGGGGCTTGTTGAAGCAGCCCAGCATATCCTCGGTCAAGGGAGCCTTGCGGGTCATCACATCGTCGAAGTACCAGCGAATCTCGCCCTCTTCCCACTCGATGGCCCAGGTGTGGAAATCGTCACCGAAACACTCGTAGGGAGAGCGATAACGCTCGATGGACGAATGAATGTCGTTGGCCTCTTTGGAGAAATAGTGCAGGCTCATGGTCTGCTCGCCGTTGGAGCCGGGGTCATCCTCTTTACCGATCATCTCCATAATGTCGATCTCGCCGCAGCGGGGCCAGTTGACCACGGGATAGTTCTCGCCCATCATCCAGAAGGCAGGCCACAGGCCCTTGGAGAAGGGCAACTTGGCGCGCATCTCCACACGACCGTACAGGCAGGAATACTTGCCCATGGTGTTGATAGAGGCGGAGGTGTACTTGGCACCCTCATAGTCCTCCCGCAGAGTGACGATGTGCAGCATGCTATCCTTCACGAAGATGTTGCAGGGGCGGTCGGTGTAATACTGGGGCTCGTGATTGCGGATAAAGCCGATCTCGTAATCCCAGATGTCGCGGTTAAGGGTGTCGCCGTCAAAGTGCTCCTCAAATACCAGTTTGTCAAATGCCATACGTGTTAGCCTTCCTTTCGGATAAATTGTTGCTTTCAGTATACGGAAAATCCTGCCAAAAGTCAATAGAAAAAGCCTTTTCCTCCACAAAACAAACCCCTTGCGTTTTTGCGAAAAGGTGACGTTGCTTGTTAAGAATATATCGAGAGTTGACAAAACGGCACGATAGGTATACACTTAAACTAGCAAAATATTGCATATTGTCATATTAGGAGGTCTATTTATGAAGAAGTTTTCTTTGTTACTGTGCGTATTGTTGATACTCAGTTTGCTTTGTTCCTGTCAGCAAACGGCCAAAAAAAGCGATAAAAAAACGAGCTCTTCCGCCGGCGATACCAAAATCACCACGGGAGCCTCGGACAACCGCGACAACACTTCCACCACCGCCGGCAACAACGGCGACACAGAAGGAAAGTACCTCGATGTTTTGGAAGGTCTTCCCTACACCATGGCCTGCAAGGACTATTATTCCCCCGGCACGGATATCGAGTACACCTTCACCGACGAGGGCCGCTTGAACGACGGCATCTACCGCAGCCAAGCCGAACTGGAAAACGGGACCGGCGAGGATAAGAAAGTGGTTTTGTCGGACGTCCGCAGATATCGTGTCCAAATCACATTTGAGGCCGACGGCACCCAAACCGGAAGCTGCCTGGTCCTTCAAAATTGCGATTCCTACTACTTCCACGAGTTGGAAGCAGGACCCGACCTCGACAATCTGACCGTATTGGATGTTGAGGAGGATTACGACACCCCCACCGGTATGCATACCACCCAACTGATTCGTTTTGACCCCATCCCCATTCAAACGGTGCGTATCACTCTGTACGTCACCAGCAGAAGCGACATCGTTCTTGACGAAATCGCCATCCTCAGTCCTACCAATGGCGGGGATTCCTGGACCACCACTACCACCACCGAGCCTACCAAAAACGACATTACCACCACCGTGCCCACCAACACCACCTCCCCCACCACTCCCACCAACACCACCGGCACTACCGGCACACGCCCCACCAACAATGGGAGCAACAGCATTGTGGGCAGATGGACCCAACACGTGGAGGGCGACAACGTGGAGATGACCGCTTTGTACAGCTTCTTCGACGACGGCACCGGCTCCCTCATCACTTTTGGCGGCTTGGTCACGGGCGAGCTCACCTACACCTATGGTGAGAACAACCGTTACACTATAACCATCAAGGCAAAATTGTTCGGACAGGAAGATTCCGATACGGGCAGCGGCTACATGTACGTGGAGGGAGATTACCTCTACGTAGTTACCGACGAAGACGAAACCACGGTACTGAGAAGAATGACCGATGAGGAATGCACCTTGGCGTTGGAACTGGCAGAAAAAGTCGGTGTCCGATTCTAACCAAAAACCATTCTAAACACCAAAGGGAGCGGCACCTGCCGCTCCCTTTTGCTTTTTCCAACCGGCAACACCCCACCGCCACACAACAAACCTCTTGCGTTTTGGAAAAGTTTGTGCTACACTGAGGATACCACACAACATTTTAATATGCCGCATTATGGCGTGTATTTTTACCTCTCGGTAAAAATGCAGGCTCTATTTTCGCACGCTTTAATGTGGTGATGAAAATGTTGTGTGGTAGCAATGACGAGCTGTTGCATTTTTCGGTGTGTGCAACCTCGCGTTGCACACACTTTTTTTATTTTTAGGAGGAATGTAAAAACAATTTTCACACCGACAATTAAAAGAAAGGTTGATTAATTATGAAAAAAGCACTGACACTTTTGTTAACATTGATGTTTGCGTTCTCGCTTTCCGCTTGCGGCTCTTTTAATTTTTCCGGAAACATTACTACAAATTCCACATCTGGTACAGTTCAAAGTGACGAAAACTCATGGACAGGCACCTCAACTACCGATGCAGGCATTCCAACCGATGAAAATCAATTAGTTACAACAATTACCTCCACTAACACATCTACGCATGTACATATATATTCCGAAGCGACCTGCACTAATCCTAAAACCTGTTCTTGCGGCGATACTGAAGGGGAAGCGTTAGGCCACGACTATATTGAGGGAACGTGCTCAAGATGTGGTGATTCCGATCCGAATTATTCGCCAAACGAAGTAGAACTATGTTCTATGTCCGTAACTGACAGTCACTTTTATAATCATATTAACGAAGCTAAATTAGTTAAGGATACTGTCGGTAACATTCACACTACCGGTAATCTGTTTGCTCTCGGTAGCGGCGGTTCGTATACCGGGCAAAAAAAGCCCCCTTTTGCCACCTATTATCTTGGCGGTCAGTATTCCACATTAACACTTAACATTGCAATCGATGCAAATAGTGGAAGCAGTGAAGCATACTTTATGATTTACGATGAAAATGACAACATTCTCTACCAAACGGACTATATAGGTCGGCAATTTGCACCTCAACAATTGAATTTAGATGTTTCTGGAATGGAATGGATTACCTTCAAACTTGTAGAAGAAAGTCAAATGGATAACAACGTGGTTATGTTGTTGTCTAATCCCATTTTCCATAAATAATTAGTAGACCGCACCTCGATTCTTTATAAAGAATCGTGTATTCCGCTGCTATGAAGGAAGAAAAGAAAATGAATGACATTAACCGCAATATCAATTTAGAGAATATAAATTTCGATGCAGGTAAGAAATTTTATTATGATCAAAAAGGAAAATTGCAAGAAAAAACATACTTCAAAGGAGGATGGTGTCTTGTTTTAAACATCTCTTTAGCTACTATCCTTCTCGTGATGCTGAAATTATATTATAACATCCATTTCTTGCCGCTTGATTTGCTAAGCACGGAAACATATATTAATATTCTCGGAACAATAACATCTAAATTCGCCTCAAATCAAAACTTTTTGCACGGACTTTTGTTTTGCATAACATTGTATACCTCTTTTCTATTTGTTTGTACTACCGCATACAACATTTTCGATTTGGTCGCTCTACCTTATTGGTTAATTTTCAACAAAAGAGATCAACGGCAATGGTGGAGAGGTGAATATATTGTGTTTGTGTGCTTATTGCCATTAAAGTTGCCTTTTATAATCATTAAGTTTTGGTTTACCGCGTTTCTAGCTATGTTTGGCATTAATACAGAAGAACTCCCAGATAAAAGGAAATCCGAACCAAATACCACGTCGACAACTAACAACAAAGTTACTACTTCATCTGCCAGTTCTACCGACATATCAAAACTGACTGATGAAATTGTAAACGTATATGCCAATGCAAATTCAGCAGGAGTACCAGTCGAGCCATATATGTTCAATGAAGTAAGAACAAACGGTGCGACACAAGAAGAGTTACAAATTGCCCTAGAAAACGCGAAAATTTATCTGAACGACTTGGGATACAAATAATACTCAACAACACAACATCTCAATGATCACGCTATAGTTCCGCTATAGTAAAACACCTCTCATAAACACAAAAAACGGACACATCCGATCGGATGTGTCCGTTTTCTATTGCAGTAAAAGCCGAAATTACTTCGCCTCGGAGACGGCAACGGCGCAAGCCACGGTCATGCCGACCATGGGGTTGTTACCGGCGCCGATCAGACCCATCATCTCCACGTGAGCGGGCACGGAGGAGGAGCCGGCGAACTGAGCATCACCGTGCATACGACCCATGGTGTCGGTCAAGCCGTAAGAGGCAGGGCCGGCGGCCATATTGTCGGGGTGCAGGGTACGGCCGGTACCACCGCCGGAAGCGACGGAGAAGTACTTCTTGCCGTTCTCGATGGCCCACTTCTTATAAGTGCCGGCCACGGGATGCTGGAAGCGGGTGGGGTTAGTGGAGTTACCGGTGATGGAAACCTCAACGGACTCCTTCTGCATGATGGCAACGCCCTCGTTAACGTCGTTACAACCATAGCACTTAACCTTAGCGCGCTCACCGTCGGAGAAAGCGACCTCGCGGACAACCTTCAGCTCGCCGGTGTAGAAGTCGTAATCGGTCTCCACATAGGTGAAGCCGTTGATACGGCTGATGATATAGGCGGCATCCTTACCCAGACCGTTCAGGATAACGCGCAGGGGGTTCTTACGAACCTTGTTAGCGGTACGAGCGATACCGATAGCGCCCTCGGCGGCAGCGAAAGACTCGTGACCGGCCAAGAAAGCGAAGCAGTTGGTCTCCTCGCTCAGCAGCATCTTACCCAGGTTACCGTGGCCCAGACCAACCTTACGCTGGTCGGCAACGGAGCCGGGCACGCAGAAAGCCTGCAGACCCTCGCCGATGACGGCGGCGGCCTCGGCGGCGTCGGTGACGCCACGCTTCAGAGCCAGAGCCACACCCATGGTGTAAGCCCAGACAGCGTTCTCAAACGCGATGGGCTGAACGCCCTTCACGATCGCATCCACATCAATGCCCTTGGAGAGGCACAGATCACGGCACTCCTCCAGAGAGCCCAGACCATTCTCAGCCAGGAATTTCTCAATGCCGGGCATACGGCGGTCTTTACCTTCGAACTTTACATTGTTAGCCATCTGTACATTCCTCCTTCAATTATTCTTCACGGGGGTCAATGTACTTCGCCGCATTGTCGAAGCGACCATACTGACCGATGTTCTTCTCATAAGCCTCGGTGGGGTTGACACCGTGACGGATATCCTCCATCATCTTGCCCAGCTTCACGAACTGGTAGCCGCAAACCTCGCCGTTCTCGTCCAGAGCGATCTTGGTGACGTAGCCCTCGGCCATCTCCAAATAACGAACGCCCTTGACGTTGGTGGAATACATGGTACCGATTTGAGAGCGCAGACCCTTGCCCAAGTCCTCCAGGCCGGCGCCGATGGACAGACCGTCCTCGGAGAAAGCGGACTGGCTGCGACCATAGACGATCTGCAGGAACAGCTCACGCATAGCGGTGTTGATGGCATCGCACACCAGGTCGGTGTTCAGGCACTCCAGAATGGTCTTGCCGGGCAGGATCTCGGCGGCCATAGCAGCGGAGTGGGTCATACCGGAGCAGCCCAGGGTCTCCACCAGAGCCTCCTCGACGATGCCCTTCTTGATGTTCAGGGTCAGCTTGCAAGCGCCCTGCTGGGGGGCACACCAACCCACACCGTGGGTCAGACCGGAAATGTCGCCGATCTGCTTAGCCTTGACCCACAGACCCTCTTCGGGGATGGGGGCGGGACCGTGGTGGGGGCCCTTAGCCACAACGCACATTTGCTCAACTTCATGAGTATAGTTCATAGTTGTTTACTCCTTTCGGTTTTTACTGTACGTGTCGAAAACACATATTCGTACGCCTATTATTATACCCAAAAATTTCTATTTTGCAAGCCTTTACACACAAAAAATCGATAAATTTTTCACAACCTGCCTCAAACCGTCAAATCCGCTGTTTTCGGGGCTTTTCAACCCAAAGTTTCTCGCTCTACCACAAGTAGAGTTGCCTGTTTTGCGCTCTACCGACGGGTATTCGCAACAGAGAAACGAAAAGTGATGGCGTAGGTTGGCTCTATGGCCACGTTGGTGTATACTAACCTCACGAAAACAAACAAGGAGCTGTTTCCATGAAGCGTACCAAACTGAGTGACCGTTCCCTCCCCCATTACACACGTGGCGAGGAGCTATTTAATACCGCGTCTCATATTGTGGGCGGCGCCTTTGGCGTCATCGCGCTGTTGGCTTGCGTGTGGCGAGCTGTGGTCGGCGGCACCGTGTGGAGTGTAGTGGGTAGCACCATCTACGGTGTTTCTATGATTCTGCTGTACACCGTTTCCAGCGTGTATCACGGCTTACACCATCCTATGGCGAAAAAAGTGATGCAGGTGATCGACCACTGTACCATCTATCTGCTGATCAGCGGAACCTACACCCCGATTTTGCTGTGCTCCATTCGACCGGTGTCCCCCGTCTGGGCGTGGACGCTGTTTGGCATTGAGTGGGGATTGGCCGCGTTAGCCGCCACACTCACCGCCATCGACCTGAAAAAGTACGCGGTGTTATCGATGGCGTGTTACATCGGCATGGGCTGGTGCATCGTCATCGCCGCCGATATTGCCTTGCGCGCCATCCCCCTCCCCGGTCTGCTGTGGCTGTTGGCAGGCGGCATCGCCTATACGGTGGGGGCGGTTTTATACGGGCTTGGAAAAAAGCACCGCTATATGCACGCCGTGTTCCATTTGTTTGTGCTGGCGGGCAGTATTTTGCAGTTTGTCTGTATTCTGTGCTACGTTGTATAATTTCCTCCTCTTGCCCTGTCGTACATGGTCTGTGCGGCAGGGCATATTTTTTTTGAAAAAGTGGCGCGGACATATTGGAATTTGTTTTTAACTGTGCTATAATGAAAAAGTATATCTCTGCAAATGCGCTTTCCGCTTCCGAAAGGAGTTTTCGATATGATTTGGCACAGCAACACCATCCAAGATGTTTTGCAAGAGTTGCAGGTGGATCCCACCATCGGTCTAACCCAAAACGAGGCAGCTATTCGCCTTAAAGAATATGGCAAAAACGACCTCAAAGAGCACGAGCTCTCCTCCTTCCGACAAGCCTTCGCCAAGCAGCTACGCGCCCCTCTTACGGCATTGCTGTGGGTGATGGCCGGCATCACGCTACTGATCGATCTGTACAACCATTTTCTCAAACACGTCCCCACCGACTGGAAACGTTCGCTCATCGTGGCGGCTATTGCTTTGGTGATCACACTATGGAACACCCTTCGCCATCGCCGTTCCGCTTCCGCCATGGCATCGCTCCGTTCTCTGTCCGTTCCGGAGGCCCGTGTGCGCCGCGACGGTGCAGAGCAGCTCTGTTCTTCCCTCTCACTGGTGCCGGGTGACATCGTTTTGCTCAATGTAGGCGATTTGGTGCCTGCCGATTGCCGCATCATCGAATCGTATCGCCTACGTTGCGACGAGTGCGAGCTGACCAAGGCCACCATGCCCACCGAGAAATACGCCGACTCCCTTTTTGACGACATTACCCCCTTGGCAGAGCGCACCAATATGCTGTACGCCGGCACCGCCATCACCGGCGGCACCGCCACCGCCGTGGTGGTGGCTACCGGCATCCGCTCCGAAATGGGGCGCAGCACCGCCCCCTCCCCTGCCATGGATCTCCCCAAGCAAAAAGCGATGCAGAAATGGCGTATGCGATGGATCCTTGGCGTGACCATCTTGTGCGTGATCGCCTTGATCGTTGGCTTATGCGTCCACACCGACCGCATCGCCGTCTTTCTGACCGTTGCCACCTTGGCCATGGTGGCCATCCCACAAAACGTCGATGACCTCATCACCAACGTCATCGCACGCTGTGTACGGCGTATCGCTCACAACAACGTCCGCCTGAACCACCCCCAAGCGGCACAAACCATGGGCAAGGTTACGGTGATCTGCGCCGATCAAGACACTCTGTTTAAGAACAACCAATTAACCTTGGATTGGCTCTGTGTTGGCACACAATGGATTTCGCTCTCCGACGGCATTCCGAACCAACGCGGTGTGGCTCCGTTTATGCGTTTAGCCGTGCTGAACAGCACCGCAGGCAACCTTATCGACGATGCCATCCTGAAAACAGCCACCAACGCCGGCATTCACCGGGACGAGCTTCTGACGGATATGCCCCGCATCGGCGAGCTCACCCCCACCGCCGAGCGTCGCACCGGTGTACATCTGGCCGGTGATCAAACGCTGATCTTAGTCAGCGGTGAATGGCGTTCTCTGCTGCCCCTGTGCACCAAGAGCGACGTGGAACGACTGACCAAAGAGGCCGAATTGATGGAAAAGGACTGCGGGCGGGTGATGGTGGTGGCCTATCGCTTGACCGACACCTCCCCCACCGTATACACTGCTGAGGAATTGGAGCACGATTTGACCTGTGCCGGTTTGTTGGGATGGCACACTCCGTGGCAGCTCAACATAGAGCAAACCACCGCCTCTCTCCCCAATGTCCGTGTCCTGCTGTTCTCCGACAAATCCGTTACCTCTACGCAAGCGATCGCCCGACAGCTTTCCTTTATCCAACACCCCCACATACTCACAAGCGAAACGGTTTCCACCTTCAATGAGGAAGAATGGAACACCGCTGTCCAACAATACGATGTGTATTGCGGTTTGACCGCTCAGCAAAAACAGCAGGTCGTATCCGCCTTACAGCGGCAGGGCGAGGTGGTAGCCGTCACCGGTGGGCATAGTGACGAGGTGGAGCTTTTGACCGCCGCTGACGTTGGCTTTGCCCGCGGCACCATTGCCTCCGACATAGCCAAACGTGCCGCCGACGCGGTGCTGGAAGACGACAGCTACATCACGCTGTTAGACAGCATTTACGAGGGCAAACGCTTACAGCGGCAGATACGCATCATTGGGCTGTATGTGACCATGTGCGCTTTGGCTCTGGCCATATTCGGCTTGATTGCCCTTGTGGGATGGATGCCACTGCAATATCAAGCCATTTGGATGCTGTGTCTGCATTTGGTATTATTTGTTCTGCTCCCTATTCCCGCATGGGATCTCCGAGATATGTTCAAGAAGAAGTAAGAAAGGACTGTGTCTATGTTTGCCGGTCTGAAAAGTATGGGCCTGAGAGGTATCGACGGCTTTATGGTAGAGGTTGAGGCAGATCTGTCCCAAGGTCTGCCCGGCTTTGATGTGGTGGGTCTCCCCGACACCGCAGTGCGGGAGTCCCGTGACCGTGTGCGCTCTGCCATGAAAAACGCAGGCTTCACCTATCCCGTCAGCCGCATCACCGTCAACCTCGCCCCTGCCGATGTCAAAAAAGAAGGCTCGGTCTACGACCTTCCCCTGCTGTTGGCGCTGCTCTGCGCCAGCGGTCAGCTGAAAGCGGATATGAAGAAACGCGCCTTTATCGGTGAATTGTCCCTACAAGGCGGTGTGCGCCCTGTGCGGGGTGTACTCCCCATGGTCATCGCCGCCAGAGAAGCGGGGATGAAAGAGGTGTATGTTCCCGCTGACAATGGCGAAGAAGCCGCTGTGGTAGAGGGCATTGCCGTCTATCCCGTCACGGATATTGCCTCGCTGATCATGCACCTCAAAGGAATGGACGAGCTAACCCCATTACAGCCCCATCCCTTTGCCCCTTATGCCGAAGCGTTGCAGGCAGATTTTGCCGACGTGATGGGTCAGGAGGCGGCACGCCGTGCCATGGAGATCGCCGCCGCAGGCAGCCACAACGTGCTGCTCATCGGCCCTCCCGGTTCGGGTAAGAGTATGCTGGCCAAGCGCCTGCCCTCCATTTTGCCCGATATGACCCGCGAAGAAGCACTGGAATGCACCAAGATCCACTCCATCGCCGGCACCCTCGGCGGTGGCGGTCTGCTGTGCCATCGTCCCTTCCGTTCCCCCCACCACAACATTTCCCCTCAGGGGTTGGCAGGCGGTGGCATCACCCCTCGACCCGGTGAGGTTTCCCTTGCCCACAACGGCGTGCTGTTCTTGGACGAGTTGCCGGAATTCTCCCGCACCGCCATGGAATGTCTGCGCCAACCGCTGGAGGACGGTCGCGTCACCATCTCCCGCGTCAGCGCCTCCCTCGCCTATCCCTGCACCATGATGCTGGTGGCGGCAATGAACCCCTGTCCCTGCGGCTATTACGGCCACCCCACCCGCTCCTGCACCTGCTCTCCGTCAGCGGTAGGACGGTATTTAAGCAAGGTTTCCGGCCCTCTTTTGGACCGCATCGACCTGCATATTGAAGTGCCCCCCGTGGAGTACGATCAGTTATCTTCCCGCCAAAAGGCGGAGTCCTCTGCGGACATTCGCGCTCGTGTCAACGCCGCCAGAGCCCGCCAACAAGCCCGCTTTGCCGGCACCGACATCCTCAGCAACGCCCGCATCCCCACCAGCAAGCTCAAGGAGTTCTGCCCCCTCACCGATGCGGCAGGCAACCTGTTGAAAGGCGCTTTTGAGCGCATGGGCCTATCCGCCCGCGCCTACGACCGTCTGCTGAAAGTAGCCCGCACCATCGCGGACTTGGATAACAGCGACGTCATCGACGTGCCGCACATCGCCGAGGCCATCCAGTATCGCAGTCTGGATCGCAAATACTGGCAGGCGAGGCAGAATCTATGACCCGCACCGATAAAATAGCCGAACTGCGACGCAAGGCGATGGCTCTGCCGCTCCAACCCGGTGTGTACCTGATGAAAGACGAAGCGGGACACATCATCTATATCGGTAAGGCCAAAAAACTAAAAAACCGCGTCAGCCAATACTTCGGCTCAGACACCAATCACAGCGAGAAAGTGCGGCAGATGGTTTCCCGCGTGGACACCTTTGACTACATCGTGGTAGGCAGTGAATTTGAAGCCTTGGTGTTGGAATGTTCGCTGATTAAACAGCACACCCCCAAATACAATATTCTGCTCAAGGACGACAAGGGGTATCACTATATCCGTGTATCCCCGCCCCCCTATTCGCGTCTGAGCGAGGCCAAGCAGACCGCCGAGGACGGTGCCCGCTACATCGGCCCTTACATGAGCAGTTACGCCATCAAGCAGGCGGTGGACGAGGCCAACAAAATCTATTCCCTCGCCACCTGCTCCCGCCCTCTTGCCTACGGCAAAAAAGGGGGCGAACGACCTTGTCTGAACCACCATATCGGTCAGTGCTGTGCGCCCTGCACCGGCAAGGTGGATCCGGATGCCTATCAAGAGCGGGTGGACGAGGCGGTGGAATTCCTCACCCGCGGCAGTGCCAAGACCTTGGCAATCCTGCAACAGCGGATGGAAGAAGCGGCAGACCGCCTGGACTTTGAGCAAGCGGCACGCCTGCGGGACCGCATCGCCGCCATCAAGCGGCTGAGCGAAAAGCAAAAGGTGGTGCTCTCCCGCATCGAGGAGCAGGACGTCATCGCTTTGGCACAAGGATCGGGCAAAGCCTGCTTTGAGGTGTTCCGCTTCACCGATGGACAGCTCTCCGACCGCGAGCAGTTCCTGATGGAGGAGCAGGATGACCTTCCCTCTGCCAGAGCCGCCTTTATCCAGCAGTACTACACCCTTCGCGGTCGTATACCGCTCCAAGTGACAGTGGACGGCGAGGTGGAGGACCGCGACCTGTTGGAACAGTGGCTGACCGAAAAAGCGGGAAGACGTGTGCACATCGTCCTGCCCCAGATCGGTGAGCAGGCCAAACTTACGGAGATGTGCCGTCAGAACGCTGCCGAGCGGATTGCTCAGCAGGTGGGTATGACGGGACAGACCGCCACCGCGCTGGAGGAGATCCGCCAGCTTTTGGATCTGCCCCACACCCCCGCCTATATCGAATGCTACGACATCTCGCACACCGCCGGCAGTGAGCCGGTGGCCGCCATGGTGGTGTTTGAAAACGGTCAACCCTTACGCTCCGCCTATCGCAAATTCCGAGTCAAATCCGCCATCGGCGGCGACGACTACGGCGCCATGGCGGAGGTGCTGACCCGCCGTATGGAGGAATACCTCACCAACCGCGACAGCGGTGTGGGCTTTGGGCGCAAACCCGACCTTATTCTGCTGGACGGCGGCAGCGGTCAGGTGGCCGCTGTGGCACCCGTATTGCAGAAATACGCCCCGGGCATCCCCCTGTATGGCCTCGTCAAGGACGACCGCCACCGCACCCGCGCCATCGCCCTGTCGGGCGGCGAGATCGCCATCCATCGCAAGCGGGCGGCCTTCACGCTGTTGGCGAACATCCAAGAAGAGGTGCACCGCAGCGCCATCCGCTACCACCGTCAACGCCGTAAAGGCACTTCCCTTGCCACCTCTCTCACCGAGATCGAGGGCATCGGCCCCACTCGCGCCAAGGCGCTGCTGCGGCAGTTTGGCTCGCTCACAGGCGTACGCAACGCCTCCGTTGAAGAATTACTGCTGGTTAAGGGGATGACCCGACCGGCAGCGGAAGCCATTCAGCGTTATTTTCAAAGCAAAGGATGATTGAACTATGGATAACATCATTCTCACCGGCATGCCCTCTTGCGGCAAATCCACCCTTGGACGTATGCTGGCGAAGGATTTGGGCTATGACTTCATCGACACCGACGACGTCATCATCCAGCGTAACGGCTGTCCCCTCAAGGACATTCTGGACAACGAGGGATTGGATGGCTTTATCCGCCGCGAGGAAGAGGCGGTGTGCAGCGTCAATGTCACCCATGCCGTCATCGCCACCGGCGGCAGTGTGGTCTATTCCCCCAAGGCGATGGAGCATCTGAAATCCTTGGGGCGTGTTGTCTACCTTTGCTTGGACTTTAAAGAAATCGAGCGGCGTCTGGGTGACCTTCACGAGCGCGGTGTGGCGATAGCCCCCGGCAAGACCCTGCGGGATCTGTTTGACGAGCGCACTCCGCTGTACAACCAATATGCGGATTTGGCTATCTCCATCCAAAACGGCAACACCACCCGCCAATCGGTGAATGCCATCAAACGTCACCTGTAATAATTACGCCCCTTTCCCGCATACCATAGCGAGAAAGGGGCTGTTTTTTATGGCAATCAAAATTTTTATCGACCAAGGACATAACCCCGAGGGTGTCAACGCCGGCGCAGAGGGCTTTGGCTATCGGGAGCAGGACATCAACTATGCCGTAGGGACGCGCTTGGCGGAATTGTTGGAACAGGACGACCGTTTCGAGGTGAAGGTATCCCGCACCTCCCCCACCGACTCCCTCGGCACCAGCAACGCCACCAGTTTGGCGGCGCGGGTAAACATGGCAAACGAATGGGACGCGGACTATTTCATCAGCATTCACGCCAACGCCAGCACAAACCCCAACCAAAACGGCACCGAGGTGTACGTCTATCGCGACCCCTCTGTCGCCGCCGAGTTGGCAGAGGACGTGTTAGAGGGCATCGTGGAGCGCATGGGCACGCGAAACAACGGCGTGCGGGTCAACCCCTCACTGTACGTATTGCGGCGCACGCGGATGCCCGCCATCCTCGTGGAACTGGGGTACATCACCAACGCCGAAGACGTGCGAAAAATGACCGAGGATCCCTGGGGCTTTGCCCAAGGGATTTACAACGGCATAGTGGACTATTTCGATTTCGACTAAATACCCCCCGCATAGTGAACCGCACCAAATTGTACGCCTGGAAGGTATATAGGAAACCTTGGTCACTGTGGGGCTGCAACTCTGCAGTGACCTCTTCATTTTTTCTTGGCATAACAAAACCTCCTACGGTAGTTTTCATTCTACCATAGGAGGCTTTTTTGCTATTGTCCGTTTTTAACGAACTTGTTCATTTACTTATCACTTGTGATATTTCCCACCATTGGTGATCTGGAAAGCGCGATACACCTGCTCCATCACCATCACACGGGCCAACTGGTGGGGAAAGGTCATGGGCGACATAGAAAGCCGCAACACCGCACGGCTCTTGACTGCATCCGACAGCCCCCAAGAGCCGCCAATGATGAAGACAATGTGGCTGGTTCCTTCCACCGCCAGCTTCTGCATCCGAGCCGCCAACGCAGGAGAATCCAGCTCCTTCCCCTCGATACACAGCGGTATCACCGCGCTGTCACGGGGAATCTGCTCCAACAGTCGCTTTCCCTCCGCCTCTATGGTGGCGGCGATCTGAGCCGCCGAAGGATTATCGGGCAAACGCTCCTCCCCTACCTCCACAAGATGAAAACGGCAAAAAGCACCCAGTCGCTTTTCGTATTCTGCGCAGGCATCCCGCCAATAGGCCTCTTTCAGCTTGCCCACGCACAGCAACGTGACGTTCAGCATACCATGTCCTCCATCAGAAATAGATCACGGGGCTATCCCCCACCGGCTTTGCCACGGACAAAAGGCAATCGCCGCCTACCTTGGCTCCTGCCGCCGTCAGGGCGGCAGAAGCGCACGTCTGCGCCAATGTAGGGGTGTTGTTGTGCTCGCTCAGGTGCGCCAGCACGAAGCGGGTGGCACCCGCCTTTAACAATGCGGGCAAAACGGCGGCACACTCCTGATTGGAAAGGTGGCCTCCCTCCCCGCGTATGCGCTGAATCAGCCAAGGCGGATAGGGGCCGTTGCGCAACATCTCGGGGTCGTGATTGGACTCGATATGTACCGTTTGGCAACCCAAGACGGCTTGCAACACCCCATCGGGAATGTATCCCAGGTCTGTGGTCATAGCCAAAGAACGACCGTCCTCGCTGTCAATTCGATAGCCGTAGCACTGACGGCTATCGTGAGGAGCTTCAAACGGGGTAATCCGCAACCCCGCCACCGCCAAAGAGCGGTCAGCGGGCAACATATAGATCTTTCCGTTGCAGGGCAGTTTGTCCTCTGCCGCCAAGCCATCCAACGTGCCCTCAGAGGCCACCACCGACCAACCGAACTGCTTGCACAGCACTTTAAGCCCCGCCACGTGGTCAGCGTGCTCATGGGTGAGAAGCACAGCCCGGATCGTGGTCGGATCGATCTCCCTTTCCGCGAGCGCATTCTTAATGCGTTTCGCCGAAACACCGGCATCGATCAACACACCGCCATCCGCCGTGCCCACATAGGTGCAATTTCCCGAACTGCCGGAAAACAGCGGGCAATACCGCATCATCACACCTCACTCCTTTCTTAACAATTACGCCGCAGAGACCGCCATCGGCAGTATCTGCGGCGTAGCACAAACAGCATTATTCTTCGTCGTCATCAATAAGAGAGATCTCCGCGCCCAAACGAACGAGCTTTTGTACGATATTCTCATATCCGCGCTCAATATAGCGGATGTTGTCGATCTCGGTGACACCCTCTGCCGCCAAACCGGCAATCACCATCGCCGCACCGGCACGCAGGTCGTAAGAGGTGACATTAGCCGCCGACAGCTTCTCCACACCGGTGATGGTGGCGGAATTGCCGTTGACCTCGATCTTGGCGCCCATACGGTTGAGCTCCTCCGTATAACGGAATCGGTTTTCCCAAATGCCCTCGGTAATGTGGCTGACCCCCTCCGCCAAGCACAGCAGCACCGCGATCTGGGGTTGCATATCCGTTGGAAAACCGGGATGGGGCATCGTCTTAATATTGCAGCGCTGAAGAGGCGTGTTGCAGCGCACACGCACCGCATCGTCCATCTCCTCAACCCAAGCACCCATCTCGATGAGCTTCGCCGTAATAGACTCCAAGTGCTTGGGAATCACGTTACGCACCAGCACGTCGCCCTTGGTAGCCACCGCCATCGCCATATAGGTGCCGGCCTCGATCTGATCGGGAATGATGGAGTAGTGGGCGCTGTGAAGGTACTGGCTGCCGCGGATCTTAATGACATCGGTACCCGCACCGCGAATATCCGCACCCATGGTGTTCAAGAAGTTGGCCAGGTCAACGATGTGAGGCTCTTTGGCCGCATTTTCGATGATGGTCATACCCATGGCACGCACCGCCGCCAACATAATATTGACGGTAGCCCCTACGCTGACGGTATCCAAATAGATGGAGTTGCCCATTAACTGATTGCTCTGCACCTCAATGCAATCCCCCTCCACGGGGGTAACCTCCGCACCCAAAGCACGGAATCCTTTCAGATGCAGGTCCATGGGACGCTCGCCGAACCAGCAACCGCCCGGCATCGGAACACGAGCACGACCGCTCTTACCCAACAGAGCGCCAATGAAATAATAGGAGGCACGCATACTGCGAGCCAGATCGTCATTCACCTCGCAGGTGTTGACGGTGGTAGGGTCGATCTCCACCGTATGCTCGTTGATCCGATCCACCTTGGCACCCAAGGACTCCAACAAAAGCAAAGACGTAGCCACGTCCTTGATGTTGGGAATATTCTCAATACGGCAGGGCTCGTCCGCCAGCAAGGCGGCAGGCAAAATGGCAACCACCGCGTTTTTGGCACCGCTGATATCCACGGCACCGGACAAGCGCACACCGCCGTTAATACGATACTTTCTCACTATAAAAACACCCCTGACAGCAAATTGTTACAGCAAAAGGGCTGACATAAAACGCAAAGCACAGAGCGAAAAGGACATCGCCACGATTCGCCCAACGCATTATATCACATTTACTGTCAAAAGTAAATACAGTTTTACAAAATGGAGGGAGTTTTTCTATCCCTCGTACCGCAACGCTTCCACCGGGCGCAGGCTCGCTGCTTGATAAGCGGGATAGGCTCCAAAAGCTGTCCCCAGCACCAGTGTGAGGGCAAACACCGCCAGCAAGCGTATGATGGGGAACACCGGAGAAAGCCCGAAAAGCATACAACCGACCCCGATGACACCGCATCCCACCAAAAAGCCCACCAAAGCACCGCAAAAACTCATCAAAAAAGCCCCTGCCAAAAACTCCGCCATGATACGCACTCGGGTGGCGCCGATGGCTTTTTTGATGCCGATTTCTCTGGTACGCTCATTGACCGAGGAAAGCATCACCGTTAAAATGCCGAATCCCGACACCAGCAAAGAAACACCACCGATCGCCGTCAAAATCAACGATAGGATATTTGCCATGGAATCCAACCTGGCACGCTGGGTGGCCAAATCCTCGGTGTTGAGATCACCGTATTCTTCTCCGGTGCGCTCTAACGCACGCAGAATGGCAGCCTCCGCAGCGGTCGCTTCTTGCCCTTCACGCAAACGAACCGCGATTTGATCGAAAGAATACACTCCCGTTACGCTTTGCTGGGTCGTGTAAGGCACGTACACCATATAAGGAATCAAAGACGTGACGTTTTGCAACAGGCTGCTTCCCGTGGCGGACACCCCCACCACGGTGGTTTCCAACGTACCGTCCTCATAATACAGCGTTAGATTTTGACCCACCACATTGGTGCGGCCAAACGCCTCCTTTGCCAGCGCCTCGTCCACCACACACACCGAGGTCTGTGCGGCGACATCCTGGGAGGATAGCATACGCCCGTGGAGAAGCTGCAAGGAAATCACCTGATCCGCACCGGAGTCGATGCCGCATCCCACAACGGAATATTCCACGTTTCCCACCGCCGCCGCCGCAAACTGCAAGGATAGCGGCATCGCCTGTCTCACCGCAGAAAGGCAACGAATCGAGGCCAACGCGGATACGGTAAGTCCATCGGCAGAACTCACCGATAAGCCATCAATTCCCATACTCTCCAATTCGTTATGGATGGCTTGGGTGCCCACACCGCCAATGCAAATGACCAACACTACCATAGCGGTGCCGATGGCAATGCTGCTAATCGTCAGCAAGGTGCGCAGACGCTTTCTCCCTAACGCCATCCATGCACTACGCCAAACGCCGCTCACGATGCCGCCTCCATAACCGTGGCGCCGTCCCCCGCCACTTTCTCCGGCTCCAAAACAATCGACACGCCCGCGAAATCGCTGTCGGCCAGCAATAACCCTTGTGAAACTTGTATCGCTTCCTCCACTCGTTTCAGGCGTGCAACCCCATTTTCCAACACATAAATATACGATCCTTCCTCATCCGCCAACACCGCCTCGTAGGGCACCAAATACCCCGCCTCGGTTACCGAGGTGATCACCGTCGCTTTCGCCGACAACCCCAACCGGAAAGAATCGTCCGCCACCCCTTCATCGGGGGTGACCACCCCCGCCACTATCGTAGCAGAGCTTCCCGTTGTGGCGGTATATGCTATCTCCGATAAAACTCCATCATACGCTGCTTGCTCCAAGCCGTCGCCGCTGATACGCACCCGCATTCCTTCTTTCAACACCCGCAGATCCTTTTCACGGATGGCAACGTGAACCCGCAGGTCGCAAGGTCGAACCAACAAAGCGCAAGGTGTGCCGAACGGCAGCATTTTCCCCACCTCTGCGGAGACCTCCACCACTATGCCGTCATCCGGTGCGGTCAGCGCTTCGTCCATACCGGCCAGCAGCACTTGTGTGGGAACGTCTCCTGTTTCCGCATAGGTGGCATCTTTATCCACCACCGCCAACACGTCCCCTTTCTTCACTCGCTGCCCCGCCGTAACGCGGATCTCCTGAATGTAGCAGCTGACAGGTGCAAATACACCCACGCCGTCCGCTGCCTCCACCACGCCGTTGCAGGACACCGTTTGTTCCACCAAAGAGGGTGTCAGCACCGTTGTCTTCACCACGGGCGGCGTGTCGGGAGCACTTACCCAAACCCCAACACCTATCGCAACCACGACTATCGCTACCATCCAAAACCATCTTTTTTTCATTGAAAGTCACCTCACATCAATTCACCTCTATTGTGCGGCAACGACCAACAAATATGTGCTAAAAAACGCGTTCATGCGATGGTGTGTTTTGGCAGCAAAAAAGCCGTTGCCCAAGCGACGGCTTTTCGGTTATACGTATTTGGTTTCCGTGATCTCCACCGCCTTGGATGCGGTGTCCAACTGTGCCAGCACCTCGTCAGGGGTAGAAGCTATGGTCAGCAAAGACAGGCACGTCTCCCGCATAAAGCCATCCTCTACCAAACCTTCGAGAATATCCCATAAGCGGTTGAAAAAGCCGTCAATGTTATACAGCACGATAGGCTTTTGGTGCCTTCCCAACTGTTTCAGCGTGTAGATCTCAAAAAACTCCTCATAGGTGCCGATACCACCCGGGGTGACGATAAAGGCATCCGAACGCTCCTCCATCACCTGCTTACGCTCACGCATGGTTTTGGTATAGACCATCTCATCACAACGATCGTAGAGGATCCCGTCCACTTTCAGAAATTCGGGCACCACACCTACGATGTGCCCACCGCGGCGGGTCATCCCCCGTGCGGCGGCACCCATCAGGCCACAGCCGCCGGCTCCATACACCATCCCGTGGCCGGCCAGCGCCAAGGCTTCGCCCAGCGCTTCGGTGGCGACCATATATTTGGCATCGATCTCGTTGCTGGACGCACCGTACAGACACACGTTCATCGGCTGATCTCCCCTTTCAATTCTTCTGCCAAGGCACACATTCGCGCTTCGTCTACCTTGCACACCCGACGGTCATAGCTGTACAGACCGTTGGTTTCGTCCTCTACGTCCGACAGCTGGGTATACACCGCACCGCACAAGCCTTTGGAAACCGCAGGGATAATCTCTTTGCGGTACAAATTCTCCACCGCGTCCATATAGGCGCTCTGTTCATGGAACAGGCGGTAACCATAGGTTTTCTCCGTGTTAAACACGTGACCCTCCGGCTTATAGGAATAGCCGCCGAACTCAGACAAAAACACCGGTTTATCCCCCGCTTTGAAGCGGAAGGGCTTGAAGTACACATGTTCGCTGATGACGTCGCTGTCGGCACCCTTAAACCAACCCGAGGCGGTATCAATAAAGCGGGTGCTATCCAGCTCTTTCAGCCGTTCATACATCCGCTGGCTGTCAAACTGTCCCCACCCCTCGTTGAAGATGGTCCAGCCCACCACGCAAGGATGGTTTTTCAGATGCTTTACCGTCTTTTCCATGGCTTCTTCAAAAGCGCGGCGAGCGTGTTGATTTGGATGCAATTTCTTGTCATTCCGTTTCTTGATACCAATCGTGGGCAAAGCGGTATCCCGCCAGAAGGAATACTCGCCATTGTTCACCATATCCTGCCACACCAGCATACCCAGGCGGTCACAATCGTAATAGAATTGCTCCGCCTCCACTTTGATGTGCTTGCGTAGAGTGTTAAAGCCCAAAGCTTGCATCTTTTCCACGTCCCACGCATAGCAGGTGGGCAAGGGCGGCGTGAACAAACCGTCGCTCCAATAGCCTTGATCCAAGACGGCGTGGAAGAAGACCGGCTTGCCGTTGAGGCACAGGCGGGGAACCCCCTCCACCACACGGGTATCCAAAGTGCGGATGGCAAAATAGGACTGCACCTGATCGGTAGCAGTAGTGACGGTATACTCGTACAAATAGGGGTCTTCGGGACACCACAAGCGAGGCGAGGGCAAATCCACCCGTGCCACGCCGTCCTGCAACGCACACTCTACCACGCCATCGGGTGTCGTGACAGACACGGTGCCATCGATGACGCCGTGAGCGTGGATGGTAGCGCCGGTATCGTCTGTATCGACCTCCAAGGCGCACACATACTCCTCAGGCACACTTTCCAGCCATACCGTCTGCCAAATGCCGCTGACGGGGGTATACCACATACCGCCACGCTTATATTTTTGTTTGCCGTAGGGCAAAACAGCGGTATCCAAATCATCGGTGACGCGAATCACCAACGTATTCTCTTCTTTCACGTATTCCATGATGTCCAAGGAGATTGGATCATAACCACCGACGTGTCCGCCCACGACAGTACCGTTAACCCATACGCCCGTCGACTGGTCCGCCGCACCGATATGCAGGATAACGCGGTCTTTTTGAAAACCATCGGGCAAAGAAAAGGTGCGGCGATAGAATAGATAACTCCCTTTTGGTGGCACCTCATGTACACCCGACAACAAACTTTCAGGGCAGTAAGGCACACGAATTTGCTTGTCATAGGTCACAGGAAAAGAATCGCCATCGGCGGTGATGGTGAAATCCCACCAACCGTTGAGGCACAGATAAGAATCTCTGCGCAGTTGGGGGCGAGGGTACACGTCCCAGGGAATGCGGTCGTGATCCGCCGCCAACCGCTCACCGGATGGGGTAAATAAATCCACCGTGTCAATCTTCACGAGCACTCTCCCCTTTCTTCAATTTGAGGATGGGAATCAACGCGGCAAACACCACGATCGCCACCACGGCGGCGGCCAAAAAGATGTTCACGTTGGGGATAAAGGAGGTGGTGCCGTCGTCATTGACGATCTTATCCGCGTTTTTCAGCACGGCCGCGCCGATAGCGGGGCCGATGATGCCGGGAATCAGCACCTGCGCCACAATGCGCAAGCCTTGGAACATACCCGCCTTGTTCTCCGGCGTATAGTCGCGGATCATCGCCCCGAACACCGCCATACCCGCCAGATAGCCGGTCATCATCAGCAGCGAGCCGATGAAGACAGGGACGGTGGTGCGGGTAATATACAGCACGGCGTAACCGACCAGCAGCAAGCCCAGCGCGGGAACCACCGAGCGGGCAAAACCAACACGGTCATACAATCGGCCGTAAAACGCCGTGGCAACAGAGGCCAGCAGGATCGCCGGCGCCATGATCAGCACGTAATCCGTCATCTGCAAGGACACTTGATAGTATAGAATGAGATACGGCATAAAAATCTGAATGGAGATGCCAAACACCGCAAAAGCGATCAGAGTGGCATACAGCACCTTGTTCTGCCCCATCACCGAGGGGCGAAAACCGTAGACGATATTGGCAAAATAACGTCCGTTTTCCGGGATCTTCACCGCCGTATCTTTGATGAGAAACAAGCCCAGCAGACCGATGAGCACCACCGCACCGCCGATGATGAGGAAGATGGCGGTCCAGGAAGAAGCCTTATCCAAATCAAAACCCATAAAACCGCCAAACACCGCCAAAATGGCCACCAGCGGCATCATGGCGTTAATGCCCTCCGCCGCACCGCGGTTGGTGTGATCGGTGGAGTCGGTCAACCACGCATTAAAGCAGGCATCGTTGGCGGAGGAGCCGAAAAAGGTCATCACACAATCGAGGATGATGGTGACGGTCACACCCACCGCCGTCGCAGACAAGGCGGGGAACCATCCGCTGAGCAGGTCCACCCGCACCAACGAGAAAGCGGCAATGGACAGGCCCCACAGGATGTATCCTACGCAAATAAACACTTTACGCCGCCCGATTTTATCTGACAGCGCACCAATCAGCACGGTGGTCAAGGTAGCCGCCACCGCACTGGCCGACACCATAGCGGAAATTTGGGAAGCGGAAGCATTGAACATCTTATAAATAAAGACGTTGAAGTACATATTTTCAACCACCCAGGCTACCTGACCGGTCAGGCCAAAGACCACCAGGGCTAACCAAAAACGCGATTTATTGGTCGTGTGTGACATACCCATCCTTCTTTCCGTTAGATTGCCTTTTCACTATATCACAATTTCCTCTTTGTTGCAAGAAAAAGACCGAGCCAACGCTCGGTCTTTCGATCAAAAAGTGGAGATGCTCAACGCATCCAAAAAGGAGGTTACCAAAATCAGCACAATAAATATGGGCGCAACGTAACGTACAACAGTACGAAATAGCACAGCTTCCCTTTTTTGCAACCGTGCCTCGGCAATCAACACACGCGGTCCTACCACGTACCCCACGAACAAACAGGTGAGCAACGCCACAATCGGCATCAGAACATTGTTGCCCACAAAATCGAAGAAATCCATCAGCGACAAGCCAAAAGGACGGACAGTCTCCCACACACCATTCCCCAGCGAGGAGGGAATACCCAGCGCCACTGTAATCCCTACCACCAGCAGGCAAGTAGCCGTTCGACTCCAATGAAAACGATCCTGTAAGGCAGACACCGCCGTTTCCATCATAGCGATAGAAGAGGTGAGCGCCGCCAGCATGACCAACAGGAAAAACACGGCACAAATCACCTTTCCGCCCGCCATCTGCGTAAACACCTGAGGCAAGGTGACAAACATCAGTCCCGATCCTCTTTCCAGTCCCTGAACCCCCGACACAGCGAAAACCGCCGGCACCACCATCAACCCCGAAAGAAAAGCGATGCCGGTATCGAACCACTCTATCTGTCGCACAGAGGCGTGAATGCTTACATCCTTTTTCATGTAGGAACCAAAGGTGATCATAGTCCCCATAGAAAGCGACATGGAATAGAAAAGCTGTCCCATCGCCGCCAGCACCGTATTAATGGAAAAGCGGCTAAAATCCGGCTTGAGATAATACGTAAGCCCCTCCCCTGCGCCGGGCAAAAACAGCACATACACCGCCACCACTACATTGAGTACCACCAACAGAGGCATCATCCATTTACTCACCTTTTCGATGCCCTTTTCTACTCCCAGCAGCACCGTTAGCGCCGTCAACCCTAAAAATAAAAAGAACCAAGCCAGCGGCTGACCTGTTTCGGAAATAAAATCATCGAAAAAGGTGCTCTGTGCCAACCTATCCACCTCACCGATGAAGGAGGAAAAGAAATATTTGATGACCCAGCCGCCAACCACACAATAGTAGGGCAAAATAAAATACGGTACCACCGACACCAATTTTCCTAAAAAAGCATATTTGGGGTGGAGAGTACGAAAAGCACCGATGGCGCTACATCCCGTTCGCCGACCGATGGCGATCTCCATGGTCATCAATGCGAAGCCAAAGGTTATCGCCAGTGCCAAATACACCAGCAGGAAAATGCCGCCACCATATCGAGCTGCCAGATAAGGGAATCGCCAAATATTGCCCAACCCTACCGCGCTACCGGCGGCCGCCAGCACAAAGCCCAATTTCCCGCTAAATGTACCTCTCGGTTCGCTCATACCCATACCTCACTTGTGTTTTTCAATGTGTATAGGTATGTTGCTCCGTTTCACGTTTATTCCAACTGGAAAATGCATACAAATCATTTAGTAGAAACACAAGAAAACACGCAATCATAGGTGTAAAGGAAATATCCTTCACGGACGCCAGCACCCATAAAACGATCAGCACCAGGTCATTGGCGGCATACGCCAAGGCGTAATAGCTGCTGCGAAAATAGGTCAGATACGCCGCTAAAAAGCTGGTCGCCACGGAAATGGTGCTAAACAGCAGATTAGGGGTGTTCAACCACCACAGAAGGACGCCAAACACCGCCGTTATCGGAACACAGCACAACACCATCCCCCACCGCTGACGGCGGGTCAAGCGGTGGATCTCCACCTGTGCCGTATTCCCTTGAAAGGGATGGCGCAACCAGCTAAACACCGCCGCCAACGCCATAGGCAGAGTCATGCCCAAATAGGTGATCATTTCACCGTAATAGCGAAATTGCCACGAGGTGACACCGTACAGCACACTGAACACCACCGTCAGCACCTGTCCCCACACATCCCCCTTTGCCATAAAGACCAAGGCCACCGCCCCCACCACAACACCGATCTTCGTTGTCCATGCAGCAGAGGGAATCAACAGGTTGCACAGCATCACCACCGTCAGCGACACCGCCAACACCCACCAATCCTTTTTATTCAGTTGTCGAAAGGGATTTCGCCACACAACCATTCCTCCTCATTAACAAAAAAGCACCCACGCCTCTCTCTTCTAAGACCTAACGAGAGAGGCATGGGTGCTTATCCTTTGTAAGCACCGTCTACCCGGTGGCAAACACAAGTAGATTTTATGTGCTTTGCAGAAGACCTCGACGTAGCGATCAATCGCCTCGTCCACCACCTTAATGGCGTCGGAACGGGAAGCAATCTCATCCACGGCAGTGGTCTTGTTCTCCAAATTTTTATACACCGTGAAGAAATGACGCATCTCGTCAAACACATGACGGGGCAAATCGTCAATATCGCGGTAAATATTATAGTTGGGATCGTTGAAAGGAATGGCCACGATCTTCTCATCGTTGCGGTCACTGTCGATCATATTGATCACACCGATGGGATAAGCACGCACCAGAGTCATGGGCTCAATGGGCTCGGAGCAGAGCAACAGCACGTCCAGCGGGTCGCCGTCGTCACCATAGGTGCGGGGAATGAAACCGTAGTTGGCGGGATAGTGAGTGGAAGTATACAAGATGCGATCCAGCATCAGCATACCGGTCTCTTTATCCAACTCATACTTTTTCTTGCTGCCTTTGGAAATCTCCACCACACAGATAAAATCCTCTGCGTTAATACGGGCCGGGTCAATGTTGTGCCAAATGTTTCCCATCAGTATGCATCTCCTTTCAGGATTTAAACCAGTTTAGCACACAAAAGCGGAAAAGTAAAGTTATTTTTCAATATAATTGGTGTCGAAAGCATAAGGAAGCAACTCGCCCAGCGTACAAGCCGTGTGAGACTCTTCCCCCGTCACGATCAAAATGGGCATATCCTTGGGGCAAAACTCCGCCATCACCTGACGGCACACGCCGCAGGGAGGAAATGCACCGGTGATCAAGCCGTCCTTACCGCCGCACACCGCCAGCATAGCGAACTCGCGCTCGCCCTCGCTGACCGCCTTGAATATGGCGGTGCGCTCGGCGCAGATGGTGGGGGTATAGGACGCGTTTTCGATGTTACAGCCGGTATACACCTTGCCGTCGGTGGTGAGCACAGCCGCCCCCACCTTATAGCCGGAATAGGGTGCATACGCCTTCCCCATCGCTTGGATGGCGGCAGCACATAAGGCTTCTCTCGTCATCATACACCCTCCTTTTTAATCCTAGGCCACAGGCTGTCACCTGCGCCATGATAAGGCACGTCCAAATAATCCGCCACCGTGGCGGCAATGTCCGCATAGGTGGAGCGAGTGCCCAAATTCACAGGCTTGACGGAAGCGCCATACACCACCAGCGGCACATACTCGCGGGTGTGGTCGGTGTGAGAGTCACCGGGGTCACAGCCGTGGTCGGCGGTGATGAGCAGGATATCCTCCTCCCCCATCTTCTCTGTAAAAGCGGGAAGCCAACGGTCAAAGGCGGTCAGGGCGGCGGCATAGCCGTCCACGTCCTGACGGTGGCCGTACAGCATATCGAAGTCCACCAAATTCACAAAGCACAAGCCCTCAAAGTCGGTCTGCACCGCCTTTAATGCTACCTCCATACCCTCGGCATTGCCGTGGGTGAGGTCACAACGGGTGATGCCCTGTCCGGCGAAGATGTCGGAGATCTTACCCACGCCCCACACCGTCTTGCCGGCGGCAGCCACCTGATCGCACAGCGTGGCAGAGGGCGGCTCCAGGGAGAAATCGCGGCGGTTGGCAGTACGCTTAAAGTCGGGATCGCTACCCGTAAAGGGGCGGGCGATCACACGGCCCACGCCGTGCTCACCACGCAGAATCTCACGGGCGATGCGGCAATATTCATACAACTGCTCCATGGGCACCACGTCTTCGTGGGCGGCAATCTGAAACACGCTGTCGGCGGAGGTATATACAATCAAATCGCCGGTTTTCACGTGTTCGGCGCCGTAATCGGCAATGACCTCCGTGCCGGAATAGGGCTTGTTGCACAGCACACCGCGACCGGTGGCGGCAGAAAACGCCTCCAACACCTCGGCGGGGAATCCGTTGGGATAGGTGGGCAACGGCTTAGGGGAAATCACACCCGCAATCTCCCAATGGCCGATGGTGGTGTCCTTTCCGGCGGAGGTCTCCGCCAAACGAGCCACCGCGGCAGTGGGCGCGTCGGTGGCGGGCAGATACTCCTGCCCGTCAATATTACCCAAACCCATTTTCAGCAGGTTCTCAGCGCAATACTTGGGGGATGCGGAAATGCGGCGCATGGTATGGCAATCGTGGTCACCAAAGTTGGCGGCATCCGGCATCTGACCGATACCGCAGGAGTCCAACACAATGAGAAATACCCGTTTCACGGTCTTCCCTCCTTTTAGCCCAACGCCTTAGCGGTCTTGAGGGCCAGCTCCATCATCTGGGTGAAGGAGTTCTGACGCTCCTCGGCGGAGGTGGCCTCGCCGGTGACGATATGATCGGAAATGGTGCACATCGCCAACGCCTGCTTGCCGCAGCGAGCGGCGTTCATATACAGAGCGGCGGCCTCCATCTCGATAGCCATCACGCCCATCTTGGTCCAGGCGGCGTTGGCCTCGGCGCCGTTATCGGCGTAGAAGGTGTCGGAGGACAGCAGATTGCCCACGTGGAAAGGTACACCCATCTCGGTGGCGATGTCGGCGCAGGTGCGCAGAACGTTATAGGATGCGATGGGCGCATAGGTGCCGGGCAGACCGTATTGAGAGGCATAAGCGGAGTTGGTGCAAGCACCCTGACCCAGCACGATGTCGCGCACCTTGATGTTGGGATTCAGCGCACCGGCAGAGCCCACGCGGATGATGGTCTTCACGTCAAAGAAGTTGAACAATTCGTAGGAGTAGATGCCGATGGAGGGCATACCCATACCGCTGGCCATCACCGATACAGGGACACCCTCATAGGTGCCGGTATAGCCGTGGATGCCACGGACGTTATTCACCAGCTTCGCATCGGTGAGGAAATTCTCTGCAATAAACTTGGCACGCAGAGGATCACCTGGCATCAACACGGTGGGAGCAAAATCCGCAGGAGTCGCGTTAATGTGAGGAGTAGGATAGTTAGCCATAATGATTACTTCCTTTCTGTGTGAAATCTCTATATGCACTCATTATAACACATAGTTGCCCACGGTGCAACAAAAAATCCCCCGACATTGTCAGGGGATTTCTGCTTAGTCTAAGGTTTTGTAGCCCAGAGCTTCCACGGCGGCTCTCAGCACCGGCATGGGCACGTCCTCGGACAGAGTCACGGTGGCGGTGGCGGCAGTGTGGCTGGCCACAGCGGCGGTGACACCGGGGATGTCCTCCAGCGCCTTTTTCACGTGCGCCTCACAATGGGGGCACATCATGCCCTCCACTTTGATAACTTTCTCCAAAACGATCTCCTCCTTTTCCTGCTTTTGGATATGTGTCGTGTATAGCTTAACAAAATTCAGCCGCAAGGCGTTGGTGACCACGCAGAAGCTGGACAGGCTCATGGCGGCGGCACCAAACATCGGGTTCAGCTCCCATCCCAGCAGGGCAATAAATGCGCCTGCCGCCAAGGGGATCCCGATGGTATTATATACAAAAGCCCAGAATAAATTCTGACGGATATTCCGCAGGGTCGCCCGCCCTAAGCGAAGCGCCGCCGTCACGTCCGACAGACGGCTGTTGGTCAGCACCGCATCCGCCGCGTCCATGGCGATGTCGGTGCCGGCGCCGATGGCAACACCCAAATGGGCACGGGTCAGAGCAGGGGCGTCGTTGATGCCGTCTCCCACCATGGCGGTGGCCCCCTGCTCCATCAGACGGCGAACGTGCTCTTCCTTGTCGGCGGGGAGCACATCGGAGATGACCTCATCCACCCCGATCTGCTTACCGATGGCGGCGGCGGTGCGAGCATTATCCCCCGTCAGCATCACCACGCGGATACCCATCCGTTTCAGTTCTGCCACCGCGGCGGGGCTGTCCTCCTTAATGCGGTCAGCCACAGCGATGATGCCCAGCAGACGGTCATCGGCGGCAAAGAACAGGGGTGTTTTTCCCTCTTCTGCCAATCGCTCTGCCGTCACTTTCATTTCGTTGGAAATCAGCGCATAATCGGAGATATAAGAGAGGTTACCACCGCGCAGCGTGACCTCCTCCAGTTTAGCGGTTAAACCGTTACCCGGCAAAACGGCAAACTCCGTCACGGCGGCAAGAGAAACACCGTTTTCCTGCCCATATTCCCGCACCGCTTCGCCCAAGGGATGTTCGGAGTGCTGCTCTAAGGCACAGGCAACCCGTAACAGCTCCGCTTTCTCGCTCACTACCACCACGTCGGTCACCTGAGGATGTCCCTCGGTGACGGTTCCGGTCTTATCCAGAGCCACAATGCGGATGCGTCCCGCCTGCTCCAAGGCGGCGGCAGACTTGAACAGGATGCCGTTTTTGGCACCCACGCCGCTTCCAACCATAATGGCAACAGGGGTAGCCAAACCGAGAGCACAGGGACAGCTAATGACCAGCACGGAAATACCCCGCGCAACAGCAAATCCAACCGCTTGTCCCAACAGAAGCCATACAACAGCGGTAATCACCGCAATCGCCATCACCACCGGCACGAAAATGCCGGACACCTTATCCGCCAGCTTGGCAATCGGTGCTTTGGTGGCGGCGGCATCCTCCACCAACTGTACGATGCGAGAAAGGGTGGTGTCCTCCCCCACCTCGGTGGCACGGCAGACGAGATAGCCGGAACGGTTGAGGGTAGCGGCATACACGCGATCGCCAACCTTTTTGTCCACCGGCATACTTTCGCCGGTGAGGGTGGCTTCGTTGACCGCGCTGTCCCCCTCGATGATCACGCCGTCCACAGGGACGGTCTCGCCGGGACGGACGATAAACACGTCATTTACCTGTACATCCTCTACCGGGACGATACACTCACTACCACCTTTCCGTACCGTAGCTGTACGGGGAGTGAGCGCCATCAGACCGCGCAGGGCGTCGGTGGTACGCCCCTTTGAACGGGCTTCCAGCAGTTTTCCCACCGTGATCAGAGTGAGAATCATCGCTGCCGATTCAAAATACAGATCGTGGAGTCCCGCCATGGCAGACGACGGCTCCATCGCCATAGCAAACAGCACGTAGGTGCTGTAACCGAAGGCGGCGGCAGAGCCCAGCGCAACCAAGGTATCCATATTGGGAGAACGCCGCCACAAGGCGGTGAAGCCGCTGATGAAAAAGCGCTGGTTGATCACCATCACGACGGCGGACAACAACAGCTGTGCCAAACCCAGCGCCACAGGGCTGCTTGCCAATGCCGGCGGCAACGGCCAATGCCACATCGTGTGCCCCATCGAAAGGTACATCAGCAAAATCAGAAACATCAACGACGCCAGCAACCGCCGCACAATGGCAGGTGTGGCGGTGTCGGTGAGGGCAGGCTCCTTCGCGGCTTTTTGCCCCTTAACAGAGGCGCCGTAGCCAGCCTTTTCCACTGCGGCGATCACCTGAGCGGAGGTGGCAGAGCCGTCCACCACCATGGAATTGGTCAAAAGGTTGACCGCGCAACTATCCACGCCATCAAGAGCGCTGACCGCCTTTTCCACCCGCGCACTGCAGGCGGCACAGGTCATACCCGTTACACGATATTGTTCCACGCTGTCACCTCATCATTCTGCGAACAGAGCAGTGGACAAGTAGCGATCCCCCGCATCGGGGAGAAGCACCACCACTCTTTTGCCCTCGTTTTCAGGGCGAGACGCCCAGCGGATGGCGGCGGTCAACGCCGCACCACTGCTGATACCCACCAACACGCCTTCGCGCTGTGCGAGTGTGCGGGCGAAGGCATACGCCTCCTCTTCGGTGACGGTGAGCACCTCGTCCACCACGGACATATCCAGCACGGCGGGGACAAAGCCGGCACCGATGCCTTGCAGACCGTGGGGCCCCGCCTTACCGCCGGTCAGCACGGGGGAACCGGCAGGCTCGGCACCGATGATCTGCACAGCGGGATTTTTCTCTTTGAGATAGCGACCCACACCGGTGACGGTGCCGCCGGTGCCGATGCCCGCCACGAACGCATCCACGTTGCCATCCGTATCCGACCAGATTTCCGGGCCGGTGGAGGTGTAGTGGGCGTTAGGGTTGGCAGGATTATCGAATTGCGACGGAATCAAACTATTGGGGATGGAGGCGGCCAACTCCTGCGCTTTGGCAATCGCACCCGCCATACCGAGGCTACCCTCGGTCAGCACCAGCTCGGCTCCATAGGCACGGAGCAAACGGCGACGCTCCTCGCTCATGGTGGCGGGCATGGTCAAAATAACCCGATACCCTTTCACCGCCGCCACCGCCGCCAGACCGATGCCGGTGTTACCGCTGGTGGGCTCGATGATGGTGGAGCCCACCCGCAGTTTGCCCTCGGCCTCTGCCGCGGCGATCATCGCCGCCGCCACCCGATCCTTGGCGCTACCGGCAGGGTTCATCCCCTCCAATTTGGCCAACAGGGTGGCTTTGAGTCCGTATACAGACGCAAAACGATCCAACGAAAGCAACGGTGTCGCTCCAATCAAATCGGTAAAATCGCGGGCAATCGCCATAACGCTCTCCCCTTTCTGCTCATTAACAAAATTATATCACCCACCGAACGGGGTGTCAAGGTGGGGACGATTGACAAAATCTCCGCCACCATGGTATAATACGATGAATGAACTGAGAGGAGGGTGACGACATGGAGGAAGCCTTTTCCCGTACCGCCCTGCAACTGGGCGAAGACGCGGTGGAAAAGCTGGCAAAGGCACGCGTGGCGGTGTTCGGCATCGGCGGCGTGGGTGGCTATGCCGTTGAAGCGCTGGCACGCAGCGGCGTAGGCACGCTGGACCTCATCGACGACGACAAAGTGGCTCCCTCCAACCTCAACCGCCAGATCATCGCCACCCACCGCACACTGGGACAATACAAGGTGGACGCCGCCCAAGAGCGGGTCCTTTCCATCAACCCCAACGCGGTGGTAAACACGCATTGTACTTTCTACTTACCCCAAACCGCGGCAGAATTTGATCTGAGTGTTTACGACTACATCATCGACGCCATCGACACGGTGGCGGGCAAAATCGCTCTCATTGAGGCGGCAAAGGCGGCAAACACCCCCATCATCAGCTGTATGGGTGCGGGCAACAAGCTGGACGCCACCGCCTTTCGCGTAACAGACATCAGCAAAACCACCGTGTGCCCACTGGCGCGGGTGATGCGTAAGGAATTGGGCAAGCGGGGCATTCGGCACCTCAAGGTGGTGTATTCCACCGAGCTCCCCTTAGAGGGACAAGCCCCTGATGAGGAAGGTTCCCCCGCCAGCGACACTCGACCCGCCCAAAAGCGAGCCAAACCCACCCCCGGCAGCAACGCCTTTGTCCCTGCCGTAGCAGGGCTGATCCTCGCCGGCGAGGTCATACGCGACCTCACCGACCATCAACGATAGGAGAATTTCACTATGCAGTTACAAGAATCCGGACAGATGTATCTGGAGACCATTCTCGTGCTCAGCCGCACCCTTCCTGCGGTGCGTTCCATCGACATTGTGGAGCACATGGGCTATTCCAAGCCCAGCGTCAGCCGTGCCATGGGTCTGCTGAAAAACGGCGGCTTCATTAACATAGACGAGGACGGCTATATCACCCTCACCGAGGACGGACAGGAGATCGCCATCAAAATCTATGAGCGGCACACCATTCTTACCCAGGCTCTGGTGCGTTTGGGGGTGGATCCCGACACCGCCAGCGAGGACGCCTGCAAGATGGAACACGCCATCAGCGATGCCTCTGTCGCCGCCATCAAGAAATATTTGGAGCATTTGGCGTAAAGCCATTCGACTTAACACATGAAAAAGCCCGAAACCATCACGGTTTCGGGCTTTTTTCATCCTTACCAAATCAGAGAAACCAACGCGATCAAAACCGGCTGGTGGACTGCATAAATCACCAAAGAATGGCGTCCGATCCACTCCAACCAGCGGCAATGAGAGGCATAAAACCATTTCGGAAAGCTACCTCTGGCAATGGGGCGGTACAAACCACGACCCGCCCAAAACATAAAAATGGACGGAATAATGGGGAAATAATCCGAGCTGGAGAAGGTGTTGCTCGTAATTCCCAGAGGATACAGATACTCCACATCAGGCAAAGAAACAACAACGTTTTTGACACCGAGATGCAGCACACCGTCTGCGAAATCGGCAAAAACCAGCCAAAGGACAACCCCCAGCGCCGTCAACACAGGCCACGGGATGCGATCCAGCACCTTGTCACACAGGGCGGTGAGCACCATACAGGCACCAAAACAGCTCAGCACACCAAACACGATGGTGAAATCGGGAATCCAGAGGGTGGTCACCAAGGTGACGGCAAAGCCTGCCAAATACAGCAGCACACCACGGCGCAACAGATTACGGGAATAGCCGGAACAAACGCCGGACACCGCAAACAGCACCCACAAAAAGCCGGTGTGTACCCCCTCCACCACCGCATCACCGGGAGTGAGCCAATGAGGCAACTCCTGCCCCACAATATTGACCAGATCATACAGCAAATGGTAGGCCACCACCAAAATCATGGCTCCGCCACGCAGCAGATCCAGCATCATCACCCGTTTTCGACTCATACTATCTCTCCTCTGACAAAAAGGTCGGTCTGCCGTCGCAGACCGACCTTTTCCCTACGAATCAGTTACGGCCCAAGCAGGCAGCGCCTACAATGCCGGCGTCGTTGCCCAGCTCAGCCACGCACAGCTTAGTCTGCTTGGCGGAATATTTGCTGTAACGGCCCTCTTCGATCAGCTTGCGCACAGGACCCAGCAGATACTCGCCCTGACGGCAGACACCGCCACCCACACACAGCACGTCGGGCTGGAACACGTTGATGACATTCAGCAGACCGCAGGCCAGATACTCGCAATAGCGATCCACCACCGCCTTACCGGCGGCGTCGCCCTGCTTCATGGCCTCAAAGGGGATGCGGCCATCCACTTTGTTGATGTCGCCGTCCACCAATTTCCACATCAGGCTGTCGGGGTTTGCCTCCATAGCCGCCTTGGTCTGGCGGTGGAGAGCCGTTGCGGAGGAATAGGTCTCCCAGCAACCGCGACGACCACAGGTGCAGGGCTCGCCGTCCATAATCATCACCACATGACCCAGCTCGGCGCCGGCATAGTTGGAGCCGCTGTAGATCTTGCCGTCGATGACCACGCCGCCGCCGACACCGGTGCCTAAGGTGACGCACACACTCTTAGCGGCACCCTTAGCGGCACCCGCCATCGCCTCGCCCAAGGCGGCGGCGTTGGCGTCGTTCTCGATATACACGGGCAGACCCGTCTTTTCTTTCATCTCAGGGCCCAACATCACGTGCGCAAACCGCAGATTGTTGGAATACTCCACCTCGCCGGTCTCCACGTTGCAGGTGCCGGGGCAACCGATACCCACATAGGACACGTCCGCTTTGGTAATACCCGCCTGCTCAATGACAGCCAGGCACAAGGAAGCCATATCGTCGATGATCTCGCTTGCGGGACGAGGCAGATTGGTCTTGCAGCTGACGGAGGAAACGATCTTGCAATCCTCGTCCACCAGACCGGCCACAATGTTAGTACCGCCTAAGTCAACACCAATGGTATACATACGCAAATCCTCCTAAAATTACAGAGTGGACAGCAGTGCCTTGAAGCAACCACTGAGCTTCACCTCGCCGGCATCGGCGGGGATGAAGAAGGTGTCGTAACGACCGAAGGCTTCGCCATCGATGGTGCCCTCACCCTCCAACACCAACACGGCGGTGAAGGTGTCGGGTTTACCGACGGTGACGGTGCCGTCTGCTTTCAGCTCGGTGACGGTGAAATATTGACAAGAGGACACCTCGGTGAATACGCCGCCGTCCACTACCGTTTGGGTGGGCTCCACCGCATCGGCGGCGCGGGTGAGGTCGGACACCTCCAGCGCCTTCTCCACGTGCAAGGGGCGGGTGTTGCCCTGAGCATCGCGGCGGCCATAGTCGTACACACGATAGGTGACGTTGGAATTCTGCTGGATCTCGGCGATCAGCAAGCCCTTACCGATGGCGTGGATGGTACCGGAGGGGATGAAATAGCTCTCACCCTTCTGTACAGGCACAAAGCGCAAAATATCGGTCAAGGTGTTGGTGCGGATGGCCTCCTCCATCTCAGCGCGGGTGACGTCCTTCTGGAAGCCGTAGTAGATGCCGGCCCCCTCCTCGCAATCCAGGATGTACCACATCTCGGTCTTGCCGAACTGGCCCTCGTTGGCCAGAGCGTATTCATCGCTGGGGTGCACCTGCACCGACAGGTCACTCTGGGCGTCAATCAGCTTAATCAGCTGGGGAAAATCCTTGAAAGAGGCGGCCTTGGCACCCAGGTCGGCGTTCTTCAGCGCCTCGGCGAAGGTGGTGCCATCCGGCAGATAGCTGGGGCCATCGGGATGGGCAGACAGCACCCACGCCTCGGCCACGCGATCCATATCCTTGACGCCGTATTCGGCCATCAGCTTGTGCCCGCCCCAAATGTAATCCTTGAAGGAAGGGGTCAATTTGAGAATTTTACCCATAATAACACCTCGTTATGTAGTATTTGTCTTATTTTACCATAGTTTTCCCGTCAGGTCAACGAAAATCCCGTCATCCATACGGTTGACGGGATTTTTTATGCAATTATTGATAGACGCGGATGTAGTCGATGATGTAGTGCTGAGGCAACACGGTATCCACGTCATTGGGACGCTCGTCCTCGTTCCAATCAGACAGAGCGGTGTTGATGAGAATGAAATGGGGCTTGAAGAAGCAATCCTTCATATCCTCGGTGATGGGCTGGGTGTGGAAGCAGGTGTCGTCGAAATAGAAACGGCACTCCTCCTTCTCCCACTCCACGGCGTAAACGTGGAAATCGTCGGCAAACTTCTCGCCCTTAGGCAGGTGATACCAGCCGGTGATGCAGTTGTGCTCATCGGTGCCCTTGGTCTGGAAGTGCAGGGTGGAGCGCATCTCACCGTTGGATTCGGGGTCGGAGTTGACGGTGGACTCCATGATGTCGATCTCGCCGCAATGGGGCCAGTTCACCACGGAGATGTTCTCGCCCAGGGTCCAGAAAGCAGGCCAAATGCCACGGGACCAGGGCAGCTTGGCCCGCATCTCGATGCGACCGTAAGTGCAGAAGAACTTATGCTCGGTGTTCAGGCTGGCGGAAGTATACTTAGCACCCTCATAGTCCTCACGCAGGGTGACGATGTGCAGCATGCTGTCCTCCACATAGGCGTTGCAGGGACGGTCGGTGTAGTACTGAGGCTCGTGATTGCGGATGAAACCGATCTCGAAATTCCACTTGCTGCGGTCGATGGTATCGCCGTCAAAATGGTCCTCAAAAATCAACTTGTCGAAAGCCATGGTTATTCTCCTCGTCATTAGATTGTCTGCAAAAATGTGCAAACGAGATTAGCATAAGTATAAAAAATTCACCTGCAAATGTCAATAGATTTGGGGGTGTGCCACACGGCACACCCCCATATTTTGTGAAATTGCGTTAAATTAGGATATTGGCAAAGTGAAATTGTGATATTTCCAAAGTCAAGTTAAGACACTTTGAACAATGATAAACATGAAAGCGCAAATGATACTGACATATGCAAGCGCATACATTTTCTTTGTTCGGAATGATTCGAATAGCGATATCAGCCCCAACACCAATGCCATTGCTGCATACACCACCGCTCCCTCTTGATCTCCATGAATTGATACAAACATACCAATTGTCGTTATTAATGAAGCAATACCAAAACCTTTTGCATAACTTTTTTGAACGCCATTCTCCTCCTTTGAAACAGGCGTTCCACACACAGAGCAAAAATCCGCCCCATCTTGCACCCTGTTTCCACAATTTTGACAATACATGGTATTCCTCCAAAATAAAAAAGTGTGTGCAACCGAAGTCACACAAACCGAAAAATGCACAACTCCTGATTGCTACCACACAAATCATTTTGGCACATCGCAAGGAATGCACAAATGGAGAATGCATTTTTGCCAAAAGCAAAACACATTCCCTGCCATGTACCCTATTTTGATTTGTGTGGTATCCTCATCATAGCACACCTCAACTCATTTTGCAACACTTTGGGGAAAAAGAAAAAGCACTTCCGCAGAAGTGCTTTTTGAATTATATCTGATCAGATTCCAATTCAAACAATTTGGCATTATAAGCCAGCAGGATTTTGCCGCTGTGGAGCTTGGACAGCACCAAATAATACTCGTCGCCGTCCATGGCGTAAATGTACTCGCCGTGGCAGGACAGCGGATACATTTTGCTCCATTGGTGGTTTTTCTCCGGCACAGAGTACTCACCATAACGAGCAAAGCGCAACGTGCAAAGATAGGTGCGATAACTATGGCTGGAACGAACCGATGATCCCTCCGAAGAAACAAGCGTATCCTTCACAATAAAAGGCTTTTTGCGGTAGCCCGTATACAGCCACCACGCCTCTCTTGCAAACAAATAAGTGACCGGCAGAAACAGAAGGAGATATACCCATCCGGGCCAGTGATAACGACCGCCGGTTTCTTCAAAAAGAAGACGCGGTTCCAGACAGAACAGATAGATTTCTACTATCATCGTCAAAACATACACCGCCAGCAACAGCCAGGATTTCCACAGCTTTTTCCGCAGGTCGCTTCGAATGTTGGCTATGGTCAATTTATCTTTTGGTATACCTTTTTGCTTCATATTCTCACCGCCTTAGGTATATTATAGCATAAAAGCGGTGGAGCGCAAGATATTAGTGATATTCTGTGCTTCGCACAGAGCGATATTATGCCTTTCGGCATAGTGATATTTTTGCCGTTGGCAAAAGTGATATTATATTCGCCACCTAAACTCGCGAAGCGAATACCACTCGGCGTTAGCCAAATATCACTGCGAAGCAATAGCACTCGCCGTAAGGCGAATATAACTAAAAAACTCCTTGAGAAATCTCAAGGAGTTTTTTCTGTCATTCGTGTCCGAAAAAGAACTGGGCAAAAAACCGAGGATTTTCTTTATTAATCTATATCAAAAGCAAAATATCCAAATGATTTCATCTTTTCAATCAGTTCAAGCCACAAATCTTCTTGTTCCACATTTGCAACCACAACAATACGAGGATTGTCATAAAAAACATTCTTCTCTCGCCATCAATATTTGTTCTATCACAAATATATCGTAGATTTGGTTTATTAACACGATATTTTCCACACCAACATCTGTGTGCATTCAAAAGATCGACTTCCAATACACTATGTTGAGTATTAAATAAAGAAATTTCCTCTCGCGTGACATCTTAAATAGAAGATATAGGAAATTCTATTTCGTCTACAAATACTTCATCTCCGTGTTTATCTAATTCAGCGTTTTCTTCACAATAAAAATCATACTCATAAAACAAAGTCTTTTTTATTTCATTTAAACTATCATAAATACTGACACCATTGAAACATCCCCAATCGCCCGTATGCTCATCATATTCTTGAACATATAGCTTGAATTGGTCTCCTTGTTTCAAAATTAAAGCTCGCTCAGTGTTTGAAAAATCAAACCATACATAATCGTAATCGCCTGGTTTGATTCCTAAATATTTATCCGATTCCCATTGCTCAGTAATTTTCGCATTCCGCTTTTTGCTAATCTTGCACGCTAAAATGACGAATAAAAACATCGTAACAGCTATTATTAATTCTTCAACTAAAAATATAGTAAGTAACTGCCAATCACGTTGCACAAATTCGGATAACGGCTTATCCCCTGTCCAACCGTCTGTTCTATAAATATTGCCAATAAGCAAAATGGAACAAATCAAAACAATAATCAAATAAACCCAATATCGTTTAGGGAACGGAAATCGCTTATTCATCTCATCACCGACCTTTAGGTGTATTATAGCATAAAAGCGGCGAAGACACAATACTTATTACCTCTTACTTCTTACTTATTACTTCCCAAAAATCCCGTTCGAATTTTATTTTGAAGTAAGAGTGAAGAGGTAAGAAGTAAGAAGTAAAAATCCCGCCCACTTGCGTGAACGGGATTTTTGTCTCTCGTGTCCAAAAAAGAACTGGTGAGAAACCCTTAATTTTACTGGGTTTCCCCAGATTTTCTTTACAAATTTATTATAACATAAAAAAGCACTCTCTGCAATACAAAAATGCAGAAAGTTCCCTTGAGTTTTATAACGGTAATGCAAAGCAAACGCCTGCAAAACTACAACCGTTATCAAATAATATATAAATCCTATAAACTTAT
>JAFQGI010000013.1 GCA_017415515.1 Clostridia bacterium | reverse complement strand
TAGACGATCTTCTGGGCAACGCCCTTCTTGCCGTCCAGCATGATGTTGTTGATGAGCTTGGTCACCAACTTGGAATTGTAAAGCGGGTCGGGCAAAACGTCACGTTTTGCGGTAAAACCTCTTCTCGGCACTTTACTTCCCTCCTTCATAATTATGATATCTTAGGTACTCGAAAGTGACATACTTCCGTTGGCCAATAGTGAGCAGGTTCATACCGCGGGACGCAGCCCGTATATATGAAATCTGCGACTATGTAGCCGCTGAGTGGATGTCTTACTTCTTGGCCGCACCGGCCTTGGGACGCTTGGCACCGTACTTGGAACGGGCCTGCATACGGTTGGCGACACCCTGGGTATCCAGAGTACCACGCACGATGTGATAACGCACACCGGGCAGGTCCTTAACACGGCCGCCACGGATCAGCACCACGCTGTGCTCCTGCAGGTTGTGGCCTTCGCCGGGAATGTAGGAAGTAACCTCGATTCCGTTGGACAGACGCACACGGGCAACCTTACGCAGAGCGGAGTTAGGCTTCTTAGGGGTAGAAGTCTTAACGGCAGTGCAGACACCACGCTTCTGGGGGGAGTTCTGGTCGATAGCCACGCGCTTCTTAGAGTTCCAACCCTTGAGCAGAGCGGGAGCCTTGGCTTTCTTCTCCAGATCCTGACGACCCTTGCGCACCAGCTGATTAAAAGTAGGCATAAATTCACCTCCAATAAAAATTTATTTCAAAGGCCGCCGTCAAACGGCCTCTAAAACCGATGTTCGGGTGGGTATGAAAGGATGATTTTCCGCGAAAAGCCGCCTTTTCACCCATACTTTCGCATCATACCACAATTACACATTTTAGCACAGGTTTTGAAGAGTGTCAATAGGTGATAATGCCGATTTTCTGCGGCTTGATACGGGTCCATTGAGACATTTTTTGCCGTTTTGCCCAAATTATGCCTGTTTGTTTGGCGCACGCAACAAAAAGAGCCGTCATCTGCGGAACGTTCCGCAGATGACGGCCATCCATCAATATTTCGGTTTGCGGATAAGCAACACAACCAAGGCAACCACAGCCACCACGATCAGCGCGATATACATACCGGTCTGCAACAGCGACGGTTCCTCTTTCTCAGAAGGGCCGACGTATACCGGTACTTCTTCCTCGATCACCTCTTCGCGGCAATGCCACTGCGCCTTTTTGAGAGGTTGGTTTTCGCCGGCAAGGTCGATTTCCAGTTTTTCGTCCACGGTGCCGTCATAATAAACGTCGGACAGTTTGGAACAATCGTGAAAAGCACTGAACTGAATGACCGTGACACTGACGGGGATGGTTATCTCAGCCAATTCTTTGCAACCGCGGAACAAGCCGCCTGTAATGGTGGTCAGTCCGGCAGGCAGAACCATTGCGGTCAAGCCGCTGCAACCGGCGAACGCACCATAGCCGATGGCAGTCACGGAGGCAGGAACGGCCAATTTGCCCAAAGAGGAGCAATAATGGAAAGCGTACTCACCAATCGCGGTCAAGCTTTCCGGCAAAAGGATCTCTTTCAGTTCACTGCAACCGGCAAACACTTCATCACCGAGAGTGGTGACGCCGGCGCCCATCGTGACGGTAGTCAAATCATCACAGAAGAAAAAGGCGCGACTGCCAATGGAGGTTACGCTGTCAGAGATGGTAGCTTTCACCATACTTTCACAACCGGAAAAGGCATTGTTGCCAATGGTAAGCACACCGTCGGGGATCGTGACAGAGGTCAGCTTTTGACAACCGGCAAAGGCATAATTGCCAATGGCTGTCACACTGGGGGGGATGGTCACCTTAGTCAAGCCAATGCAACTGGAAAACACACCGAATTCAATGGAAGTGATGCTGGAAGGGATGGTGACCGCGGTTAAGTTTGGGCAAAAATGGAAGGCGCTGATTCCTATGTCCGTGACAGTCTCGGGAATCACGACGTCATGCAATCCGGCACAACCGAAGAAAGCACCGCCACCGATGGCAGTAACCGTGTCGGGAATGGTGTAGGCAGAGAATCTGTGGTGGTTGGGGAAACGCACCAACTGCGTCTGCTCCTTATTGAATAGGATGCCGTCCACATCGCAAAAAGCGGCGTTCTGCTCGGCCACCTCAATGGCCGTCATAGCAGCACATTCACCGAAAGCGCCGTTGCCGATGGCGGTGACGCCGGCAGGAATGGTGATGGCGGTCAGCTTTTTACATCCGTAAAAGGCCCGGTCGGCGATGGCGGTGACGGGACAATCCTCAATGGTGGCGGGAATCTCCAACTTTCCCTCCACCTTGGTGTCGCATTTGGTGATGGTCACCGCACCATCCACAATTTCATAAGTAAATACGCTTTTTTCTTCCTCATCCGCCGCCACGGGCACAGCCCCCATGACCGTTGTCGACAGCAACAGCAGGGTAAGCAAAAAAGGCAAAAGCGTTCTGCTGAATCGTTTCATCGCTTGTCCTCCTGATCGAACATATATAGAAAGTATAGCATACGGTCGTACATTTGTAAAGCCATAAAAACGCGCCGTCACTCCCGGGAGCGAATAACGGTTTCGGTATCCAGATCCACCTCATAGTCACGGATGAACGGCACTGAACGGCGGGCATAGGACAGCCGTCCCTTGTCCATCTCCTCCACGTCCTCATCGGTGAGCCCAAACAGAAACTCACCCGTCAGGCCGCGGATGTGAATTTTCGTATTGCTCTCTAAGGTAATCAGCGCGGACAGCGGCTGGGAAAAATTGAGGGTAAAGGCCATACCGTGAGCCAACGCCAGCACCTCGTCGCTGTACCGCGGGAAGGGCGGGTTGATGTATTGGTAGGCGGCGGAGTTGAGGTCCAAACAGCACACGCCGTTCAACACGGTGCAGTGATCCCGATGGTGGTGACCGTTGATATACAGCATCACGGCGTGGGGACGCTTTTCGTTGGCGGAGATAATCACATCCCACAGGTCGTGCCGGTTTAAAATGCCGTCGGGGCGCTCAATGCTGTGGTGACACAGCAGGATGCAGGGGGTGTTGCTCTCATCCAGCACCTGCCGCAGCCACTCCACCTGCTCCGGGGGAATCACCCCCGGCTTGTGGCGTGCCACGCCGGGATTATAGTGGAGATACGCACCGTCTATGAAAGAATAATTGGCATCCAAAACGATAAAGCGGTATCCGGAGCGATCGAAACAGTAGTAATTATGGGGCATCCGATACAACGCCAGGGCATAATCCAACGGCGCGTGCTCCGTGTCGTGATTGCCTAAGCAGCAATAGAGCTCCTTGGGAGCGTCCATCATCCGGCGAGCCAACGCGCCGTTTTTCTCCGGCTCATGAACGTAATCGCCCAGTCCCACGATAAATTCCGCGTTCTCCGCAATGCTGCGAGCCAAGATTTTCTCCCATCGCTCTTCCTTGTCGTCATAAAACTCACCGGGATAATGATGCAGGTCGCCAAAGGCCAAAAATGTGCAACGATTCATGGTATCCCCCCCTTTTTCTCCCATTAATGATAAAATAATACCATTGTATCAACGACATTGTCAAGGAATACTCCAACAAGAAAACCCCGAGGAATCCTCGGGGTTTTCGATGGTTTTATTCAACTGTGACTTAACCCAGTTCCACATCCCAGCCGCTGAGATATTGCTGGAACAGACCCAGATCCTTGTTGTTGACGCGGCCGTCATTGTTGACGTCGCCGGCTTTTTCATCCACACGGACGTCCCAACCGCTGAGATACTGCTGAAGCAGACCCAGATCCTTATTGTTGACGCGGCCGTCAGCGTTGACGTCGCCGGGGATGTAATCCACGATCTCCACAAAGCCGTTCTCCACGCGGAAGGCCACGTTGTTGTAGTTCTCGTCGTACACGTCCTCGGGGTCGTAAGTGAGGGTGATCTCCGTCTTGCCGAGAGGAGCTCCCTCCTTCACGCGGAAGGTGGCCAGCACCACCACGCCGTCGGTGGTGTTGTTGGGGCTGATGGCGTCCGCCCAGTTGACCATAAAGGGATTCTTGGACAAGGGGCTGAAGACCACGTTGGCAAAATCCTGCTCCTCCAAGGCGATCAGCTCCAGCACGTCGGCGTCGTAGGCCACGCTCAGCTTCATCGACACGATGCCGCTGTTGCGCTGGGTGTGGATGGCAACGGTAAACTCCTCCCCCTCGCGGGCATCGGTGCTCTCTACCACGAAAGCAGGCGCATCGGCGGGCAGATCGGGGGTGACGGGAGGCTTCTCCGGCACCTCGCGAACGTCGCCGCACACGTTGCAGGTCGCATCGTACTCATCGTCGTAGGTGTGCTTTCCTGTGGCGGGGATAGCTTCGGTATAACTATGACCACAAATCGAGCAGGTGTAGGTCATCGCGCCATCTTTACCGCAAGTTGCGGCAGTAGAAACCTCGCCTTCATAAGCGTGCGCACCTATCGTACGCACCGCTCCACAAACATTACAAGTGTCGTCGCAAGCGTTGTCGTAAGTGTGGTTACCGGTGGCAGGGAT
>JAFQGI010000012.1 GCA_017415515.1 Clostridia bacterium | reverse complement strand
GGGGGAGGGCACGTTGTGTCCCTTCACGATGGATTCGTAGGTGCGGACACGGCCGGTGACGTCGTCGGACTTCACCGTGAGGATCTCCTGCAGGGTGTAGGCCGCGCCGTAGGCCTCCAGGGCCCAGACTTCCATTTCGCCGAAACGCTGGCCGCCGAACTGGGCCTTACCGCCCAGAGGCTGCTGGGTGACCAGGCTGTAGGGGCCGGTGGAGCGGGCGTGGATCTTATCGTCCACCAGGTGGTGGAGCTTCAGATAGTACATATAACCCACGGTAACGGGGTTGTCGAACAGCTCGCCGGTGCGGCCGTCGTAGACCCAGGTCTTACCGTCGGTGGACTTGCCGGCCTGAGCCAGCAGATCGCGGATATCGTCCTCGTGAGCACCGTCAAAGACGGGGGTCATCACCTTCATGCCCAGAGCGGCGGCGGCGTAACCCAGGTTCACCTCCAACACCTGACCGATGTTCATACGGGAGGGAACGCCCAGGGGGTTGAGCACGATGTCCAGAGGAGTACCATCCGGCAGGAAGGGCATATCCTCGCTGGGCAGAATGCGGGAGACAACACCCTTGTTACCGTGACGGCCGGCCATCTTATCGCCCACGCTGATCTTGCGCTTCTGAGCGATGTAGCAGCGAACCACCATGTTGACGCCGGGGCTCAGCTCGTCGCAGTTCTGGCGGGTGAACACCTTCACGTCCACGATGATACCATATTCGCCGTGGGGCACACGCAGAGAAGTGTCACGCACCTCACGGGCCTTTTCGCCGAAGATGGCACGCAGCAGGCGCTCCTCAGCGGTGAGCTCGGTCTCGCCCTTGGGGGTGACCTTACCCACCAGGATGTCGCCGGAATGGACCTCGGCACCGATGCGGATGATGCCGCGCTCGTCCAGATCCTTCAATGCGTCGTCACCCACGTTGGGGATGTCACGGGTGATCTCCTCGGGACCCAGCTTGGTGTCGCGAGCTTCCACCTCGTACTCCTCCACGTGGATGGAGGTGTAAACGTCGTCACGCACGATCTTCTCGTTAATCAGAACGGCGTCCTCATAGTTGTAGCCTTCCCAGGTCATGAAGCCGATGAGGGCATTCTTACCCAAGGCGATCTCACCGTTGGCAGTGGAGGGGCCGTCGGCGATGACCTCGCGGACCTCCAGGTGCTGACCCTCGGTGACCACAGGGCGCTGGTTGATGCAGGTGCCCTGGTTGGAGCGGGAGAATTTCACCAGCTCGTAGACGTCGATCTCGCCGGTGTCGTCGCGACGCACACGGACGGTGTCGGCGGACACGTAGGTGACGGTGCCGGCCGCCTTAGCCAGCACGCAAACGCCGGAGTCCACACCCGCCTTGTACTCCATACCGGTACCCACGATGGGGCTCTCGGTCTTGAGCAGGGGCACAGCCTGACGCTGCATGTTGGAGCCCATCAGGGCGCGGTTGGCGTCGTCGTTCTCCAAGAAGGGGATCATAGCGGTGGCCACGGACACAACCATCTTGGGGGAGACGTCCATATAGTCAACGACAGAGGGATCCTCTTCCTTAAACTCGCCACGGTGACGGGTGGTAACCTTGGAGCGGGCAAAGCGATTGTTCTCGTCCAAAGGCTCGTTGGCCTGCGCCACGATGAAGTCGTCCTCCATGTCGGCGGGCATATAGGTCACCTCATCGGTGACGATACCGGTCTCCTTATCCACCTTACGGTAAGGAGCCTCCACAAAGCCGTACTCGTTGATACGGGCGAAAGAAGCCAAATAGGAAATCAGACCGATGTTGGGACCTTCGGGGGTCTCGATGGGGCACATACGGCCATAGTGGCTGTAATGCACGTCACGGACTTCGAAACCGGCGCGGTCACGGGACAGACCGCCGGGGCCCAGAGCAGACAAACGGCGCTTGTGGGTCAGCTCAGCCAAGGGGTTGTTCTGATCCATAAACTGGGACAGGGGGCTGGAACCGAAGAACTCCTTGATGGCAGCCACCACGGGACGGATGTTGATCAGCGCCTGAGGTGTGATCACGTCCATATCCTGCGCCTGCAGAGTCATACGCTCACGCACCACGCGCTCCATACGGGAGAAGCCGATGCGGAACTGGTTCTGCAACAATTCGCCCACAGAGCGAATGCGGCGGTTGCCCAAATGGTCGATGTCGTCGATGGTACCGATATGATGGCCCAAGCAAACGAGATAGTTGATGGACACCAAAATGTCGTCCACGGTGATGGTGTTGGGAATCAACTCCTTCACGCGGGCAATCAAGGTGTGGATCAGTTCCTCCTCGGACAGTTCCTGAGCCAGGATCTCCATCAGAACGGTGTATTTTACGCGCTCGTTGACCGTCTTCTTGACCGCCTCATAGACGGCAGGGCTGACGTGCTTAGACAGGTCAACCATACCGGTGGACACGATCTTGACCTCGCGGTCCTCGCCGTGCTCCTCAACGGTGACGTAGGCGACGGTGACACCGGCATCCTCCATCTCACGCGCTTTCTCGCGGCTGATGATTTCGCCGGGCTCGCCCAGCACCTCGCCGGTGGCGGGGTCGATGATGGGACGGCTCAGGGTGCAGCCGGCCAAACGGTTGGACAGACCCAACTTCTTATTGTACTTATAGCGACCCACGCGGGAAATGTCATAGCGGCGGGGGTCAAAGAACAGGTTATCCAAATGCTGCTGAGAGTTCTCCACGGTCGCAGGCTCGCCCGGACGCAGCTTGCGATAGATCTCCAACAGGGCCTCATCCTTATTCTTGGTGGTATCCTTCAGCAGGGTGGCGTGAATGCGCTCGTCCTCGCCGAAGAAATCCAGAATTTGAGCGTCGGTGCTCAGGCCCATAGCACGAGCCAGAACGGTGACGGGAATCTTACGGTTTTTGTCGATGCGAACGTAGAACACGTCGGCGGAACCGCTGGCGGGAGTGGTCTCATATTCCAGCCAAGCACCGCGATTGGGAATGACGGTGGAGGAATACAGCTCCTTGCCCAGGGTGTCGTGCACCATGTCGTAGTAAACGCCGGGGGAACGCACCAACTGAGACACGATCACGCGCTCGGCACCGTTGATGACGAAGGTGCCGCTCTCGGTCATGATGGGGAAATCGCCCATAAAGACCTCGGACTCTTTGATCTCGCCGGTCTCCTTGTTCAGCAGACGGACGCGCACATAGATGGGGGCGGCGTAGGTCACGTCACGCTCCTTGCACTCCTCGACGGTGTATTTCGGGTTTTCATCAATGCGGAAGTCGATGAAATCCAACATCAAATTGCCGTTGTAGTCGGTGATGGCTGCCGTCTCCTCGAAGACCTCACGCAGACCCTCCTCCAAGAACCAGCGGTAGGAATTCTTCTGCACCTCGATGAGGTTGGGCATATCCAGCACTTCGTTAATCTTGGCAAAGCTCATACGGACGTTGTTGCCCAGCTTTACCGGTTTCATGTTCGTCATGTGGCCCGATCACTCCTTTTTTTGAATTTTCTTCACCCCGTTTCCGGGCGGGGCAAAGAGTGGATAACCAGATGCTTTTCGAACACTTTACTATAAAGAGACACCGCAGAAAATACGAGAAATTTTCGGCTGTTTTTTGGGCATTTTGCCATACCGTTTTCTCGCAAAAGGGCAGACTCCTCATATTAAGGCAGTTTAGTATACTACACCAAGATTTTCCGTTTGTCAATACTTTTTTGTGCCCAAAAGGTGTTTTTTTGCCTATTTTTTGTGATTTTTACGCCGTTGGGGCGGAAACGCAAAAAGCAACGGCGCCGAGAAACACACGGCGCCGTTGCTTAGTAAAATTTGCTTTCACATAATCATTACCTTACTAAAAAACAGCAGGTCGGGTATCTCCGACCTGCTGTTCCCATCTTTTACGAATACGTTTTGCCGGGCACTATGCCGCCGCGACGAGCATGAAGCAGTTCCGGCACCGTCACCATGGTATAGCCCTCTTTCTCCAACCAATCCAGCAATTCAATGGTGGCGTCCACCGACACTTTATGAATGTCGTGGAGCAACACGATGGAGCCATCCTTGATGTTTTGTTTGCACACTTTCAGGATGGCGTCTTTGTTGCGGCTTTCCCAGTCACGGGTGTCCACGCCCCAATAAATGATGGGAATACCCGCCTCCTCGGCATACTGCTTCACCGTTGCGCTGCTGTTACCGCCGGGGCAACGCATCACCGACGGGCGATAGCCCAACAGCTTCTCGATCTTCTCGGCGCATTTGCCCATCTCGTTGCGCACACCCAGCAGATCCATCTTGTGCAGCATTTTGTGAGAGTTGGAGTGGTTGCCGATGGCGTGCCCCTCTGCCGCCATGCGGCGAATGAGCTTGGGATAGGCATCCACGCGGGTGCCCAGAACAAAAAAAGTAGCCCTGGCCCCTCTGGCCTGCAACTCGTCCAGCAGACGCTCGGTGTAAGGGCCGGGGCCGTCGTCAAAGGTAAGGGCGACAATCTTCTGTCCCGCATAGCTGCTATACTCCCCCTCCGGAGGCAAATTGGGGTCTCCGGGGGTGGTGTTTTTCAGCGCAATTTGCACCTTCAGGTCGTCTATGGTATCCTTTTGATCGTCTATGGTGTCCTGCTGTTCTTCGATCGTGTTTTGCTGCTCCTCAATGATGCCTTCTTGTTCCTCGATGGTGCTCTCTTGCTCCTCGATGGTGCTCTGCTGGGCATCGATGGTAGCCTGCTGTTCGGCCAATTCCGCCTCCAGCTTGTCCACTTCCTCCGAGGAAACAGACTCCTTCTTCTGCTGCGACAGGTCGCTCTCCAATTTGGAAATGGTGCCCTGCAACCGCTCCACCTTTTGCACGGTGTAGACGGTCAAGCCGCCCAACGCCGCCAACAGCATACAAACCACCGCCAGCAGAGCCACCGCACCGTGGGAAATCCGTCGTCTTGCCACATCTACACCTCCTTTGAATCTCATTGCTTATATTTTATCACACCGCGACGAAAATGCAAGAGATTTTTACGGAAAAATCCACCTATCGACTGGGTCTTGCATATTTTGTCCTTTTGTGTTATACTGATGAAACAAGCGAGTTGGCAAAAACTACGCACCCCACAAATGAAAGGAAGATTTTACTATGGCAAAACCGATTGTTTTGTGTGCCGACAGCACCTGCGATCTGAGCCCCGAATTGGTTGAAAAATATCAGGTGAAGATTCTCCCCATGCACGTAAACTTGGAGGAGAACAGCTATTTGGATGGCGTGGACATCAACCCCGACGCCATCTATGATTATTATCACGAGCACAAGGTGCTGCCCAAGACCGCCACACTGAACATGGACGAGTTCATCGACTTCGTCAAGCCCTACATGGATGCCGGCAACGACGTCATCTGCATCACCCTGGGCTCCGGTCTGTCCACCACCTTCAACAACTGCCGTCTGGCGGCTATGGAGATCGAGGGCCTTTATGCCATCGACAGCAACAACCTCTCCACCGGCTTCGGCCACGTGGTGATGGCCGCCGGCGACCGCATCGCCGCCGGTATGCCCGTAGAGCAGATTGTAGAAGAGGTGCAGGCCATGACCCAAAAGGTGGAGGCCAGCTTTATCGTGGACAATCTGGAATTCCTGCATAAGGGCGGCCGTTGCTCCGCCGTGGCCATGCTGGGCGCCAACGTGCTCAAACTGAAGCCCTGCATCGAGGTGTCCAACGAGGGCGGCAAGATGGGTGTCAGCAAGAAGTATCGCGGCACTCTGGAGCGTGTGTTGGAGGAATACGTGGCGGATCGCCTGAGCGGTCGCGAGGACATCGTGCAGGATCGCATCTTCATCACCCACTCCGGCATCTCCGAGGAGCGCATCGCCATCGTCAAGGCCGCCATCGAAAAGCACATGAAGTTTGACGAGATCTACATCACCCGCGCCGGCTGCACCATCTCCTCTCACTGCGGCCCCAACACGTTGGGTATCCTGTTCGTGAGAAAGTAATATTTTGGAATAGTATATAGAAACAGCCGCTGACCAAATCGGTCAGCGGCTGTTTTGTTTGGTGTTATACAGTTATTAAGCAGACGGTTTCTTTTTCAGCAAGAAGAAAACAACCACACCAACGAGCAGTGTTCCTCCGCCGATACCCACCCACAGCCAAGGGCCATTAGAAGTGTCATCACCAGGGGCATCATCGGTGGAATTGAATACCTTTGCGCCATAGTGCCAAGTGGCGTCGAGCAAGTAATAATTGCTGTCTCCAACATAAACCTCCTCAAAAACCCTCTCTGTGCCGCCGTAGTAAACGTCGGTCAGGTCGGTGCATCCGTCAAAAGCCTCCGCGCTAATGTCACTGACGCTCTCCGGGATGGTCACGGAGGCCAAATTTTTACAATCAGCAAACGAACAATACCCAATCTCATGAATGCCGTCCGGGATCGTCACCGAGGCAAGGCTCTTGCAACCGTAGAACCAACCTTTTCCTACCTCTTTAACGCTGTTCGGAATGGTTACTGAAGTCAAGCTCGTACAACCGGCAAACGCATATTCTCCGATTTCCTTGACGCTGTTCGGGATGATTATCGTAGTTAAACCCGTACAATCAAGAAATGCCCTTTCTCCGATTTCTATGACGCCATCCGAGATGGTCACCGAAGTCAAGCTCGTACAATCGTAAAATGCGCGATATCCAATGGTGGTAACAGGATACCCCTCGATGGTGTCGGGGATAACCAAGTCGCCGGCTGTCGATTCGACACAACCGGTGATGATAACTTCACCGTCGGAGATCTCATAAGACAGCCGACTGACATCCACCGTGTCAGCTACCACAGACAGAACGCTCAACGGCAGCATCATAACCACCAGCAGAATGCCCAGCAGTATCGACACGACTTTTTTGCTTACAGTTTTCATTTTCCTTTTCCTCCTAAAATAAAAAAGTGCGCAGCCGAAGCCACGCACCGAAAAATACATAGCTCCAACTGTCGCCAAACAAAATCCAATTATCCCTGCATAAGCATAGGTAAACGGAAATAGAGCATCTGTATTTTTACCGAAAAGTAAAAATACCCATGCCTATCACAGGACAATATTAGATTTTGTTTGGCAAATTCAGTGTAGCACACATTTCATCAAATTGCAAGGGCGCGTTTTCGGGACGATGTAGGCATCGTCCCCTACAAGCTCAAGTCGACCTCGGCGCGCAACCGTAGGGGAGGGCCTCTGTGCCCTCCCGTTTCGGTCTTACAATTTTTGCGGGAGGGGATGGAACCCCTCCCCTACGGATTTTATCTAACCTTGTGCGTGACCGTAGGGGCGGATGCCCACATCCGCCCGTTTTCGGGACGGGAAACCCGCCCCCTACGGATTTTATCTAACCTTGTGTGTGACCGTAGGGGCGGATGCCCACATCCGCCCGCATTTGCGCTCTGCGACCACCTCATCCGTCACGGCTTACGCCGTGCCACCTTCCCCTCAAGGGGAAGGCTTGAAAGGTCGGTGCGCAACCCCAAATCCCACTTTGAAAATTTTTTAACAATCTTTTATACTTTTTCGCGTTAAAGCATTGACTTTTTAAAGTGATAGAGTTATAATCGTTCTAACATCCTCCCACGGGGGATATAATACAATGTTTATTATTAAAAATGGAGGTATGAGACATGGCAAGAGTGTACAATTTTTCCGCAGGTCCTTCCATGCTGCCCGAGGCCGTTTTGACCAAGGCCGCGGCTGAGATGCTGGACTATGAGGGCAGCGGTCAGTCCGTGATGGAGATGTCTCATCGATCTAAGGTGTACCAGAGCATTATCGACACCGCCGAAGCCCTGCTGCGCGAGATCATGAACATCCCCGACAACTACAAGGTGCTGTTTTTGCAGGGCGGCGCCTCATCCCAGTTTGCGATGGTGCCCATGAACCTGATGACCGGCAGCGGCAAGGCCGACTACATCATCACCGGTCAGTGGGCAAAAAAAGCCTATAAGGAGGCGGCTCGCTACGGCAACGCCCGTGCGGTAGCCTCCTCCGAGGATAAGACCTTCTCGTATATTCCCAAGGTGACCAAAGCCGATCTCGACCCCGAGGCGGACTACGTTCACATCTGTATGAACAACACCATCTACGGCACCGTCTATCACGAGCTGCCGGACACCGGCGACGTGCCGCTGGTGGCGGATATTTCCTCCTGCGTGCTGTCCAAACCCATCGACGTGAGCAAATTCGGCATTCTGTATGCCGGTGCTCAGAAGAATATGGCCCCCTCCGGTGTCACGGTGGTGATCATCCGCGAGGATCTCATCGGCAAAGCGATGGACATCACCCCGACGATGTTCAACTATCAGACCCACGCCGACAACGGCTCCATGTTCAACACCCCGCCCTGCTACACCATCTACGTGATGAAACTGGTGCTGGAATGGATCAAGAACGAGATCGGCGGCTTGGAAGCTATGCAGGCCATCAACGAGAAGAAGGCAGCGATGCTGTACGACTTCTTGGACAACTCCAAGCTGTTCAAGGGCACCGTCGTCCCCGAGGATCGTTCGCTGATGAACGTTCCCTTTGTCACCGGCAACGAGGAGCTGGACGCCAAGTTTGTCAAGGAGTCCACCGCCGCCGGCTTTGTCAACCTGAAGGGTCACCGCTCTGTGGGCGGTATGCGTGCCTCCATCTACAACGCCATGCCGGTGGAGGGCGTGGAGAAGCTGATTGCCTTTATGCAGAAGTTTGAAGAGGAGAATACTTGATTATGAAGATATGTACCTTAAATAAGATCGCTGCCTGCGGCACCGACCGCTTGGGCGCGGCCTACACCGTCACCGACGAGCTGGCGGGTGCCGCCGGTGTGCTGGTGCGTTCCGCGGCAATGCACGATATGGATCTGCCGGACACCCTGCTGGGTATCGCCCGTGCCGGTGCCGGCGTCAACAACATCCCCATTGATAAGTGTAGCGAGCAGGGCATCGTGGTGTTCAACACCCCCGGTGCCAACGCCAACGCGGTGAAAGAGCTGGTGTTGGCGGGCCTGTTCCTGGCCTCCCGCAAGGTGGTGGACGGCATTGCTTGGGCTCAAACTCTTAAAGGTGAGGGCGATGCCGTGGGCAAACTGGTAGAAAAAGGCAAGAGTGCCTATGCCGGTCCCGAACTGCTGGGCAAAAAGCTGGGTGTCATCGGCCTGGGTGCCATCGGCGTGCTGGTGGCCAACGCCGCCGTGTCGCTGGGTATGGACGTCTACGGCTACGACCCCTATCTGTCGGTGGATGCGGCGTGGAAGCTGTCCCGCCACATCCATCACGCGGCCACGCTGGATGAAATCTACGCCGAGTGCGACTATATCACCGTTCACGTGCCGCTGGTGCCGGACACCAAGGGCATGCTGAACGCCGACGCTTTCGCCGCCATGAAGGACGGCGTGCGTATCCTCAACTTCTCCCGCGCCGGCTTGGTGGACAGCGACGCCATGCTGGCGGCGCTGGCGGCGGGTAAAGTCGCCGCCTACGTGGTGGACTTCCCCACCGACGAGATGCTGGGCGTGGAAAACGTGGTGGCCATTCCCCACCTGGGCGCCTCTACCCCCGAGAGCGAGGACAACTGCGCGGTCATGGCCGCCAATCAGCTGAAAGCCTATCTGGAAGACGGCAACATCATCAATTCGGTGAACTTCCCCGACGTCAACGTTCCCCGCGCGGGCGATCTGCGCATTTGTGTGCTGCACCAAAACATCCCCAATATGCTGGCGCAGATCTCCTCGCTGGTGTCTGCCTGCGGCGTCAACATCGCCTCCATGACCAACAAATCCCGCAAGGATCTGGCCTATACCCTGCTGGATGTGGAAGGCGCCGTTGCCGCCGACGTGGAAGCGAAGATTTCCGCCATCGACGGCATCATTCGGGTGCGCGTGCTGTAATACCGATCATTCCGATGTCCTCTACATAACAAAAAGCGTCTGACCATTGACGGTCAGGCGCTTTTTGTTTTCTTCCTTTATCGTTCAATTTGCAGGATGGTGCCGTTACCGGGGGAACCGCTGCCATGCCAGTTGCCCATACCGACAAAGAAGTTGTCGGCATCCACCGCAAAAGAGGTGGGCATCAAATCGTAAGTGTAGCTGGCCTCGGTACGCAGGTTGGCGGGATTGGCGGAGGTGGTGCTGTATATCGTCACCTGCTGCTTGCCGTCCTTTTCATAGGCGGTGAGCAGATACAAACGACCGCTAAACCGCACCATATCGTACACAGCGGCGTTGTTGGGTATCTCCACCTGCGTATACTCTTCAAAATCGGTGGTATAGAACAAATAACCGGTGGTGAGGAACACCTTGTTGTTCACCGTCTCCTTCCCCCACAAGGGCAGGTAAGCAGGGCTATATTTGCCGCCGTGAGTGGAGGTTTTCAGGTCGGCGATGTAATCGAACCGATCCTCTTCCTCATTATAGCGATACATTTCGAAAACCGAATGGGACAGCGCTTCATCCTCATACCAGAAATCCGCGTACAGCTCATCCCCCAACACGTACAGATTGGAGCAACGCACCACATTGCTGTTGCCGGTGTCCACAAGGCTGCCGTCTTTATACAGCGGCAGGGTTTCATACGTGACGCCGTCCTCTGTGTAGGCGATGGGATAAGCGCCGCGGTCAGCGCCGATGGCGGCATACATCCGCCCATGGAACCAAACGATGTCGAAATTGTGCAGGCCATAGGGGATCACCTGCTGTTGGCGCCACTCGCCGCCTATCCGCTCGTAATAAAAGCCGTAGTCGGGGGAGCCCACCGGGTCAAAGCCGGGGATGGTCAGCACGCCGTTGATGTTGACGAAGCGACCCACTTGTTCATCGGGAAGCACCGCCTCCACCGTCCAGTTACCCAAATCATTCAAAGAACAGGACAAAACAGGGGAATCGCCGGTATTTTTGCTGTAATCGCCGCAACCAACATACAGGCGGCCGTCGTGGATGATCATATCCCACGCACACCGAGCCAAACGATTGGAGGGATAATGCTCAGCGGCAGGCGCACCCAAACTGACATAGGTCGTGGCGGCGGCAGCCTTGGGCTGCTTTTCGTTATCGCTGAGGGTCTGTTGAAGCTGACTCAGATCCCGATTGTTCACCTTGCCGTCGGCGTTCAGGTCTGCGTCGCCATCCAGCGTCACATCCCAATCGGCAAGCGCTTGCTGCAACTGAGCCAAATCCCGATTGTTGAGCTTGCCGTCGTTGTTGACGTCCCCCACCATCCGCAAGGCGGCGTTGGCGTAAGACAGCATATTGGCGGACAGCGCACCCGCCAGCAACACCACAACCAATATAACCGATACCACTCGTTTCATCACGAGACCTCTTTTCTTTGCGGAATTATGTAATAGGCACATAAGAACTCATTATTACATATATCATACCAAATGTATCATCGATCTGTCAATAATAAAAGCCTGCCCGAAGGCAGGCTTTTTGATTATTTGTCCAGAGCGAGGATGTCCTCCAAGGTTTCGCGACGAACCGCCACGTAGCTCTCACCGTCCCGCAGCATCACCACAGGCGGACGGGGGATGCGGTTGTAGTTGGAGGCCATGGAATAGTTGTAGGCACCCGTGGTCAGCACCGCCAGCAGCTCGCCACGCGCCATATCGGCAGGCAGGGCCACGTCCGGCTGGATGATGTCGCCGCTCTCGCAGCAGCGCCCCACCACGTCGGCAACCATATCGCGCTCGTCCTCCAGACGGGTGGCGGGCAGCACGGTGTACTCCGAGCCGTACAGGGCAAAGCGGGGGTTGTCGGTCATACCGCCATCCACGGAAACGTAGTTCTTGTAGCCTTCGATCTTCTTCACCGCACCCACGGTGTAGAGGGTCAGACCGGCGTCCGCCACGATGGAGCGACCCGGCTCCATATAGATGTGGGGCATCTCGATGCCTGCCTCCGCGACACGGACTTGCATCTGCTGTGCCACCTCGCGGATGGAGGCGGCGATGTCGATGACAGGATCGGTCGCCACATAGCGCACGCCGTAGCCGCCTCCGATGTCCAGTTTCTCTGCGGAGTAGCCGAAAGTCTTTTTCATCTCAGCGAGAAAATCCACCATCACGTCCACGGTGGCGATGTACACCGAAGAGTCGAACACCTGAGAGCCGATGTGGCAGTGGAATCCGCACAGCTTCACGTTGGCGGCATCCAACGCTTGCTTTACAATGCGGGAGGCATCCCCCGTCACGATGGCAGAACCGAATTTGGAGTCCACCTTGCCGGTGTTCACCGCCTCATAGGTGTGGCAGTCGATGCCGGGGGTGATACGTAGGATCACCGGCTGGACAACCCCCTTTTCGGCGGCGATGGCATCGATGGCGGCCAGCTCCTCGGGGTGATCCACCACAAAGGTGCCCACACCGCAATCCATGGCATACGCAATATCAAAATCCGTCTTGTTGTTGGAGTGGAAATAGACGTTTTCCATCGGGAAACCCGCCGCATGGGCCGAGGCGATCTCGCCGGCGGACACCACGTCCACGCTGATCCCTTCCTCCGCCATAATGGCGTACATCCGCTTGAAAGCGCAGGCTTTGGAGGCGTAGAGGGCGTGGCCCTTATCCCCAAAGCATTCCCGCAGGGTATCGCGGTAGACCGCCACCTGCTGACGGATGCGGTTTTCGTCCATCAGATAGAGGGGGGTGCCGTATTGCGCCGCCAAATCGGCGGTGTTCTGCCCCGCAAAGTGCAAAACGCCGTCTCGGTTGGTCAAGTTTTCACAAATCAGATCCTTAGAAAAATCCATGGGAATAAAAATCCTTTCCAAAAGGGAATCACAGCATTTTCGCTCTCAATTCTTCCGCAGACAAGGGCGACAGGTCGGCGGGAGCGACGTCAAACACCGTCTTACAGCCCACTTCGCCACGGCTCGCCGCCTTGTACACGGCACGGGCGTAGGCCACCAGCACGCTGGCGGTGAATTCGGGGTTGGAGTCCAGCTTCAGGCTGTACTCGATGGTGTGTTTGTGTTCGCCGTCCTTGCCGGTGACACCGGTGCGGATGACAAAGCCGCCGTGAGGGATGCCGCTGTGGTTGGCCGCCAGCTCCTCGGCGGTGATAAAGGTGACGGTGGTATCGTAGTCGGCGAAATAGTTGGGCATAGTCTTGATCTCCTGCTCAATGCGAGCCAGATCTGCCCCCTCCTCGGCTACCACGTAACACTCACGCAGGTGCTTCTGTCGGGTGGTCAGGTCAGGGTTCACACCGCTGCGTACCGCCTCCAGTGCCTCGTCAATCGGCACGGTATACTGGCGGGCATCCGCCACGCCGTCAATGCGGCGGATGGCGTCGGAGTGCCCCTGGCTGACGCCGCGACCCCAGAAGGTGTAATCCTTGCCCTCAGGCAGGACGGCGGAGGCATACAACCGATTGAGGGAGAACAGGCCGGGGTCCCAACCGCCGGAGATCAGCGCCACGGTGCCGCCCTCTTTGGCGGCGGCGTCCACCGCCGCAAAATGGGCGGGGATGGCGGCGTGGGTGTCAAAGCTGTCCACCACGTTGTACTCTTTTGCCAGTGCAGGGGTCATCGCAGGCAGATCGGTAGCCGAGCCGCCGCAGATGATGATGACGTCGATATTTTCTTTGTGGGCGGCCAGGTCGTCCACGTGATACACGGGGGCACCCAACACCGTCTGCACGCTCTCGGGAGGACGGCGGGTGAACACGCCCACGCACTCCGTATCGGGAGCTTGCCGCAGGGCACACTCCACGCCACGGCCCAGATTGCCGTAGCCGTAAATAGCGATTTTCATAAAATCACTCCTTTTTCCGTAGAAAAATTAAAAAGAGCAGATTTTTGCTCAATCAAGGCAAAAGCGCAGCGAATACTGTGTGTATTCGCGAGCATTTTAACGCAGAGTGAGCGAAAATATGCCTTTTTAAATCAGATTCTGCTCGCGCATCAAGGCATACAGCTCCTCCGCGTGGGCCTCCTCCATGGGGGTCAGGGGCAGACGCAGATAGTTCTCACCATAGCCCATTTTCGCCATCGCCGCCTTAACGGGGATGGGGTTGACCTCGCAGAACAGCGCATCCACCAAGGGGAGCAGTTCCAATTGCTTGGCGGTGGCGGCGGCAGTGTTGCCGTTCAGATAATCGTGACAGATCTTAGAGGTCTCGGCAGGCATCAGGTTGGACAGCACGGAAATAACGCCCTTGCCGCCCAAACTCATCACGGGAACGATCTGATCGTCGTTGCCGGAGTAGATGTCAATGCTGTCGCCGCAGAGGTGAGCCACCTGGGCGATCTGGGAGATGTTGCCGCTGGCCTCTTTGATGGCCACGATGTTGGGGTGCTTTGCCAGCTGAGCCACGGTGGCAGGCAGCAGGTTGCAACCCGTACGAGAAGGCACGTTGTAGAGGATGCAGGGCTTGGTGCTGACATCCGCCACGGCGGTGAAGGACTGAATCAGACCCTTTTGGGTGGCCTTGTTATAATAGGGGGTCACCAGCAGCATGGCATCGGCGCCCACCTCACAGGCGTATTTGGTCAGAGAAATGGCGTACGCGATGTCGTTGGAGCCGGTGCCGGCGATAACAGGCACGCGACCCGCCACCCGCTCCACGCAATAGCGGATGACCTCCTTGTGCTCGGCGTCGGTGAGGGTGGAACCCTCGCCGGTGGTGCCCGCCGCCACGATGGCGTCAATGCCCGCCTCGATCTGCCAATCAATGAGACGGCCGAACTGCTCATAATCCACGCCCTCGGCCGTCATAGGCGTCACAATGGCGGTGGCGGCGCCGGTAAACACGGTGTTTTTCATAACTTATCTTTCCTTTCTCATCAGAAAACATACACAGTAAAAAGGGGATAGCACAATGCGGCTATCCCTCACAAAATCCCCCTATCGGGGTCGGATGGTGATAGCCCTCCGCATCTCTGCGACAACAGGGCGGATGTTCTCCGCACTGCCAGCCAACTGCGTGCCACCGCAGTCACTTCGGCAACGGTCCCTTTCCCCCACGGCTGCGGCAGCCACCCATACGGGCCACGGCAGGGTACTCTTGACGCGATGCGCCTCTATCTACTATGGCAAAAGTTTAACACAATCCTTTTGGCTTGTCAACAGTTTTTCACAAAGCCTTTATTTATGGTTGACAAAGGCGGTGAACGGCGTGTATAATGGGTGCGTTATACGGAGATGTACCCAAGTGGCTGAAGGGTCCGCACTCGAAATGCGGTAGGGTGTTAATAGCACCGCGAGAGTTCAAATCTCTCCATCTCCGCCAAAAAAAGAAACCTGCCCTCTCGGGCAGGTTTCTTTTTTCGTAGTGACTGCTGATTTGAACTCTCGAAAAGGCGAAGCCTTTTCTTGGGTTTTGCGCTCGCGCAAACTACGACAAGTACAAACCTGGCGCAAAACCGGAGTTCAAATCTCTCCATTCTTTTCTGTCGCACCGTCGCTCTATTTTGATTTCATCACGCTCTGTGACCACCTCATCCGTCTGCTTCGCAGACACCTTTTCACTCGCCGTGAAACGGCCCCCCTTTGTCTGCTCCGCAGACATTTCCCCCGCTTGACGGGGGAATCGCCTCAAGGGGAAGGCTTACATAGCCACCACGATCCCATCTCTTCCCTTTTGCTCTTTCCCCCGCGGGGCGGCGCTTTTGTTTTGATTTCTACACCATTTTTATACATTTTGCCTATTGTCCCCTGTCGAAATATAGTGTATAATGCTAGTATGGATATTATGCGTAAGCAAAATGTAAAGGAGAAAATGCTATGAGATCCTTAACCAAGCGTTCGCTGGCCTGGCTGACTTCCTTGTTGCTGTTTGTCAGCCTGTTCAGCAGCCTCATCGTCCTGCCTGCCGAGGCGGCGACAGTGGATTATGTCTATTCCGGCAATTACGTTTACAACTGGGGCACCCGCGAAGAGGTAGCCACCTTTATGTCTCCCATGGCGGAGGCGTGGTACGACAAAAACAACACCTCCTATGAGGAGCTGTCGGCTCTGCAAGGCTCCAACTCTACGAGCAGCGTGCCCTCCAGCGCCATGTACCTTGAGTTGAAGAGCCTGATGAGTTCCAATCATAAAACCATCACCAGCTACAACGACACCCGCAGTCTGTTCCAATACACCGACTGCGAGAATAGCGGCAAGACCAGCAAGAAGATTTCTTCTTTCTACTCCGGCACGCCCATCGGCCCCGCCTGGGACGGCGGCTCCACCTGGAACCGTGAGCACACCTGGCCCAACAGTAAGGGTGACGCCTCCGGTCAGGGCGAAAACGATATTTTCATGCTGCGTCCCACCTCCAAGAGCGAAAACTCCTCCCGCGGCAACACCGCCTATGGTGAGGGCAGCAGCTATTACCACCCCAACTCCGAATCCGGCGGCAAATACGACCTGCGTGGCGACGTGGCCCGTATTATGCTGTTTGTCTATTGCCGTTGGGGCAACACCGTCAAGATGTGGGGCGGCAGCGGCGTGATGGAAAGCCTGGCCGTCCTGCTCAAATGGGTGGAAGAAGACCCTGTGGATACCTGGGAGCTGGGCCGCAACGACTCTACCCAGTCCATCACCGGCACCCGTAACGTCTTCGTGGACTACCCCGAGCTGATTTTCATTATGTTCGGCGCCAACATCCCCGAAGATTACCAGACCCCTTCCGGCAAGGCCTCCGAGGGTGCCTTTGACATCACCGCCTCTGTCAACAACAGTGCCTATGGCTCTGTCACCGTCAGCGGCAAAAACGTGACCGCCACCCCCAAGACCGGTTATGCCGTGTCCGGCTACACCATCCTCAGCGGCACCGCCACCGTGGTGCGTAACGGCAACGTGTTCACCCTCACCCCCTCCAGCGACGTAAAGATCCGAATCGACTTTGTGCCTCGTGAGCAGGTGACGGTGCAGTGGATGCAGGGTGGCGCCCTCATCAGCACTCAGCCCATATACAGCGGCGACACCATCACTCTGCCCGATTATACCGGTGATCTTCCCGATGACGGCACCTCGTTTGTCGGCTGGGTAGAGAGCACCGTGACCGACACCACCGACATTCCCACCTTCTATGTCGTGGGTAGCAAATACACCGTGGGCGGCAACACCACTCTGCACGCCCTTTTCTCCCGCACCGAGATGGATGGCGGCACGCTGAGCAACGTCTTTGAGCCCTACACCGGCGCTCTCACCCCGGGCGACTATCTGGTGGTGGGCGACAACGCTGTGATGCTGGGTGCCCTCACCGATAAGACCCGTCTGCAATATGAGGAGATCACCTTCACCAACGGCAACATCCTCGCCCCCAATCCCTTGGCGGTGTGGCACATCGCCCAAAACGGCAGCAACTGGACCATGCTGAATGCGGCCAACGGCTCTTATGCCGCCGGCACCGGCTATAAATCCAGCAACCAAGCCACCCTCATCACCTCGCTGACCGACTTTGCCAAGTGGTCTGTCACCGTCAAGGCCGGCGGCACCTACGATTTCTATAACGTGGGTAACGAGGCTGCCGGCATCAACCCCCTGCTGCGGCACAACGGCACCGTGGGCTTTGCCTGCTATGCCAAAAACACCAGCGTGGGCACCACCATCAAGCTGTATAAGCGGGCCGGCGGCACCACCTACTATTTCACCGGTGCCCCCTGCGAGCACGCATACACCGCTGCCGTCACCGACGAGCCCACCTGCGGTCAGGAGGGCATGTTGACCTACACCTGCTCCCTCTGCGGCAACAGCTATACCGAGGCCGTCCCCGCCACCGGCGAGCACGTCTATGACGACGACTACGACGAGGAGTGCAACGTGTGCGGCAACATCCGTGAGGTGCCCGAAAAACCCACCCACACCCCCGGTGACATCAACGGCGACGGCAGGGTGAACAACCACGACCTGGCCGCCCTTCAACAGCACCTCAACGAATGGGACGTGTTTGTGGTTGAGGCTGCCCTGGACGTCAGCGGCGACGGCAAGGTGAACAACCACGATTTGGCTCTGTTCCAGCAATACCTCAACGAGTGGGATGTAGAAATCCACTAACCACGTATTTAAAGATGCCGAGGCGATCGCCTCGGCATCTTTTTTGCCCTTTTGGGAGTTTTGCTTGCATTTTTTGTCACTTTGTGTTATAGTGAGAAACTGTAAAAAACTTGTTGTCATTGGAGCGATTTCTATGCGCCGTCGTCGGCAAACCACATACGAATACGAATACAAAGAACACAGCCCTTATAAGCACCATCGCAAGCGCAACCCGTATTTGAAGGCGTTGGATACGTTCTTGTTCATTTTGGTGATTCCGGTTCCGCTGATCGGATTGGTTTTGCATCTATCCGACATCGGACTGTCCCCCATCCACCTGGGCATCTACACCGCCGCAACCCAAACTCTGGCCGGTCTGCTGTTCCTCATCCTCACCGCCTGTGGTGTCGGCGGTTTCGGCAAGGTGGGCTATTTCTTCACCCACACCCGCGGCAAGCGTTGGATGACCACCGAAGAGGCTAAGGGCAACACCTATTTGTTTGGCTTTTTCATGCTGATCATCGGCGTGCTGGTTGGCCTGCTGACCCTCAAACTCAAATAATGCGGCTTGCCACCGTATAAAACAATCCCCGACGGAGATTCCGTCGGGGATTGTTGCTTATAGGGGATTATTTGCGCTTTCTGCGCATCAGATAGGCCGTCAAGGCAGAGGTGGGAACCAATCCCAGCGCCATCATCGTGCCCACGGTGCCGACACCGGTGTCGGGACTGGGCTTATCAGGATCCTCAGGCTTCACGGGCTCATCCGGCTCCATGGGAGGCTCCACATAGCTGTCCTCCACCGTTTCACCGGTACCGACCTCAAATATACGCAGATTATCCAACAGGGCCTCGCCACCCATATCCACCACGGCGATACCGATACGCTCATATACGCCGCTGTCGAAGTTGAGGGCGATCTGCATCCATTCCTCGCCGAAAGCCTCCTGATCAAACTCCAAGCGCAGGAATTGACCGGGAGTGGTGATGCGGTCATCCAACAACGCCAGATAGCCGGCGCCGCTATCCAGGATGCGCAACTTGGCGGAGAAGGTGTATTTCGTGTTGGGCTTCACGTCGATCCAGCGGATATAGTGAACGCCGACACCCTCTGCGGCCTTGTAGTGCAGGGAGTCGCCATACTCGTACTCACTCTCACGGATCGAGATAAAGTCGTTATCCCAGCCCTCACCGTTGGCCCAGCCTTCCGCGCCGTCGGAGAAATCAAAGTTAGAAACGAGGTTGTTCTCCTCCGTACAGGTGATCTGCTCCACGTTGGTGGTGGCGTTGATGGAGTGGGTGTTCTTGGGATTGTAATAAACCAATCCGTCACCGTTTTTGTACAGTGCCAGACCATCCAGATACAGCTGGCTCTCCATACCGTATACCGCTATACCGATGCGGTTCTTGTTGCCGGTATGGAAGGAAACGGAGCGCAGATGCCACTCGTTGTCCCATGCGGGAGGCACCAACTGCAACGTACCTTTGGAATTGCGATTCTCACGGGGAGGATAGATCAGGAATTCCTGGCTATCGGGATCCACCACGCCGAAGGTGGCGCTGCCCGCGTTGGAAGCAGACAGATAGGGGCCCTTTGCCAAAGCCGAGAAAACGTATTCGGTGTTGGGCTCCACATCCAACCAGAACACGTGCCACACGGGAACGGTCAGGTTGGTGCCGTTAAAGAACAGCACCTTGTTGCCCTCACGGGTGGTGGGATCCTCCACGATGGAGAGAATGCCGTCAATAAAGGAGGGATCGTTCCACTGGCCACCCTCAGCCTGCTCAAAGCTGCCGTTTTTAATCAGGTTCTTATCCTCAGTGGCGGGGCGATTCTGCGTCACGCCCATGGTGTTGAGGGTGAGGGGTGCCACATAGGGCTTGGCTTCCTTCGCCACCTTCACCTCGTCGATGATGACCTCGTTGCCGGACTCGTTGATGCCCAACAGCAGGTCGATCGTGGTGTAATCATAGCTGTTAAAGCGATGCTCAATTTTGACCCAATCGGAGCCGCAATCGTAGTCAGCGTCGATCTCCTCGCCATCCGGGTCGGTGAGATTCGTATCCCCGTTTTTCAGCCAGATAGCCATGGGGTCGCTGCCTGCCATACGCTTTGCCCAGAAGGAAATCACGTAGTTGGTGTTCTTCTCCACGGTAAAGGACTGGCGAACCGCCGTCCATTTGTCGCCCTTGAGATGCAGGGCGTTGCTTCCGGCATGCGCATCATCGGTGATCTTGGACTCGGAATAGACGTCCTGCCAACGGCTCAGGTCACCCGTTTCGAAACCGCCGTTGTAGAGGTAGCCGTCGAATTCCATGTCTGTGTCCACACCGAAAGTGATGTCGTCATACACGAAGACGGCACCGGGATCCTCGACACCCAACTTCATCATAACGTAGTTGTTGTCGCCGCTGTTGAAGGTGAAGGTATATTTCACCCAACCTTCTGACATGGTACCATTGACCGTGTGCGAGGCGATGTTGCCGTTGCCGCTGTAATGCATCGCATAGGCAATGTGAGGGCCGTTGCCGGACACTCTCTTGGCATAGAAGGACATACGGTACTGGGTGTTGGGGATAACGGTCACCACCTGCGTGATGCCCTGCCACTGACCGCCGGCCACTTTAACCGCATAATCGCCGCCGTGGGCGTCGTTCACCATTTCAGCCAAAGTGCCTTCGGGCACTTTCCAACCCTCAGTAGAGCCAATCTCAAAGTCGGTGTTCTTCAACACGCCGATCTGCTCCGGCTCCACGCTGCCTACCTTGCGGATGATAATGTTGTCGATGGTCTTATCGCTCTTGGCGATAGCCTTATCGGCCTGCAGTAAAAGACGCAGCTGGTTGTTGTTACCGGTAGTAAACTCGCCCTCGTAATGCATCCATTTGCCGCCGGTCTTTTTCAAACCGCCCTGGTAGTAATAATCGATGGCCTCGGTGGCGTGACGAACTGTGACGGACAATTCACCGCGGTTTGTGGACTCAAAGAAATCAAAAGAAATGGTGTATTTCGTGTTGGGCTCCACGGTAAGGATTCGGTACACACGCGCCCAGTGGGGGCCATTACACACGATACCCTTGCTGCCGTCGGTGCCCACACCTTCCTTAACCGTTGCGGTCATCTTCTGCGCATTCATCCAGCCGTTGCCCAGATCGCCGTCAGCAATGCTCTCAAAATCCTCATACAGAATGACGCTGGGATCGTTGGGATCCACACTCTCGGTCTCTGCCGCCACAGGCAACAGAGCGCTTAACGGCAACACGCTGCACAGCAGCAACGCCGTCGCCAGGAGAGCCAACATTTTCTTCCTATTCATTTTCACAAATGCCACTCTCCTTTCCTTATCTTACTTCCTTGAGGGAAACTTCGTCGATGTAGAACATACCCTCACGGCCGCCATAAGCGGCAGGATCATCCAGACGCAGGTCAACGCAGATCTCAGGAATCTCCAGATCCGCAGGCACCACGAATACGGCCTCCAAGGTATGCCATCCCGGTTCGGTGGTGTTAAAGTAACCGGCGCTGATTTGCTCGGGGCTGTAACGCGTACCGCCGGAAGCACCCCAACGCACCCAGATAAAGCCGTTGTTGACCTCGGTGGAAGCCGTGCGATAGGTCACGCTCAGCCTATACCGTTTGCCGGCGGTGACAGGGATGTTCTCCTGCACCACGCCGCTCCAAGCCTTGCCGTTCAGATACAAGGAATAGTTGCCCTCATACGCGAACTTATCCGACACGTCGATGGTGTCGCTCCAGGGCTGTTCCCAGCCCTCCAAGCCGTTTTCGAAGCCACCGTTGGTCATCAATTCCGGCGCAGGAGCCATAATAGCGACGACGTTGGCAGGAGCAGATGCCGCCGTGTCCTCACCGTCGCGGGCGATCACACGATAGGTCACCTGACCCTCAGTGGGCAGGGTTTCATCCTCATAGGTGCCCTTATAGCCGTCCTGATACTGCTCCACGGGTGCATTCTCCACCAACGTGGTCCAGGTCTTGCCGCCGTCCAGCGAACGTTGAATGTCGATGGTGGAAGCCTGACGGGAGCCCATCCACTCCACCATGCCGGAGCCGCGGTTATAGAACATCACGGGAGCGTCGAGATAGCACTCCACGCCGCGATGCTCATTGGCAAAATCGCGCATCACAAAAGACATGGTGTACATAAAATCACGGAAATCCGACTGGGTGGCGCTGCCTTCTTTCAAGGTACCGAACTCTCCGCCGCGGCCATCCGGCTGATAACACCAGAAGAAGGAGCCGAGATAGCCCTTGTTGAGGATATCCTCAAACATACGGGTGGTGTTGATGGTGAAGGCCTCTTCACTGGCAAACTTACCCAAGCCCCACTCGGTGACAAACATCGGATGGGAGGTGCGGAAGGTCTCAATGGTGTCCACCGAAGCGCTGGAAGCGTAACGGTTGATGCCCACCGCGTCCAGATTCACATCATTGTAAATGTTCAGATAGGAGGCGTTGCACACCATGGTGCGGCCAATGTTCGGCACCTCCTCCTCTGCCGTTTCCGTAATGCGGGTGAGGAAGTGCTTCATCTTTTCCATCGTGGTGCCGTAGAAAGCACGGTCACCGGAGAAGTGATCGCCGATGTTGTCGTCGTTGATCTCGTTCTCCGCCTCACTGCCGGCAGAGATGAGCGCCACCGATTTCGGATGCTTACCCAGCACTCGCATCACGGGACGAACGAAATTCTCAATATACTGCTCGGTTACCTCAGGGTTGACGATGGACTGGCTGACAATATCCCACAGATGCTTGCCGCCCTCGCCCAGCTCCACGATGGAGTCGCTGTGGGCCGACACGATCCACATAACGGTCATATCCGCCCGCTCACAGAGATTGAGAAAACGGTCGATATTGGCCAGGTATTCCTCCTTGACGCCCAGCACTTCGCCGTGGTCGCCGTAGATGACGCCCTCGCCGTGGACCGAGCCCCAATAGGCAATGGTGCGATAGCCGAGAGCACGCAAATTATACAGGCCCTCATAAATCGCCTCGTCACCCCACGTATCCAGCGCAATGCTGTTGGGGTCGCCGCTGGGGCGCACATCGCATTTCACCATCAGCTCGTTGGTGGTGAGGGTGTGACCGATCTCCAGCCACGGATAGTTGATGCCAAACAGAAATCCATCCTCTTCGATGATCTGTTCGTACAGCTTCATCGGTTGCGTTTTCTCGGAAGCCGCTTGGTTTTGCTCCGGCTGTTTTAGAGCGAAAGCACCCAACACGCTGGTAGCCAGCATCGCCGCAACGCAGATCGCGACGATCCAAATACGGTTTTTGAACAGCTGTTTCATCCTTACCGCCCTTTCTTTCTTTATTTTCATCCCCGCAGGGATGGATTACAGATTGTTTCCGGCCTTGCCCTGCCGCACCTGATTGGGGGTGCATCCGTAACGGCGGCGGAACAAACGGCCAAAGTGATTGTAATCGAAAAAGCCTACCGTCTGTGCCACCTCAGTGACGGTATACTCTTCCGTTTTCAGCAGATTCATCGCCTTGCGCAGACGAATCTCATTGATGTATTGCAGCGGTGCCTGTCCCACGCCGTCCCGGAACAGATGCCCCAACCGATCGGGGCTGAGGCACAGCAGCTGTGCCAACTGGTTCACCGAGATGCGTTCAGAATAATTCTGCTCGATATATTCCAACGCGGGGCGGAGCCGTTCCAGATTGCGACGGCGTTTGAGCAGATCCTTGGCAGGCAGGTTTTCCACCGCATAATGACGGCAGAGGTACACCAGCAATTCCGTCACCTTAGCCCGACAAAGAGCCCGATACCCCAGTTCCTCTTGCTGCCACGCATAAAAGATGTCCAGCATCATGCGTCGCACCGTGGTGTCGCCGCGAATAAGAGATTGAAACCGCAGATTTTTCTCTCCCAATTCCCAGGATAAATCCGACGGGTCAAACACCAAAAGGCTGGCATCGTAGGGCACCGCTATGCTGTAACCGGCGTGAAGCTCGTTGCGATTGGCGATGATCAGATCGCCCTCCTGCACCTCATACAGCTCTTGATCGATGTGAAATACCGCGCTGCCGCTGAATACATAGTGCATTTCGATGTGCTCGTGCCAATGACTGCCAAAAATTTCGCCGCAAACCGTGTGACGGTTATGCGCCAGTTGAATCGGCAATTCCTCATCGTTGAGCACCTTTTTTTCATACAGCTCAAGGTTGGGCATACACGCTCCTCCTTGTCCTTTTAGATTTCGGGAATTTCGATTTCGATCTCATGACCCAACTCGTTAGAACGGATGATGCCGTCGATGATGGCCTGGTTGTAGATGATCTGAGAGGAGGGTACGGGGGCCGAGCCGCCGTTCTTGATGGCATCCAGGAAGGAGCGCACCTTGCCGTAGAACATCTTGCCGAAGTTGTCGTCATCGCAACGGGGCACCTCATAGCAGATCTCCTGACCCGCCACCTTCTTATACACCTTGAGCGGGCTGGGGAAGTCGCCGTTCCAGCACTCGGTGGAGGGGATGCGCAGCGCACCCTCGGTGCCCAAGATCAAGGCATCGCCGCAGGTGTCCATATGCATCGCCCAAGAAATGCGGAAGTCCAGAATGATGCCACCCTCCAAGCGGATGAAGCCGGCGGCGAAATCGTCCACGCCAAACTTTTCCGCATATTCGGGATGCCAAGGATAGCTGTCGGGGCGGACACCGAAGAAGTTGGAGGTATAGCCGCTGACGGTGAGGGGCTTGGGATCGCCCACCGCGTGGAGCAGCATATCCAGCGAATAGGTGCCGATGTCGCCGATGGCGCCGATGCCGCCGGTTTCTTTTTCAATAAAAGTGGTGCCGTAGGGGGTGGGGATGCCGCTGCGGCGACCGCCGCCGGCCTGCAAATAATAGACCTTGCCCAGTTCGCCGCTGTCCACGATCTTCTTGATCATCTGCATATTCACCGCCATACGGGGCTGGAAGCCGAGGGAGAGGATCTTGCCGCTCTTCTTCTCGGCCTTCATTACCTCCACCGCCTCATCCAGCGTGACGGTGAAGGGCTTCTCCAACAGCACGTGACAGCCGTGCTCCAACGCGTCAATGGCGCAGGGAGCGTGCTGGGTGTTGTAGGTGCAAACGGACACCGCGTCCAGTTCCTCCGCCTCCAACATCTCGTGACCGCTGAGGTAATAGCGGACCCCCTCCACGCCGTAGCGCTCACACAGCGCCTGGGCCTTGCCGGGGATGAGATCGGCCACCGCCACGATGTCCACATCGGGCATCTGTTTATACATATCAATATGTGCCTCGGCGATCCAGCCGGCACCGATGATGCCGATTTTCAGCTTTTTCGCGGTGTCAATCACCTGCACGTCCTGATTTTCCTTAAAACGATCTTGAATGTCTGCCATATCCATATCCTCCTTATTTCATAATCGAAAGAATGTACTGAATGCTCTTCTCGGCGCACTCCATACGGCTCAGCCCCATCGAAGGCTCGTCCTGCTCCACGATGACCCACTCGGCGCCCACCGCCTCGGCAGCTTCCAACAAGCCCTTCACGTCCTGACAGCCGTAGCCCACGGGACGGAGCTCAAATTCGGTAGCCGCCTTGGAGGCTTCTTCATCGTCACAGTCGATGAGGGCGTACATCTTGTCGGTCTTGCCACCGGCATAATCTTTCAAGTGAATGGTGGGGGCACGGCCGGGGAATCTCTTTAAGAACTCCACGGGGTCTTTTCCGCCCACCTTGACCCAGCAGAGATCCAGCTGGGTTTTCAGCAGATCGGCGGGGACTTCCTCATAGTAGGCCTCCAGCGCACAGCGCCCATCCTCGGGAACGGTCTCCAACTCAAAATCGTGGTTGTGATAGCCCATCTGAAAACCAAAGCTCTTGCACCGCTCACCCAGCACACGAATTTTCTCGATGTTGTCTGCCAGGAAGGCGGGGTCGGTGGGCTTATGGAACCACGGAATGGCGATGTACTTCATCCCGGTGGCGGCGTAATCCGCCATCAGATTATCGTCCCACATCAGGTCGGCGCCCACGTGGGCACTGACGAGGGTCAGACCGATCTCGTCCAGAATTTCCTTGATCTGCACGGCAGTCATCCCGTAGGTGCCTGCCAGCTCCACGCCGCTGTAACCCATCTCCTTGATGGCTTTCATGGTGCCGACAAAGTCGGCCTCAGCGGCATCACGAATGGAATAGACCTGAATCGCAATGGGGAATTGTTTCATATAAAAGTCTCCTTTCTTCGTTTCTGTCATTCGTTTCCTATCTCTATTTCAAACGGGATACACTCTCCCGTACGCGCCGATGCAAACACCGCCTGAATGAGCCGCATCACGCGGAGCATTTGCGGCGGGGTGACGATGGGGGACTCTCTCCCCTCCAACACGGCGGTGATGTTGCGGTAATACTCGCCGATGTCCGGCCAAATGTCGGGGATATCCAGGGTTTGTATCGTGTCCTCACGGCGGGGGGCCATGGTCTTGGTCAAGCCTGCGGCGGTGACCACCGGCACCACGTCCTTGTCGTCCTCGCCGTGAGCGCAGACGATTTTGCCCTCTAAGCCCCAGTTGTCCAACAGCATGGTGCCATCCCGCCCCATCACCATCCAACGTGGCAGGGTGATGAAGTGGCTGGTGCCCACCTCCACGATGTAGTGAATGCCGTTGTCAAACAGCAAATCCACGAAAAAGCCGTCGTCGGTCTGCTCGTTGGTGACGTGGTTGAGGGTGGCGTACACCGAGCGAATTTTCGCCTCGGGGAACAGCATCACCGCCTGATCCAGCAGGTGGATGCCCCAGTCGTATACCATGCCGCCGCCCTGCTTCGGATCCTGCCGCCAGTCGCCGGGGATGCCGTGGGCGCCGTGGACACGGGATTCGATGCGGTAGATCTCTCCCAGCTTGCCCTCCGCCATCACCTGATGGACAATGCGATAGCCGCGATCCCAACGGCGGTTTTGGTGGACGGTGAGCAATTTGCCCGCCTGTTCCGCCGCCTCCAACATCTCGGTGAGCAGCTGCGTATTCAACGTGACGGGCTTTTCGCAGATGACGTGCTTGCCCGCCGCCAGCGCCTGCAAGGCGATGGGGTGGTGGCAATCGTTGGGGGTGGCGATGAGCACGATCTCGATGCTCTCATCCGCCAGCAGATCCTCCAAGCTCTCGTAGGCGTGCAGGCCGAAGCTCTCGGCATATTCCCGCCGTTCTTCTCGAATATCCCACACGCCGGTGCAGACGATCTCCTGCCCTTTGAGCAACTTTTTGTAGTGGAAGGAGCCCATACCGCCGAAGCCGATGATGGCCAAATTGTGTCGCATTATTTTCCTCACCTCACGCCCAGTACATTTCGCCCTTGTCTTCAAAAATCAGCGTATCCTGCAAGAAAGAAATCGCCTTGCACAGACCCTCGTTGCCGCTCATCAGGCTGTCCTCGTGCTCAATGCTGATGGCGTAGTCATACCCCGCCAGTCGCAATTCGGAGGCGATGGCCTTCCAGGTCTCGGCACCGTGACCGTAGCCCACCGTGCGGAAAATCCAGGAGCGATCCGCCTCGTTGCCATAGTGACCCGTATCCAGCACGCCGTTCTTGGCGGTGTTGATGGGGTCGATCCACGTATCCTTCGCGTGGAAGTGGTGGATGGCCCCCGCCTTACCCAATTCGCGGATGACGGTGACAATATCCATCCCCTGCCAGAAAAGGTGACTGGGATCCAGATTGGCGCCGATCTCGGGGCCGCAGGCCTCCCGCAGGCGCAGGAGGGTGGCGGTGTTATATACGCAAAAGCCGGGGTGCAATTCCAGCGCGATCTTCACGCCGTGAGCACGGGCAAAGGCCGCCTTTTCTTTCCAATACGGAATCAGCACCTCGTTCCACTGGTATGCCAGCGTGCGGCTGAAATCCTCCGGCCAGGAGCAGGTGACCCAGTTAGGCGATTTGTCGTCGGGCGAGCCGCCGGGACAACCGGAGAAGGTGTTGACCACCGGGATGCCCAGCTTCTCCGCCAGCAGGATGGCGTTGACGAAATCCTTTTCATACGCCGCGGCAACGGCAGGGTCGGGATGCACCATGTTGCCGTGAGCAGAGAGGGCGCTGATCTGCAACCCATGACGGGCCACCGTGTCCAAAAACGCCTGACATTTGGCGTCGTCTGCCAACAACTCCTCGGCGTTGCAATGGGCGTTGCCGGGGCAACCGCCGCAGCCGATCTCCACCATCTGCACGCCCTTTTCCGCCAGCCAACGGCAGGCGTCATCCAGCGACATCCCTGCCAACGGAACGGTGAAAACTCCCAGTTTCATTCGCAAAACCTCTCTTTTTTTGTATATTTTGCCTACATTGTAATTATACACTGCCTTTTTTTGTTTGCATAGCCCTTTTCTGTATATTTTTCATATATTACTGCTGTTTTTTTGCGAAAAAAATCCGTCACATTTGACTTTTTTATACTATTTTCAATTCAAAAAACGCAGCTCGTTTACGGTCTTCGGCTTGTCAAATCGCCCAACAAGCCTTTGTGATATATGACAAATTTACCCCCTATTTTTCTGTCGCTTTTACCAATAGATTTTCTCTGTTTCGACACAAAAGCCTCCTTCTCCTTGACAATATAGGAATTATATATTATAATAGCGTAATCTATGGTAACGTGGATTATTATAGATACCTATGCCGTTTTACTGATCGTCTGTTTTGGAAAAGAGGTTTTCGATTTGACTCCGTTACAATCCCGTATGCTGGAGCTGGTCTTGGAAATCGACGAGATCTGCAAAAAACATAACATCACCTATTATCTCACCGGAGGCTCGGTGTTGGGTGCCGTGCGTCACAAGGGCTTCATCCCGTGGGACGACGACGTGGACATCATGATGACCCGCGACGCCTTCCGTCAATTCTGCAAGGTGTGCGAAACCGAAATGCGGGATGACCGCGAGATCATCACCATGATCAACACCCCCTGTCACACCAAGATCACCATCAAATATATGAACAAGAACACTTCCCAGTTCTTCCGCTCTCAGGTGTTGGACTATACCGGTTGCGGCATTTCGCTGGATATTATGATCCTCGACCCGCTACCCGCCGACCCCGAAGCCAAAGAACGGCACATCGCCGAGTGGGTGGTATACAACGAATTGCTCACCCCCTTCTTTATGGTGAACGAGCGTCTGTGGAAATACGTGGACCTCTACCGCCAATACGAAGCGGAGATTAAGCGTGTCGGCAAGGAAAAGGTCATGGCCGACCTCTACCACCGCCTGTTCGAGGCGGAGCCTGCCGAGAGCAACCAATACCTCTATCGTTGGGGTCAGCAGCTGCTGATCTATGACCGCGACCTGATGGGCACCCCCCGTTATATGGATTTCTGCGGTTACAGCCTCCCCTGCCCCGAAAAGACGGTGGATTTCCTGCGTGCCACCTATGGCGACAACTGGATCTATCTGCCGGACGAGGCCAATCGGGAGACCCACACCTCCAACATGAGCCCCACCATGCCGTATGTCAACTGGCTGCGGGACATTCGCCCCGCCATCGACAGCGAAAAGGCGTTGGCCGACTTTGTCGCCCGCAAAGAATGGAACGTGCAAAAAGCCATCCCCGCCCACGACGTGCAGGTGACCGGCTATCTGCAGACCGCCCTGCTCACCGAGTTGGAGTTTCAGGCGGATCCCAAGTTGAGCTACGAGGCGCTGGCGGCGCTCAGCGCCCCCGAACTGCTGACCCGCGTGGACAATTATCTGCGCACCCAGATCAGCGGCCCCTATCTCAAAAACGACATTTACGTCCGCCTGCCGGACAACACCGTAGCGCTGATTCTGCGGGCTCTGCTCAAACAGGGCGAATTTGCCCGCGCCGGCAAGCTGCTGGCCGCCCGCGCCAAGCAAGGGGCGATGACCGACGAGCTGAACGCGGCCAACGCGTGCTTCACCACCATCCGTTCGCTGGTGCGGTATTTTGAGGACCGCTACGTGGACGAAGGGGACGTGGAGCCGCTGAACGAGATGGCCCCCAAATTGACGGCGGCTCTGACCGCCTACCCCGACCATCTGAATCTGCTGCGTTGCGAATTGCAGTATATCCTGCTTTCCGACGCCGCCGACACCGACGAGGCCACCGCCAGACACGCCGTCGCCGCCTTCCCCACCGATACCGAGGTGGCCTTCTGGGCGGGGCGGGTGCTGGAGCGCTGCGGCCACACCGACGAAGCCGCCGCCCTGTATCAGACGGCCTCTGCCACCAGCAACGGCGTGATTTTGATGTATTTGAGTGAGAAGAACCAAGGAGGGATTAACCATGACTGATGTGCAGCAAAAATTGCTCACCCTGCTGACCGACCTGGATGCCATCTGTCAGCGTGAGGGAATCCAATACTATCTGTGCAAAGAGACGGCGTTGTCCGCCTATACCAAAGAGGGCTTCTTCCCCTCTTGTTGCGAGGCAAACGTGGCCATGACCACCGCCGATGCCCTGCGCTTCATCAAAGCGGTGAACAAGGAGAATCGCGCCGATCGGTCCATCGATTCCATGTACAGCAACAAGAATTACCCCGATTTCACCCTGCGTTACGGCGACACCAACACCTTGATGATGATGTTGCCCTTCAACAACGCTTCCTACCTGCCGAACATCGCCGTCACCATCCATATGATTCGCTTCAAATCCGGCAAAGCGGTCAAGGTCTATCGCCGCACCCGCACCCTGTGGAAGGCTTGCGTAAGACCCACCGTCACGGTTGCCGGCTTTGGGCGCCGTGCCGCCGTCATCGCTTGCCACCTGGGCAAGAACATCCTGGGCGGCCGCCTGTTCAGCCGCGCATTGTTCAAGCTGTGGGTCAATCTCCACCGCAACAAGAACGATCAGAACGTTTCCATCTGCGCCGGTCGCTATACCTTCCCCAACGCCTTGCTGGACGCCGTGAGCACCGTCACTCTGGAAGGCCACACCTTCTCCACTTTTGCCGATCCCGAAACCTATTTCCTCAAGGAATACGGCAAAAACTGGCAGACCTGCAAACCGGAATATCTGGTAGCCTCCTCCGCCCTGCTGGTGTCGGCTAACGTTTCCTACCGCGAGTACATCCTGCGGGCTAAGGATCAAATCAACTACAAGGCCATTCAGAAACAGAAAATCAAGCTGGATCTCATCCAAGCCAAGGTTTCTCTCTACAATCACAAGATTAACGGCTACTACGCCATTGTGGATCGCACCCAGCGCCGCTTTGCCATGTACGAAAAGTATATGCCGATGAAGGAGCAGCTGGTGCAGCTTCACAAGGAAGAGCGCTGGGACGAGCTCAACGAGCTGCTTAAGCCCTATCGCTCCGCCCTGTGGGCCTGCTACAAAAAGAAGCTGGGCCTATGCTTTGACAAGGACATCTTCGAGATGACCATGGATATCCTGCTGCGGGAAGGCAGCAAAACCTACGTCCGCAAATTACGTGCTATGGTGCCCGAGGAGCATTGGAAGCCCATAGTCATTACTGATTACAAAGGGGAGCCCGTAGAACATGTTAGATGAGCAAATCGGTCTTTTGACCCTGCTGAAAGAATTTGACAGCATTTGCAAAAAGAATAACATCACCTACTTCCTGGAGGGCGGATCGCTGCTGGGTGCTGTGCGGCACAAGGGCTTTTTACCTTGGGACGACGATATCGATTTGTGTATCACCCGTTCCGAATTTAAAAAGCTGTTGACAGTCATCGATCAGGATCTGCCTGCGGGGCGTGAGCTGTATTGCTACGAACGGTATCCGGAATACCTGCGCGAAACGGTGAAGTATACCAATTTGACCTCCACCGTGCTGTTCCGCAACCACATTCTCGACGGTCTGGCCGCCGGTCAGCACATCGACCTGTTCATTCTGGATCCTGCCCCCTCCAACCCAAAAGAGTTAGAGGAGTATAAGACGCTGGCCACCATCTATTCTGAATTGATGACCCCCGTCTACGTGATGTGCGAGGACATCATCGACCATCGGGAGGAGTACAATTTCTACCGCCGTTTGATGAAGGTCCAAGGCAGAGAGCACGTGCTGAACACCCTGCGCAAAAAGCTGTATGCCTACGAGGATAACGAGGATTGCCAAACCTATTATCTGCGTTGGGGCAACAAACACCGCTTTTTTGACAAATCCATCTTCGGCACGCCCGTCGAGGTGGAGTTTGAGGGCGGGATGTATCCCGCGCCCCAATACTACCATCGCTTTTTGCGTGCCGAATTCGGCGACACCTGGATGATGGTGCCCACCGCCTCCCAACAGGAGGATCACGACACCTTCGATTGCTATCACACCCCCAACCGGGATTTCATCGCCGATTACACGCCCTTCATCAATTTTGAGGATCTGCGCCAAACCTATATCGCTCGCAAAAAGCAGAACATCCGCAAGCTGGATTATACCCGCCGTCTGCGTAGGGAAAAGGCGCTTATGACTAAGATCCTTTACGAGGTGGTGCTGGCGCCCGTGACCGACAGCCTTTCCACCGAGGCACAGGCCTTGCTGATGGAAAACCGCCACCAAGAGCTGGCCGATTTGTTAAAGCCTTATTACACCGCCCAGCTTTCCGATGAGATCGCCGAAAACAACTTAACTATCACGGTCAGCAAAGAGGTGCTGTACGCCACTGTCGTGGCCTTGGTGATGGTGGGACGGTATTGGGAGGCAGAGCACCTCATTGGTTTCCATAAACACAACAAAGAGGTCTATACCGAGCACATCGAGCAGATGGAGCGCTTTATCACCGACATCCGCGGATGCATTCTTGCCTGCGAAGAAGAGCGCTACGAAGACGCCGCCGCTCTGGCCGACCGTTGGGCACAAGCTTACCCCTTACAGCTCAACATGGCCACCTTCCGCATCGAGCAGGGCTTGCGCAACGGCGACGATGCCGCTGTGCTGTTGACCTCTGCCAAGGCCTTGTTGGCCCGGTATCCCGAAAACGACAAATTGATGTTCCTGTTGGGTCGGCTGCACACCGCCCTCGGCCACACCGCCGAAGGGATGGAATGGTACACCCGCTGTGCCGCCGTCACCCGCAACGGACTGATTATGATGGAGCTGCCTGCCGCCGCCATGCAGGCCGCGCAGGACAGAAAGTGAGGTTTTTCACATGGAAAATCAAAACACCAAGATCGTTGTCAACGACCTGAAGGTCGTGCTGGGTCGCAAGACCATCCTCGAAAACATCAATTTTGATGTCAAGGACGGCGAGTTTCTTTCCATCCTCGGCCCCTCCGGTTGCGGCAAGACCACCATTTTGCGTGTTCTCATCGGCCTGCTGAACCCCACCGGCGGCACCGTGATCAAGGACGGCGTGGACATCACCAAGGCCGCCCCCTCCAAGCGCGGCATGGGCATCGTGTTCCAAAACTACGCCTTGTTTGAAAACATGACGGTGCTGAAAAACGTGGAATACGCCCTGCGTCTGGACAAAAACCGCAAGGCCCAATCCCGCGAGATTGCCATGGAGATGCTCAAAGCGGTGGGCCTGGAGGCTCACGCCAAGAAAAAGCCCAGCCGCCTCTCCGGCGGTCAGCAGCAGCGCGTGGCCATCGCCCGCACCCTGGCGCTGAATCCTGACGTCATCCTGTTCGACGAGCCCATGTCGGCGCTGGACGTGGACACCCGTATGATCCTGCGTGACGAGCTGAAAGCCCTGCAAAAGCGATTCGGCACCACCATGATCTATATCACCCACGATCAGGAGGAGGCCTTCGCCATGTCCGATCGCATTATGGTGATGGACAACGGCGTCATCCACCAGATCGACACCCCCGAAAACATCATCAAAAATCCCGCCAACGACTATGTCCGTCGTTTCGTGGTACATAATCTGCAACTCAAAATCGATTCCCTGAGCCGCTTTTCCACTGTGTGTGTGAAAGGGGATGAATCGGCTCAATGATCCGCGACAAATCCAATTATCTGAAAATCCTGCTGTCGGTCTTCTTCATCGTGTGCGTGATCCTGCCCCTGATTCAGGTGCTGGCCAACATCGATGCCGCAAGCTGGCAGGAGCTCCTTCAACAGCCTAAATTCAGCGAGTCCATCCGCAATTCGCTGACGGCATCCACCCTTTCCACCCTCGTTTCGGTGAGTTTGGCTCTGCTGCTGTCCTTTTGCTTGGCTCGCAGCAACATTCGGCTGAAAAATATGTTTAAGATCGTGCTGACGCTGCCTATGCTCATCCCCTCCATCTCCCACGGTTGGGGTCTCAAGATGCTGCTGGGCAACAACGGCATCCTGACCAAGTGGTTGGGGCTGACCGAGGGCATCTACGGCCTCACCGGCATCGTGATGGGCTCGGTGATGTATTCCTTCCCCATCGCCTTTCTGATGCTGTCCGACGTGCTGAGCTACGAGGACGCCTCCCCCTATGAGGCCGCCAGCGTGCTGGGCATCAACAAGTTCCGCCAATTCACCGGCATCACCCTCCCCTATCTGAGCAAATCCTTGATTTCGGTGGTGTTCTCCGTGTTTACCATGGTGGTCACCGACTATGGTGTGCCCACCGCCATCGGCGGCACCTACACCACCCTGCCGGTCAGCCTGCTCAAAGAGTTTGAGCTCAACAGCCAAAGCGGCAAATTGAGCATCTACGGCGCCATCCTGCTGTTGCCGGCGGTGGCCGCCTTTGTCATCGACCTGCTGAAAAAAGAGCAGTCCCGCTCCGGCTTTGTCAACAAAGCCATCAAGCCCCGCAAGGGCGTGGTGCGCGACCTGCTGTGCTATGCCGTGTGCATCGTTATGTGCGTGGTGGTGCTGTTCCCCATCGTGGCCTTTGCCATGCTGTCGGTGATGCAGAACTACCCCTATGACCTGAGCTTCACCACCGACCACATCATCAAAACCATCGATCAGGGCGGCGACGTGTTCCTCATCAACTCCTTGATCGTTTCCGCGTTGGTGTCGGTCATCGGCACGGCCATCGCCTATCTGTGCGCCTATTGCACCGCCCGTACCACCGGACTGTTCTCCCGCGCTTTGCACCTGATGTCCATCACCTCGATGGCCATCCCCGGCCTGGTGCTGGGTCTTTCCTACACCATCTTCTTCTCCGGCAGTGCCCTCTACGGCACGCTGGCGATCCTGGTGTTTGTTAACACCATCCACTTCTTTGCCTCCCCGTATCTGATGATCTACAACTCCTTCAACATCATCAACAAGAGCTTGGAGGATGTGGGCGCCACCCTGAACATCAGCCGTCCCCGTATTCTGCGGGACGTTCTGATCCCCCAAACCCGCGGCACCCTGGTGGAGATGCTTTCCTATTTCTTTGTCAACTCCATGATGACCATTTCCGCCGTTTCCTTCCTGGCCAACATCGACACCCGTCAGATTGCGCTGATGATCAACACCTTCGAGGCCAACAGCTTGATGGGCTGCGCCGCCTTTGTGTCCTTGATCATTCTGGTTGTCAACCTGATCGTCAAAACCACCTTCTATATTCTCAAAAAAGCGTTGAAGAAAAACAAACCTGTTAAAACCGCCGCTTAAAGGAGGCAATCCCTATGAATCATCTGACCCGAGAGCAGTTTAAAGCTCTGTCCTTTTTGGCGCAAGCCAAATCCGAGAACACCGTCGCCACCGTGGCCGACAACATCGGCATGTCTTTGGCCGACACCGACGCCTTGCTGAAAGAACTGGCTGAGTTGGGCTATTTGGCCGATCTGTTTGCGGTCACCGAGGCCGGCTACGAAGCGTTGGAGCCCTATCGTGCCCGCCGTGTCATCTTTTTGGCCGCCGGACTGGGCTCCCGTCTGCGTCCCGCCACCCTCAACGTGCCCAAGCCCTTGGTGCGGGTTCACGGCAAGCCCATCATCTGCTCCGCCATCGAGGCGGCGTTAGCGAAGGGCATTGAGGAGATCTACATCGTTCGCGGCTATCTGGGCGGCGCCTTTGACCAGCTCAAGCAGATGTATCCTCAGATTCATCTCATTGACAACACCGTCTATACCCAGACCAACAACGTGTCCTCCGCCATGCAGGTGCGCCATCTGTTCCAGCACGCTTACGTGATGGAGGCGGATCTGCTCATCAACAACCCCGACGTGTTCCGTAAATACAACTACACCTCCAACTGCGTGGGTGTGCCGGTGAAGAAGACCACCGACTGGTGCGTCATCAGCGAAAACGGCGTGGCCAAGCGTCTGGTGCAGGGCGGTGAAAACTGCCACCACCTCTATTCCATCTATTACTGGAACGAGGAGGACGGCGCCAAGCTGCCCGCCGACCTGGAGGATATGTACTCCACCCCCGAGGGCAAGCAGAACTTCTGGGATATTGCCCCTATGAACATCTACAACAGCCACTATCACATTGAGATCTCCGAGTGCACCTTTGAGGACATCACCGAGATCGACACCTACCACGAGCTGTCCCTCATCGACCCCGACTACGCCATCACCCCCCAGGGCATCGTGCGCTGACGAAAGGCAGGTGACCCCCTATGGGCTTTATTGAAGATTTGCAAGCTGTCACGTTAGACTTGGCCACGGTGGTCATCGGTCTGTGCGAAAAGCACGGCATCCGCTATTATCTGGCGGAGGGCACCATGCTGGGGGCGGTGCGCCACGGCGGCTTCATCCCCTGGGATGAAGACATCGACCTGGCCATTCCCCGAGCCGACTACAACCGCTTGCTCCCCATTTTGCGGGAAGAATTGCCGGAGGGATACCGCTTAGTGCACTATCCCGACGCCACCCACCACCCCCGCTATTTTGCGCAGGTGGAGCGGTTGGACACCCCCGTGTGCGAGGATAATTTTGTGGTGCCCTTTGTGCGCCACATGTGGATCGACCTGTTCCCCATCGACGGTATGCCTAAGGGCAAATTTGCCCGCCGATGCCATCTGTATCGACTGCTGTATCTGCGGGTGCTGGCCCAGCTGGCGGATGCCGACGAGTGCATCAACAACAAGGGCAAGCATCGGAACATTCGCAAAACCGCCATCGCCGTGGGCAATCTGTGGGCCAAAACCTTCCGCGTCGACCCCCGCAAGCGACTGGCCCGCATGGAAAAGGTCGTCCAAAAGTACGATGCGGAAAAAACCGGCTGGACCATTTCGCTGGGCAGCCTGTACAAGGGGCGCACCATCTTCCCCACCGCCTATTACGGCAGTGGAAAAGAGGTAGATTTTGCCGGTCGTCGCTGGCTGTTGCCGGAACGATGTGAGGAGATGCTCTCCTCCCTATACGGCGACTATATGACCCCGCCCCCTCCGGAAAAGCGCATCGGCCACAATCTGAAGCCGGTCACCTCCGAAGCCGCCGCCACCAACCCGTAAAGCCAGCCGTAAACCGCTGCCAAACGGGTATTCAACCACCACAAAACAGAGAAAGGAAGGCGCTTATGCAAAAGACGACACACAAGGCAAAGGGACCCGTCACCACTGCCGCCACCGTGGATTATTTTGCGGCAGAATGGACCAAGGCCGCAAAAGAATTCGGCGTGAGCTGGTATCTCTATGACACCTCTCTGCTCTGCGCCGCCACCATCGGGCACACCCCCGAGAATTATAAGGAGTGGACCATCGCCATCCACGCGGTGGATCGCAACCGGGTGATGACCCAGGTATTGCCCCGCTTTCAGGACCGCACCAACTGCCTGATGTCCTATAACGGCCTGTCCGTCACCTGTACCCATCCCCACAATTTGGAGAACGTGGTGATCCGCTTTGGCCTGTTGCGCCCTTGCAGCCCCGAAGAAGCAAAGACGGATGCCCGTCTGCGTGCCACCCACGGTCAGGGCAAGGACGCCGCCGACCACCCCATCCCCTATCCCGAACCGGCCGAGTTCGTCACCCTCAACGGTGTGGACTACCCCACCTTCGCCAACTACCGCGAGTATCTGGAAGAGCGTTTTTTGGACTATGAAAACTGCTTTGAGGATCCCATGGGCTGCAACCTGACCCGTGAAGGAAAGGCCGAGCTGTTGGAGCATCAGCAAAACTGCATCGAAGCTCTGCAATTCTTGGAGGAGCTGAGCCAAACCTACAATCTCAAATACCGCCTGCTGGCGGGCAGCGTGCTGGGCGCCGTGCGTCACGGCGGTTTCATCCCCTGGGACGACGACATCGACGTGGGCATCTGCATCGAGGACCTGCCCGAGTTTGAGGAGAAGATCAAAGAGCATCTGCCCAAGAAATTCCAGTTGTTCTGCCGACAGGCAGACGTCTACTACCCCCGTATGTTCACCAAGATCTGCTGCAACGACCGCTGCTGCATCGATCTGTTCCCCCTCATTCCCGTTCCCGAAGATAATTTCCGCGCCAAAATGTCCTGGTTCTTCGGCAAATTCTGGCGCAAGCTGCACTATGTCAAGATCGGTCACTACAACGACGAGGATTTCCGTATGAAGAAGCTGGCGCAGTTTATCGCCTTTTTCCTCAGCGACGAGCGCATTATGCGTTGCGCCGACCGTCACGACCGCCGCTATATGCATAAGCATGCCCCCTACTACGTCAATATGTACAGCATCTATTCCCGCCGTAAAGAAACGGCAAGAACCGAATGGGTAAAAAAGACGGTGCGTATGAACTTTGCCGGCATTGAGGTGCCGGTGATGGGCTGCACCGACGAATATCTGACCCACATGTACGGTGACTATATGACCCAGCCCCTACCCTGGAATCGCACCCACCGTCACGCCGCCCGCTTTAACATCGCCGATATGGAGGATTGCGTGTAATGTTTCATAAATTTTCCAAACACCTCTTCCTTTTTGAGGAATTGGTTAAGCGTGATTTTAAACAAAAATACAAAGGAACCGTCATCGGCATGGCGTGGAGCGTGCTCTCCCCTTTGCTCAACCTGCTGGTGCTGCGCCTGGTCTTTACCCAGTTCTTCGGTCGCGGTATGGACCACTACACCACCTATCTGTTTGCCGGTACGGTCTTCTTCTCCTTCTTTAAGGAGGCCACCAAGGGCGGCATGAACGCCCTCACCAGCAACGCCTCCATCTTCACCAAAATCAACGTTCCCAAATATCTATTCCTATTAAGTAAAAATGTGTCTGCCGTCATCAACTTCGGCCTGACACTGATCGTTTTCTTCCTCTTTGCCGCCCTGGACGGCGTCACCTTCACGTGGAAGTTTATCATGCTGCTGTATCCCATCCTGTATCTCATCGTGTTCAACGTGGGCGTGGGTCTGATTCTGTCGGCAATGTACATTTTCTTCCGCGACACCAAATATCTCTATGACGTGTTCACACTGTTGCTCCACTACTGCTCCGCCATCTTCTATCGCGTGGAGTCCTATCCCGAGAGCATCCAGCGCATTTTCTTGATCAACCCCGTCTATCTGTCCATCAAATACGTGCGTGTGGTCACCCTGGACGGCAACATCCCCTCCTTCCAGTACCATATGCTGATGTTGGCGTGGGCGGTGCTGATGGTGGGCATCGGCGCTTTGATCTACAAAAAGTGCAACCACAAATTCCTCTATTACGTCTAAGCGGAAAGGAGCGCAGCTATGAAAATTATTGATGCAAAAGGCGTATCCATCCGCTATATCACCGGTGACTTTAAGAACATCGGTCTGAAAGAATACATCCTGCGCCGCTTGCAGGGCAAATACACCGTCAATGAGTTTTGGGCCGACCGTGACGTCACCTTCTCGCTGGAAAAGGGCGACATGATGGGCATCATCGGCACCAACGGTGCCGGCAAATCCACCCTTCTCAAAGCCATCAGCGGCATCATGATCCCCACCGAGGGTAAGGTGCGCACCCGCGGCACCATCGCCGCCCTGTTGGAACTGACCAGCGGCTTCGACGGCGACCTGACGGTGCGTGAGAACACCTATCTCCGCGGTGCTCTGCTGGGCTATACCCGCAAATTCATGGACGATATGTACGACAAGATCATTGAATTTGCCGAGTTGCAGGATTTCCAGGATCGCCCCTTCAAACAGCTTTCCAGCGGTATGAAATCTCGACTGGCTTTCTCCATCGCCTGTCTTGTCAACCCCGATATCATCATCCTGGACGAGGTGCTGTCGGTGGGTGACGGCGCCTTCCGTAAGAAGAGTTACGACAAGATGCAGGAGATCCTGCGAAGCGGTGTCACCGGCATTCTGGTGTCCCACTCGGTGGGTCAGGTGCGGGATATGTGCAACAAGATCCTGTGGCTGGACCACGGCAAGCAGGTGGCCTTCGGCTCGGACGTCACCACCCTGTGCGACGCCTACGAGCAGTTTATGGCCACTAAAATTCTCCCGGAGAGCGAAGAGGAGATCCTCGCCGCCGCCGAGGCGTGGCGCGAGGCCAAGGCCGCTGCCGCCGCCGCCAAGAAAGCGGAGGAGGAGGCTGCCGCCGCCGCCGTTTTGGAGGCCGCCAAGGACGCCCTCGTGGCGGAGGCCGCCGCCAAAGAGGCCGCTGCCGCCGCAGAACAAAAAGCGGAATAAAAGAAAAAAGCCTATGCAACCATCGGTTGCATAGGCTTTTCTCGTTATAACAAGGAATAGGCGCGGTCTGCCGCCTGCAATTCCCGCAGGGTGTCGATCTCGGTGATGTCCTCCATACAGCAGGGGGTGATCTCCACCTGGTACTCCTTTTGGTAGTACATCAGCGGCACCAGATCCCAAAAGCGCTCTTTTCCGCCGGGGCTTTGGTACACCTCTTCGATGTGGCGTTGCAGTTTGTTGCCGTCCTCCGCGTTCCAATAATAGACCGAGAACAGGTGGTGGCAGTTGATGCCGCCCAGCTGCAAGCCGGTGGCGATGCCGTTTTGCCCCGTCACGCACCAGTCGTCCGTCTTGTCCACCGGCACACCCAAGCAGTTGGAGGTGTAGTGGTATTTGCGGATCACAGCAGGGTTGTTCACCACCAGATCCGCCTCCATCACATAGGCGTTTTTCAGCAGAAAACGGGCACACATGGCGGAGGAGATGTTGTTGGTTTCGTTATAGGCCGGGTTCTCCAAAAAACGAATTTGGGGATATTTGCTCAGCAGTTGGTCAAACTGCTCCGACAGATGCCCCCGCACCACGTAGATCTCCTCGATGCCGGCAGCCAGCGCCGCATCGATGGCGGTGTCCAGGATGCGTTTGCCGCCCACCCGAATGAGGGGCTTGGGGGTGTTGAGGGTGAGGGGCAACAGCCGCGACCCCAACCCCGCCGCCAAAAAGACGATGCGCCGTGCCCGATAGGGCTCCAACACCTCGTATCCCTTGCCGGTCAGCGTCAGCTCCGGGGTGATCCACTCGGCGGCGTGGAGCGTTGCCAAAATCTTATTCACCGTGCCCACCGATACGCCCACGCCTTGGGCGATGGCTCGCTGTGACCGCTTGCCGGCGGTGCGCTCCAAATAGGTGAGCACGTCAAATTCTTTTCTCGTCATAGAAAACTCTCGCTTTCGGGCGGGTTCTGGTTTGTTTCTCTGCCCCGATTAGTTGATGCCCTTCTTGTTCCAGATGCCCAGCAGACGCTCTTTCTCGTCGGCGGTGTTGTTCTTCATATCGGCATAGGAAATGTTGGTGGGATAACCCTCCACCTTCATCACCTGATCCTTAAAGATGGTCTCGGGCAGGAACTTGTCCTTCTCCTCCTGCACCAACTCCTCGTAGAAGAAGTCGAAGACCTCCTTCACGGCCTTGTTGTCCTCTTTGCCCTTGACAATGCCATAGCCGCAGGCGGTGTAGGGGGCGCCCACCTCTTGGTCAAAGATGATCTCCAAGGGTTGACCCTCGTTGATCTGCATCACAGCCTGAGAGGTCATGCCCAGCGCCACAGCCACCTCGCCCATCAGCAGATCGTTGATGGGGCCGGAGCCGGAGGAGGTGAAATCCTTGATGTTTTTCTTCAAGCCCTCGAAGTAGGAGAAGGCCTCATCCTCGCCCCAGGCGTTGACCATGCTTTTCAGGAAGATATAGCCGGTGCCGGAGGAGCTGGGGTCGGGCATGGAAACCAAGCCCTTATACTGGGAATCCAGCAGATCCTTGTAGGAGGCGGGCTTATCCAAGCCCTTGTCCTTCAACAGCTGGGTGTTGACCACCATGCAGCCGCTGTAACGGTGAGCGACCAAATATTTGTCGCCGCCCATCTTCATATCGTCCACGTAGTGATCCTTGCTGTAATCGCTGATGTCCGCCAGCAGATCGGTCATGTTGTCCAGATAACCAACCTCCAAGCCCCACACGATGTCGCAGGGGGTGTTTTTGCCCTCGTTCTGCAGCTTGGCGGCGTTCTTGCCGGTGGAAAGATACTCAATGGTGATGTTATACTTGGGGAATTTCTCCTTCAAGCGGCCCAGGAAATACTCGTTGATGTAATCCTCGTCACTGGAATAGATCACCACTTTTTCGCCCTTTTTGCAACCGGCCAGCGCGGTCATACCGCCCAGGCACAGAGCCAAAACCAACAGCAAAGAAAGTAATTTCTTCATTTTCATCGTCAAAAACCTCCGTTTTTGTTTATTTGTTGCGATTATAGCATCAAAAATGAACAATGTCAAGAGAAAAAATGATTATTTTTGTTAAATTTTCGATTTATCTTGTTCAAAAATGAACACTAAACATCCATCCCACGCACAAAAACCTTTTTAGAAATTTTACAAAAAAAGATAGATAATCCGCCGCTTGTGTGATATGATAATGGTTAGAATAGTAGGAGGTAGAATTATGCGTATTGCCTTTTTTGACGCCAAGCCTTACGACAAACCCTCTTTTGACCGCTACGGACAAGAGAACGGCATCACGTTTAAATATTTCGAAGCCAAGCTCAACGAGGACACCGTGGATTTGGCCCACGGTTTTGACGGGGTGTGTGCCTTTGTCAACGACACGGTGAATGCCGCCGTCATCGACCGCCTGGCAGAGATGGGTATCACCACGGTGGCGATGCGCTGTGCCGGCTTCAACAACGTGGATATGCGCCACGCCTACGGCAAGGTGCACGTGGTGCGGGTGCCCGCCTATTCCCCCTATGCGGTGGCGGAGCACACCATGGCGCTGCTGCTCACCTCCATCCGCCGCATCCACAAGGCATATATCCGCTCCCGCGATTTCAATTTCAGCTTATCCAACCTCACCGGCTTTGACCTCCACGGCAAAACGGTGGGTGTCATCGGCACCGGTCGCATCGGGCGGGTGTTTGTCGACATCTGCCGCGGCTTCGGGATGCAGGTGCTCTGCTACGACAAATTCCCCTATGAGGGGCTGGACAACGGCGACACCATCCGCTATGTGGAGCTATCCGAACTGTTTGAAAAGAGCGACATCATTTCCCTCCACTGCCCCCTGACCGAGGACACCTATCACCTCATCGACGCCGACAGCCTCAAACTATGCAAACGGGGCGTGGTGCTGCTCAACACCTCCCGCGGTGCGCTGGTGGACGCTGAGGCACTGCTGGAGGGCATCAAATCCCGCCATGTAGGCGCCGCCTGCCTGGACGTATACGAGGAGGAGGGTGACCTGTTCTTCGAGGATAAGTCGGGACACATCTTAGAGGATGACACCCTGGCACGGCTCATCTCCATGCCCAACGTCATCGTCACCTCCCACCAGGCCTTCCTCACCGAGGAGGCGCTGGAAAACATTGCCGAAACCACGGTACAAAACCTCCTTGCCCTGCAAAACGCCGGGCAATGCCAAAACGAGGTGTGCTGGCGGGGCGGCGAAGCCAAGGATTGCAAAGACGGAAAGTGCTTTTAATAATAAGGAGTTATATACTATGTTTATTTCCAACGACATCCGATATATCGGCGTCAACGACCACCGCATCGACCTGTTTGAGGGGCAGTATGCCGTTCCCAACGGCATGTCCTACAATTCCTATGTGATTTTGGACGAAAAGGTCGCCGTGTTCGATACGGTGGACGCCGCCTTCACCCACCAGTGGTTGGACAACCTGCAAAACGCTTTGCAGGGCCGCACACCGGACTACCTGATCGTGCAACACATGGAGCCGGATCACTCCGCCAACATTCACCGCTTTGCCGACGCCTATCCCGCTGCCACCATCGTGGCCACCGCCAAAGCCTTCAAGATGATGGAGCAGTTCTTCGGCACCGACTATGCCGATCGCCGTCTGATGGTAGGCGAGGGGGACACCCTTTCCTTGGGTAAACACAACCTGACCTTTGTCACCGCCCCCATGGTGCATTGGCCGGAGGTGATGGTGACCTACGACAGCACGGATAAGGTGCTGTTCTCCGCCGATGCCTTCGGCAAATTCGGTGCGTTGGACGTGGAGGAGGACTGGGCTTGCGAAGCGCGCCGTTACTACATCGGCATTGTGGGCAAATACGGCGTGCAGGTGCAGGCGTTGCTGAAAAAAGCCGCCACGTTGGACATCGCCACCATCTGCCCCCTCCACGGCCCTGTCCTCACCGAGAATTTGGGATACTATATCGACCTCTATCACACCTGGTCCTCCTATCAGCCGGAGGAGGAGGGCATCGTCATCGCCTACACCTCGGTCTACGGCAACACCAAGCGGGCTGTTTTGCAGTTGGCAGAGCTGCTGCGGCAGAACGGCTGCCCCAAAGTAGTGGTCAACGACCTGGCCCGTTGCGATATGCACGAGGCGGTGGAGGATGCCTTCCGTTACAGTAAGTTAGTACTGGCCACCACCACCTATAACGCCGACATCTTCCCCTTTATGCGGGAGTTTATCCATCATCTGACCGAGCGCAACTATCAAAACCGCACGGTGGCTCTGATGGAAAACGGCAGCTGGGCGCCGATGGCGGCCAAGGCGATGCGTGGGATGCTGGAGGGTTGCAAAAACCTGACCTTTACCAACACCACCGTCAAGATCTTCAGCACCCTCAACGCGGACAGCCGTCAGCAGATGGCGGATCTCACCGCGGAGCTTTGCGGCGAATATCTGGCCCGTCAGGACGCCACCGCCGACAAGCAGGATATGACCGCCCTGTTCCACATCGGCTACGGATTGTATGTGGTCACCTGCCGTGACGGCGAAAAGGACAACGGCCTCATCGTCAACACCGTGACCCAAGTCACCAACACCCCCAATCGGGTGGCGGTCACCATCAATAAAGAGAATTATTCTCACCACATCATCCAACAGACCGGCAAAATGAACGTCAACTGTCTGACCACCGACGCCCCCTTTAAGGTGTTTGAGGCCTTCGGTTTTGTCAGCGGACGCAACGTGGATAAGTTTGCGGAATGTATCCCCCAGCGCTCGGACAACGGGTTGGTGGTGCTCCCCCGCTACATCAACGCCTTCCTCTCCCTGCAGGTGGAGGAATACGTGGATTTGGACACCCACGGCATGTTCATCTGCACCGTCACCGAGGCACGGGTCTTGAGCGATAAGGAAACCATGACCTATACCTATTATTTCGACAACGTCAAGCCCAAGCCCGCCACTGAGGGCAAAAAAGGCTACGTCTGTAAGATCTGCGGCTACGTCTACGAGGGCGACACCCTGCCCGAGGATTTCATCTGCCCCCTGTGCAAGCACGGCGCGGCAGATTTTGAACCCATACAGTGAATACCACCTGAAGGAGGTGAATAGATATGAAAAAGTACGTATGTGACGCCTGTGGTTGGGTCTACGACGAGGAGGCGGGTGCTCCCGATCTGGGTATTGCCCCCGGCACCAAGTTTGAGGATCTGCCCGAGGATTTCCAGTGCCCCCTGTGCGGCGTTGGCAAGGATATGTTCAGCGAAGACTAATGAACCGTAACGCCCACGCCGTCCAGGCGTGGGCTTACAGTTAGGAGTTACTTATGACTATGGTATTACTTACCGCTCTGGGGGTTGGCGGCGCCACCGTCGTCGGCGCCCTCATCGGTTTTATATTTCGCAAGCTCTCCCACAAATTCTCGGATATCGTGTTGTCCTTCGCCGCCGGCGTGATGTTGGCAGCGGCGGTGCTGGGTCTCATCCTCCCCGCCATCGACTATGGTTCCGCCGATCACGGCACCGGCTGGGGTCTTCTCATCACCTGCGGCGGCATCTTTGTGGGCGCCGTCTGCCTGAGCTTGGTGGATAAGCTGGTGCCCCACCTGCACAATTTGATGGGCGGCGACAGCGAACCCCACCAAAACGGTCAGCTGAGCAAGGTTATCCTGTTTGTGGCGGCCATCGCCATACATAACCTGCCGGAGGGCATCGCCGCCGGCGTCAGCTTCGGCACCGACGATACCACCCAGGCACTGCTCATTGCCGGCGGTATCGCCCTGCAAAACATCCCCGAGGGTATGGTGGTCATCGGCCCCATGCTGGCGGCGGGTGTGCCCCCCCGCAAAACCTTTATCATCGGTATGCTCACCGGTCTGGTGGAGGTTGTGGGCACCCTCATCGGCTATTTTGCGGTCAGCGTGGCCTCGGCGATTTTGCCCTTTGCGCTGGCTTTTGCCGGCGGCACCATGCTGTACGTCATCAGCGATGAAATGATCCCCGAAACCCACGCCCACGGCAGTGAGCGCGGGGCTACCTATGCCCTGCTGGTGGGCTTCTGCCTAATGTTAGTGATGGATGTGGTGTTGGGATGAATGCGATTGTCAACGGCACCATTTTATTGCCGGACACGATGGTGGACGGCTGTGCCTTATTGTACGAAGATAACGTCATCTTGGGCGTGGTACATACCGAGGATATCCCCTCCGACGCCACCCGCATTGACGCCTGCGGCGGCTATGTGATGCCGGGGCTTATCGACCTGCACGTCCACGGCTACGGCGGCGTGGACGTGTGCGACGGCAACCCCGACGCCCTGCGAAGCATGGATGCCCTGATGCTGAAAAACGGCGTCACCGGCTGGTTGGCAACGACCATGACCACCGACGAAAATACGCTCCGTTCTGCCTTCTCCGCCTGCCGCGAGGTAATGACGGAAGACGGACACGCTCTGTTGGGCGTCCACGCAGAGGGCCCCTATATCAACCCTGCCAAAGCAGGGGCACAGGACGCCGCCTGCGCCGCACCGCCCAACCCCGCCTTTGTCAAGGAATACGCAGACGTGGTGAAAATACTGACCCTCGCCCCCGAGATGGATGGCGACTTTGCCGCCATCCGCGAGCTGAAGCAGGAAACCGACATGGTGCTGGCCATGGGTCACACCGATGCCGACTACGCCACCGCCATGGCGGCGGTGGAGGCAGGTGTCACCCACGCCACCCATCTGTTTAACGCCATGTCTCCCCTTCACCACCGCCACCCCGGTGCAGTGGGGGCGGCGCTGACCGCCGACGTAAGCTGTGAGCTGATTGCGGACGATCACCACGTCCATCCCGCCCTCTACGAATTGGTATGGCGGCAAAAGACCTGGAATCTCTGTTTGGTCACCGACTGCCTTTCTGCCGCCGGCACACCGGACGGCAAGGGCACACTGGGCGGACAGCCCATCCAAGTGCGGGATGGACGCTGTGTTCTCGCAGACGGCACGCTGGCCGGCAGCGCCCTGCGGCTATGGGAGGCGGTGCGTAACCTCCACACCCATACCAACCTTCCCCTGTGGGAGTGCGTCAACTGCGCCACCCTCAATCCCGCCGACGTGCTTGGATTGGAGGGCAAGGGCTCGCTGGAGGCCGGCAACGACGCCGACATCCTCATCACCAACCGAGATTTCCAACCGCTTGCCACCATCTTTGGCGGAAAAATCGTATAATAAAACAGCGCAGACGTTCCACACGTCTGCGCTGTTTTATTATTCCAGCAATTCCAGTAATTCCTCGGCGGTCAGATCGGTGAGGGAGGGCGTGACCCCCTCCACCACCTGCTGAGCCAACTGTCGCTTTTGCTCCTGCAAGCCCACGATCTTCTCCTCAATGGTGTCGCGGGCAATCAACCGCACCACCTGCACGGGATTTTTCTGCCCGATGCGGTGGGCGCGGTCGGTGGCCTGATCCTCCACCGCCCCATTCCACCAAGGGTCGTAGTGGATAACCATATCCGCACCCGTCAAATTCAGTCCCACGCCACCCGCCTTCAGCGAGATGAGGAACACCGGGGTATCGTCGCTGTTGAAGGTGTCCACCAGCCTGGCTCGCTCCTCTTTCGGGGTAGAACCTTGGAGAATATAATGGGCAATTCTTTCCTCTTCTAACCGTTGGCGCAGCAACGCCAGCATGGAGGTGAACTGGGAGAACAACAGCACCTTATGGCCTGCGGCGGTAGCCTCACGGAGCAGCTCCATACAGGCGTCCAGCTTGGCGCTGCCGCCGTTGTAGCCCTCACAGCACAGCCGTGGATCGCAGCAGATCTGCCGCAGACGGGTGAGCTGAGAAAGCACCGTGATACGCTGTTTGCCGCTGAGTTTTCCGCCGCCCGTGATGGTGCGGCGCAGGTCGGACACGGCGGCAAGATACACCTGCCGCTGAGGACGCTCCATCGGCGCAGGAAGCAGCCGCTCGGTCTTGGGAGGCAGCTCGGTGAGCACCTCCTGCTTTAAGCGCCGCAGGATGAAGGGGGCCACCATCTGCCGCAGATGTTCTGCCACGCGGCCTTCCTGCCGTTGGATGGGGGCTTCAAAGCGATTCATAAAAGCACGGCGTGTGAACAAAAAACCCGGCATCAGAAAATCGAAAATGCTCCAAAGCTCAGCCAGCCGATTCTCCACCGGCGTACCCGTCAAGGCAAACCGCCGCACCGAGCGCACGGACTTGACCGCTCTGGCGTTTTGGGTGTTGCTGTTTTTGATATACTGTGCCTCATCCAGCACGTGATAGTAAAAGTCCAGGTCGGCATAGTGGGTCACGTCCCGCTTGAGAATGTCGTAGGAGGTGACCACCACGTCGTAATCCGCCACCCTCTCCAAACGGCGGTGACGCTCGGCGGCGTCGCCGATGACGCACAGCACCCGCAGATGGGGGGCGAAGCGGCCAAGTTCCCGCTCCCAGTTCAGCACCACCGAGGTGGGGCATACCACCAGCGAGGGCAGGGTGATCCCCCGCTCCTTGGCGGCGGCAAAGAGGGCGATCATCTGCACCGTCTTGCCCAAGCCCATATCGTCGGCGAGGATGCCGCCGAAGCCCAGCTCCTCCATGGAGCGAAGCCAGCGGAAACCAACCCGCTGATAGCCGCGCAACACCCCCTGCAAGCAGGCAGGCAGGTCGTATTTTGCCTCGGCGGCACGGCGATGCCGCTCGGTCAACTGCATAAACAGGCGGTCACGGGTGACCTGCATGGCCTGTCCCTCCAGCACGCGGTCGAGATACAAGGCGCGGTAGGTGGGCAGGGCCACCTCTCCGCCCGTCAGGTCACGGGCAGAGAGCCCCAAGCTCTCGGTAAGCTGAGCCAGGCGGGTCAGACCGCCCTCCTGCAAGGGGAGCAGTCTGCCGTCCCGCAGGCGGTGATAGGCCGCCCCCTCCCGATAGCCGGTGAGGATGCCCGCCAGCTCGGTGGGGTCCAGATCCTCCAAATCCACCGTCATACGCAACAGATCGTCCACCAGACTGACCCCCACCGACAAGGCGGGCATCGGCGCCAGACCGCGAGCGCCGAAGGCGGCGGACTCGGTCACCTCCGCCAATCTGCGCAGCCGGGGCAACGCCACCGTCAGGAAACGATACAGCTTGTCCTCCTCCCACAGGGCGGTGAGAGCGCCGTCGGGGGTGCGATCCGCAAAATAATCGTCCAAGATCCGCCGCACAGGGAATTCTGCCAGCGGGTCCTGCCAGGGTTGCGGCTCGCCGTCATAGGCGGCCACCCGACCGCCGTAGATAAACTCCACCTGCGCCGTCACCCGCTCGCCATCACGATGCAGACGAATGGCGGTAAAGAGGCGGGGCGGCGTGTGGCTGTCCAGAAGGGCGCACTCCCCCTGCAGGCTCACGTAGGGGCGCACCGCCGCCAACACGCCGCCGCAAAAGGCAGGCAACTCGGCGGAGGCAATATGCAATCCCTTGGGATGGGCGGCGGCAAGAGTGACCCATCCCGCCATGCGTCGGGTATAATCGGTGTTGGTGCGGTACAACCGCCCGCGATAGAGCAGATATAGCTTGCGGGCGCCCATCAGCGGCATGGCCTCGTCGCCATACAGCCGCACCCCCTCCCCCTCCTGTTCCACCGTGAGGGTGAGGGTGGGCTGTCCCTCGGTCAGGGTGACGCGGCGCTCACCCGCAGGCGTGTGCACCGTTAAGCCCGCCCCCTGCCACAGGGTAAAGAAGCGATCGAGAGCCCCCTTGGAAAGAGATAACTCCGCCACCGAACCGACGGCAACGCCGATCTTGGCGGCCTGTGCTCCCACCTCCGCCAACAAAAAATCCAACAACGGACGGCTCTCGGAGGCGAAACTGTGGCGATGGTGAAGCAGGGTCAATTCTCTGCCGTATTCCACCGCTTCCCCCCGCTCCATCCATTCGGCAAAGCGGGCCACGTTTTTGATTTGATAGGGCTTTTCTCGTCCCACCGTAAAGGTCAGCGTGGGAACTCGCCCCGTCAGGTGCAAAACGGGGGTCAAAGTCACACCCGTTTCGGTGCTTTCCTCCACCGTCAGCCGCACCCGCTCCCCCGACAGATAGGCGTCCATCAGTTGCCGCACCGCGGGATCGGTAACGGCAGGGGTCGCGACAGCGGCGGTTTGGACAGCGGCGGTAGAGGTCATATCCCGATAATAGGTATATACCAGCGTAGCGACGACGTGCTTGCACCCCCGCCCGGTAGCGGCAAAGCGACTGCAACCGCAGGACAGATGCGCCGCCTCACCGGTGGAGTCAAACCCCACCTCCACGGCATAGGAGACACCGGTCTCCTCCACCTGCGCGGTGACACGGCGGCTGTAATAGGGGTCTGCCTCATCGGAAAAGGCGCGCACCCAGCCGGCGTTATAGCCGCTGACGCCGCGCAAATAAGCCTGTCGGCTCTCCGCCAACAAGCTGATCTTTTTCAGTGAATACAGCGCCATCCCGCGCCACCTCCATTTCTGTGCGTAAAAATCTAACAAGGCTTCTCCTTGAGGAGAAGCTGTCGAGCGTTAGCGAGACTGATGAGGTGTAGCCGCATTAGCGGCGTTAATGAGGTTTTCACAAACCTCATCGCTTCGCGTCCACCTCATCCGTCATTTGCTTCGCAAATGCCACCTTCCCCTCAAGGGGAAGGCTATTGCGATAACAAATTCTACGTTTTGGGTATCTTTTTATTATACGCGCCTTCCTGTTTTTTGACAAGAGATTTTTGACGATTGGTAAAAATCTTGCATTTTCTGCCGTTTGTTGCTATACTGAGCTTAGAAATCAGCAAAGGAGAGGTTGCCCATGTCCCACCCCATCTACATCATCGCCTCGGATATCCACGGCTCTGCCTTTTTCGCGCAGGAGCTGTTGGAGGCCTTCGAGCGGGAGAAAGCCGACGGGCTCTTGCTTTTGGGCGACATTCTCTATCACGGTCCCCGCAACGCCCTACCCCTGGGCTACGACCCCAAAAAGGTGATTGCCCTGCTCAATCCCATGGCGGATAAGATCACCTGTGTGCGGGGCAACTGCGACGCCGAGGTGGACCAGATGGTGCTCAATTTCCCCCTGATGGCAGACTATCGCACCGTGGAAGTGGAGGGGGAAACCCTGTTCCTCACCCACGGACATTTGGAAAACTTACCCATCGAGTCGGGTTATATCGTCCTGCAAGGCCACACCCACGTGCCGTTGTGCCAGCATCACGCCGGCGGCTGGTGGCTGCTGAATCCCGGCTCGGTGTCCATCCCCAAAGAGAACAGCCCCCACAGCTATCTGTTGCTGAAAGACGGCACCTTCTATTGGAAGACTTTGGGCGGTGAAACCTACCGCACCGCCCCATTATTGGACTAAGGAGTGAACGGTATGAACCAAAAAGCCAACCGCATTTTATGGGGTGTGGTGCTCATCGCCTTAGGTGTGATATTGGGCATCAACGCCTTGGACCTAATGGAGATCAACTTGTTCTTTAAAGGCTGGTGGACCCTGTTTATCCTCGTTCCCAGCGCCATCGGTCTATTGACCGATAAAAACAAGTGGGGCGCTTTCATCGGTCTGCTGTTCGGCGTGTTTTTCCTGCTTTGTGCATGGGATATTCTGTCCTACGACCTGCTGTGGAAGCTGGCGGCCCCCGTTGCGGCGGTGATGGTGGGTCTCTCCCTGCTCTTCGGCAATCGCTCCAAGAAAAGCAAACAGACCGTCCCCGTTGACGATACGCCCTTGTGCACGGCGGTGTTTTCGGGGCAGGAGGTCAACTATAACGGGCAGCCCTTCCACGGTGGCGAGGCCATCGCCGTCTTCGGCGGGGTAGATCTGTTTGCCACCGGCGCCGTCATCACCGAGGATTGCGTGGTGAAAGCCACCGCCGTCTTCGGTGGGGTGGATCTGCATCTGCCCGCCACCGTCAACGTGGTGGTCACCTCCGGCGGTGTCTTCGGCGGGGTGGAGGATAAGCGCAAGTTGCCCCCCTTGGAGGGCGCTCCCACCGTCTATGTCCGCGCCTCCTTTGTCTTTGGCGGAGTGGACATTCACTGATGCAAAAAAGCCTGTGCAAGTCACCCTTGTACAGGCTTACTTTGTCTATTTGTGGAGTTTTTTCCTCTTTTTGAGAAGATCGTGTGACCTCCGAGCCGAAAAAGGTGTCTTTATTAGTGAAAGGAGTGGTAATTATGGATGATTCGCGCATTGTGGCGCTGTTCTTGGCTCGCGACGAAGCCGCCATCACCCACACCGACCGCAAATACGGTCCCTATTGCCGCACCATCTCCTTCAACATCCTGGAAGACCGTCACGACGCCGAGGAGTGCACCAACGACACCTATCTGCAAGCGTGGAACACCATCCCGCCCCAACGTCCCCACTCCCTGCAAGCCTATTTAGGACGCATCGTGCGCAATCTGTCGCTGAACAAGCGCCGTGCCAAGCAGGCGCAAAAGCGAGGCGGCGAGGGCTATGCCGCCGCCTATGAGGAACTGGAACAGATGGTGTCCTCCCCCTCATCGGTGGAGGAGTCGGTGGACGAACTGGTGTTGCGGGACCTGATCGAACGATTCTTAGACGAGCAGACGGAGCAAAACCGTCGGATATTCATCGCCCGCTATTGGTATTTTGAGTCGGTGCGCTCCATCGCAAGCAAACTGGGAATTTCCCAAAGTCTGGTCAAAACCACGCTGTTGCGTATGCGCAACGCCCTGCGGGAGCACCTGGAACGAGAGGGGGTATCGGTATGAACGCCGACCAACTGCTAAACGCCATCGGCAGTATTGACGACCGCTACATGCTGGCCTATGCAAAGGAGGCCGCCGCACCCGCCAAAACCTCTGTCAAGCCCTTTGTGCGATGGGCTGCCGCCGTCTGCGCGGCAACCGTGGCGGTGGCCGCCGCCTTTGTGATTCTCCCCACCATAAAGCAACACAGCAACAACGCCATCGTCAGCGACGGCGTCCCCACAGAGTCCACCACCCCCTTCGCCGGTGTCCCCGTCACACCCACCACCGACACGCAAGAAGGTCTGCAAAATGACGTGGGCACAACCACCTCCTCCGACGCCATCACAGACGAGCCCACACAGCCGTCGGGAGACCGTATCCTGCTCAACAGTGTCGGCGATTTTCTCTCCTCCGGCGCACGGCTGGTGAATCCCATCGAGGTGTCCGAAAATGACTTTTACGCCGAATACCCCCTGAATCTGACCGCCTATTTGGACGATACCGCCTATGAGGTCACCTATCTTCTGCAGTATCATCTGTTGGATCTCAACACCGGCACCACCGATTTTTCCCATTTATCCAACGGATGGATCTCCATATCGCGCGACAATCAAGTCCTGTTTTCCGTCTACGTCGCGACAGACCGGTACGTCTCCGATTTGGACTATACGCAAACTACCGAGACCAACAACTCGGTCATCGGCGGCTGTGACGTCCTGCTGTTTGAGGGTCTGCTCCGCGGTCAAACCCCTTGCCTATACGGCAAATTTCGGCTGAACGGCCTCTACGTCACCGTTGACACCACCCGCGGTACGCAGGAGGAGACGGTGGCACTGATCCAATCCCTCGTGCAAAACACACACTAACATCGTAAAGGAGGTCAACCTATGAAACGAGCCACTATTGGGTTGTTGGCGATTGCCGCGGCGCTGGCGATGCTGACCGGGTGCAGCACGGCGGCAACAACGGAGCAACCGCAACCCACCGAACAAGACGGCACCACCACCCAAACCGTTCCTAACCAACCCGCTGCAGGAACCATCGCCTTTTACGCAGCGGCGGCCTTAGAAGGAACCAAACCCGCCTCTGCCACCTATGTGTCGTTGTCCGACCAACAAGCGCAGGCCATTAAAGCCATCCTCGACGACGTAGAGCTCTGGCAAAACGATTATATCGTTGACCGAACCACTTTTCTGTTTGACGGCGAGTGGAAACTGACGAACGACGAGTACACCTATTACTTCAGCTATGCGGCACGGGTGATCTACTATGACCACTACTATGCGGAAATCCCCGAAGAAACTATGCAGCAAATTAAAGGTTATGCTCCCACCGACGATAACCACTTGGCAAGCCACATACAAATCACTGCGGGGGACACCACCATCCGTCCCTACAGCCGTATGACGTGGTGGCGCATCGACAACGGTGACGGCACCTACGATGAAATGATCGCGGATCACTGCGATCCGGTCAGCTTGTTCACTGACCAAGCCACCGCCATCCCCACCCTCACGGTAAAGGACGACGCAAGCTACTCCACATCGGCCAACGGAAGGGTGGAAGGCGTGTATTTGTATAGCCCTGTCGGTGACACGTACGTCTCCAAATCCACTACGTGGGAGTCTCTTGCTACCCTACCGGGCGGCACCTACTACGTGATGTTGGCGGTGTTGCTGGGCGGCAACTGCAACCCGGATGCCCCTCAAAACAGCTACCGCTACGAGGACTTTTTTCGTTTGGTGGTGGATAAACCGAACAACCAAGATGGCGTCATCTACCCCACCGTTCAACTTCATCCGCTGTATCAAAAATATCCCGAATATTTCGGCTTGGACGGCATGAAAGGGGTGGAGGTCTACGTATGGCAGATGGGCGGAAACCTCTACTATTGCGGCGCTCTCACCGGCACCAACCGCCTCAAGAGCGAGGAGGAAATCCTAAGCCTCTTTGATAACGGTGCCACGATGGAAGAAATGCGCACCATCCTCGAGCTTTGCGAAATAGAGCGAGAAGATGTGTCCATCATCCCCATACAAAACCCGCTGTCGAGTTATTGGTATGAGAACGACATAGAGTATGCGAAACAGATCAACGCCCTGTTCTGGGGTGAATAAATGCAAAAAAGCCTGTGCAAACAACGCTTGCACAGGCTTTTTTCTTAGCGCAATTCCACCACGGCGGTGCGGATGCCGCCACCCTCAATGTCCACGTAGCCGTAGGTGCCACCTCGCCCCAAACTGCCGGGATTGAAGAGATACAGCCCATCCACGTATTCCTCGTAGGGTTGGTGGGTGTGCCCAAAAAGGGCAATATCCGCCTCGGCCTCGCGGGCGGCAAGCTCCAAGCGGTAGAGGGTATATTTCACGTCGTGGCGATGACCGTGGGTGAAATAAAACCGCTTGCCTCCCACCGTCTCCTGCCGCACAGGAATGGCGTCACTGCCGAAGTCGCAATTCCCCGGCACCATATAAAAAACACGGTCGGGATAGCGGTCAGCGGCATCCTCCGCCTGACGGAGTCCATCGCCCAGGAAAAACACGGTTTTTGCGGTGGGCTGTTGCTCAATCGCCTCGCACAAACGGCGAAAATCCCCATGCACATCCGACACAACCAATACACGCACAGATATCCCTCCCGACACATATTATACATTACCTGTACATACATTGTACCATAACCATACACCCAACACAAGGAGGAAAAGCTATGAGTGAGCCATTTACCCCCGCCCAGATGGAAAAAATGTTGCAGGTGGCCGCCGGTCGGCTGGGCACCACCCCCGAAGCACTGAAAACCGCCTTCCAAAAGGACGGTCTCAAAGGCATTTCCGCCTCCCTCCCTCCACAGCAGGCGGAGAAAATGGGCGCCATCACCAAAAACGGGCAAGCGGAGAAGCTGCTGGACGATCCGGCGGTGCAACGCCTGCTGATTCAGCTATTGGGGCAGTGAGGCGCCTATGGAAGATCTGAGCGAGAAATTGACCCAGCTGCTCTCCTCCCCCGAGGGGATGAGCAAGATCCAATCGGCGATGGCGGCGCTGGGCGGCATGATGGGGGAGGAAGCGCCCCCGCCTGCTCCTGCGCCGTCACCCCCGCCGTCGGCGGATCTGGGCATCGACATGGCGGCGATTTCCAAGCTGTTGCCGCTGCTGGGTAACCTAAACCAGGAGAATGAGGACACCCGCCTGCTGGCGGCGCTGCGCCCCTATCTCCACGGGCAGAGGGCGGAGCGATTGGAGGAAAGCATGCGGCTGCTGCGGCTGATGAAGCTGCTGCCGTTGCTCACGGAAGGAGGACGCAAGGATGGCGGATAACCTGATGCAACTGCAACGGCAAGCGGCACAGCGCGTACAGCAGATGCAGGAGCACTCCCGCCGGGTTTTGGAGGCCCACCAAGGAGTCAGGCAACCCCGCACAGAAAGCCGCCCCCTCCCCCAGTTGGAGACGGAGCAATGGTTGCTGCTCGGATTGGCGCTGCTGCTGATGCGGTGCGGCGGCAGAACCGAGCTCACGCTGGCGCTGTTGTATTTGGCGCTGTGAGGGCGATTCGTGAATCGCCCCTACAGTGTTGCCACAAACTAAAGGAGGGTTTGTAGGGGAGGGGTTCCATCCCCTCCCGTCAAAATGCAACCTCTAGGGAGGGCGCAGAGGCCCTCCCCTACGGTTTCTATCGAGGTGGGATACAAATTATTGTAGGGACCGACGTTCTCGACGGTCCGCGCCCATCCCTACAATCTCCACACGGGCTCTTGCAATTTGCCTTACCGAATAGTATAATAAAAGGCGATGGTGAAATCACCATCGCCTTTGTTTTTTAATTTTCCAGTGTCTTCTCAGCGGTGCGCAAAAGATTGAGCAACGAGGAGGCAAACTGGGGATACTGCGCCTGCAACTCGTCGGGCAGCATAGCGGGCAGAGTGCCCTCCCCTGCTTGGCGGCGGCACAGCTCGCCCACCTGAACGGCGCTGTTGACCGCCGAGCCCATGGCAGCGGCCTGATACCGATAATCCGCCACGGCGAACAGATCCCGCAGATTCTTATCGCTGGCGGTGTACATCTGACGGAACACCACGTAGACCATCTGAATCAGCGCGTTGGACACCTCGGTGGTCAGCTCTTTATTATTGCTCTTTTGAAGCAGATCGAAGATGACCTGCATGGAATTGACCAACAATTTCTTATTCAGCACAGGGAGCACACCGGCAGGGGTCATGCGGCTGTCGCGGATGGCAGGATCCTGCTCGGGAATCTCCTCCACGGCGATGATGGTGCCGGCTTTGTCGGCGGTGCGGCCCAAAAGATAATCACAGGAAACGCCGTAATAATCGGCGGCGGCCACCACAAAATCCAGACCGCACTCGCGGATGCCCTTTTCGTAATGCGAGAGCAGAGCTTGCGAGATATGCAGGTCGGCGGCGGCCTGTTTTTGGCTGATGCCGCGCTCTTTACGCAGCAGGGTCATCATACGGGGGAAAGCGGCATTCACAACGCGACATCTCCTTTCCGAAAATTGGGGGTGCAAGGGAGATTTTACTCCATTTCGCCCCCCTATGTCAAGGGGAATTTTACAGATAGTTGAATTTTTAGCGAAAATTCCAATAAGGAGTAGATTTTTTATGAAAACCTACAAAATTCATCTCATCCGCCACGGCATCACCGAGGCCAATCAGGACGGCCGCTATATCGGCCGCACCGATCTGCCGCTGTCCCCCGAGGGGCTGGGTGCGCTGTTGGCGCTGAAAGAGAAATACCAATATCCCGGTGGGGTGCGGTTTTTCACCAGCCCGCTGATGCGGTGCCGCCAGACGTTGGAGGTGCTGTACCCCGGCTGTCAGCCCGAAGCGGTGGAGGGGCTTGCCGAGTGCGATTTTGGCGAATGGGAAGGCAAGTCCATCCGCGATCTCAAAAACGACGAGCGCTTTCTGCGCTGGATGGAGGGGGCTGACCGCACCATCCCCGGCGGCGAAGACAGCGAGGATTTTCGCGCCCGCGTGTGCGACGCGTTCGAGGGGATCGTCAATGACCTCATTCACCACGGCGATACCGAGGCGGTGGTGTGCACCCACGGCGGTGTGATCACCATGCTGATGCAGATCTACGGTCTGCCCCGCTTGGAGCCAAAGGAGTGCATCGCCGCCGCAGGGCAGGGATTTACGCTGAGAGTGACGCCCTCCATCTGGATGAGCGAGCCGTTGGCAGAGGTGCTGTGCATTGTGCCTTGGGAGAAGGAATGAGGGAATTGTCGCGTAGCGGCAATTCAAGCACGGCGACACCATCCCACGGCCTGTACAAAGGCACGACGCCGTGCACCCCTGGGAAAAGGAGTGAGGGAATTGTCGCGTAGCGGCAATTCAAGCACGGCGGTAGCAACCACGGCCTGTACCAAGGCACGACGCCGTGCGGCCTTGGGAGAAGGAATGAGGGAATTGCCGCAGGCAATTCAAGCACGGCGGTAGCAACCTTCGGACTGTACCAAGGCACGACGCCGTGCAACCTTGGGAACGGGAGTGAGGGAAACTCCCTCCGTCATTTGCTTCGCAAATGCCACCTCCCTCGAGGAGGGAGGCTTTCGGGCGGTCGAGGACGCCCGCCCCTACGGAGCCGGTTGAGGAACGGCGTAAAACTCCTAACTCCGCTATAACAGCAATTTGCACAATAATTTCTGCGATACAAAGCGGATAATTTTTTAACAAAACTATTGTATGTAGGCGCGTAATGCGCTATAATAAGGGTATCAAGGTAAAAATACCATCAAGGAGGATAAAACTATGCCACTCGTAAACACCAAAGAAATGTTCCGGAAGGCCTATGAGGGCGGCTACGCCATCGGCGCTTTCAACGTCAACAACATGGAGATCATCCAGGGCATCGTGGACGCCTGCAAGGAGCTGAACAGCCCCGTCATTCTGCAGGTCTCCGGCTCTGCCCGCAAGTATGCCCGCCACGCCTATCTGTACAGCATGGTCAAGACCGCCGCTGAGGAGACCGGTCTGCCCATCGCCCTGCACCTGGATCACGGCTCCAGCTTTGAGCTGTGCAAGGAGTGCATCGACGGCGGTTTCACCTCCGTGATGATCGACGGCTCCCATCTGGACTATGAGGAGAACGTGGCCCTGACCAAGAAGGTTGTGGAATATGCTCACGCCCACGGCGTCACCGTCGAGGGTGAGCTGGGTCAGCTGGCCGGCGTGGAGGACGAGGTCAGCGTGGAGGCCGACAAGGCCAACTACACCGATCCCGATCAGGTGCTGGATTTCGTGACCCGCACCGGCGTGGACAGCCTGGCCATCGCCATCGGCACCAGCCACGGCGCCTTCAAGTTCAAGCCCGGCCAGAATCCTCAGCTGCGCTTTGACATCCTGCAGGAGGTTATGGACCGTCTGCCCGGCTTCCCCATCGTGCTGCACGGCGCCTCTTCCGTGATGCAGGAGTACGTGGCCACCGTTAACCAGTACGGCGGCCAGATGGCCGACGCCATCGGTATCCCCGAGGATATGCTGCGTCAGGCCGCTAAGATGGCTGTCTGCAAGATCAACGTGGACTCCGACCTGCGTCTGGCTCTGACTGCCGGTATCCGCAAGCACATGGCCGAGAATCCCACCCACTTCGATCCCCGCCAGTATCTGGGCGACGGCCGTGCCAACATCACCGCCGTGGTGAAGCACAAGATCGAGAACATCCTGGGCAGCGCCAACCGCGCCTAATTTCCCCTATGTAACATCGCAGGCGCAGAGGCATTCCCTCTGCGCCTGCTTTTCGCTTTGACACCATAAATAGGCTCCCTCTCCGAGGGAGCTGTCACGGCAACAGCCGTGACTGAGGGAGTTTCACTCGCACAAACCACCTTGCCGAAAGAACTCCCTCCGTCTTTTCGCCTTCGGCGAAAATCCACCTCCCTCAAGAGGGAGGCTATGGGAGGTATCATTTATGCTGTTAGTGCTGGATATGGGTAACACCAACATCACCATCGGTGTGTACGAAGGCAAGCGACTGCTGCTGCAGTCCCGTATTGCCACCGAGCGCACCAAAATGGAGGATCAGTACGCTGTGGAGCTGATGGACCTGATGCGGCTGTACAAGCTGGAGAGCACCGCCTTTTCGGGGGCGATCCTGGCCTCTGTGGTGCCGCCCCTCAACCACGCCATCTGCGGCGCGGTGAAAAAGGCGGTGGGGGTCACCCCCTTGCTGGTGGGTCCCGGCACCAAGACAGGCCTCAACATCCGCATCGACAACCCCTCCCAGTTGGGCGCTGACCTGTTGGTGGGTGCGGTAGCCGCGGTGGAGACCGTTGGCTATCCCTGCATCGTGTGGGATCTGGGCACCGCCACCACCGTATCGGTGGTGGACGACAAGGGTGCCTATCGCGGCGGCGCCATCATGCCCGGCATCCAGCGCGGTCTGGATGCCCTGGCGGCCGGCACGTCGCTGCTGCCCCAAATCAGCGTGGACGCCCCCGACAAGGTCATCGGCACCAACACCATCGCCTGCCTGCAATCCGGCGCCGTCTATGGAAACGCCGCCCTCATCGACGGGATGAACGCACGCATTGTGGAGGAATTGGGCTATGCCGCCCCCGTGGTGATCACCGGCGGTCTTGGGCGGGAGATCGCCCCCCAGTGCCGCAGTGAAGTGACCTACGTGGGCGAGTTGCTGCTGGAAGGGTTACGGCTGATTTACGAGAAAAATCAAAAATAATCACATTCTGCCCTGTGGCGGGACAGCCGACGGCGTCCCAGCCGACATTGGATGAATGTGTTTTATATATAATCCAAAACGTGGTATCTCCGTAAGGAGAACGACAGTAAAGGAGTGTGTTTATGAGAAACAAAAACATTGTCAAAATGACACAGATCGCTATGCTGGTTGCATTGGTGGTCGTACTACAAACTGTGGGTACTTTTGTGAAAGTAGGCGCGTTCAACCTTTCCTTGGTTCTCATCCCTATCGTAATTGGTGGCTATCTGTTTGGCCCCAAGACCGGCGCTTTGCTGGGTGCCGCCTTCGGCGTGATGGCTCTGATTTACAGCATCAGCGGCAGTGACGCGGGCGGCTTTATGATGTGGCAGGCCAACTGGTGGCTCACCGCTATTGTCTGCTTAGTCAAGGGCACTGCCGCAGGATGGGTGTCCGGATTAATTTCCGCCACCCTAACTAAAAAAGAGAAACCTTTTCTCGGCATTTTGCTGGCTTCTATGGCCGCACCTGTGGTCAACACCGGCATCTTCTTGGCTTTTCTGACCACCTGCTACAAGAACACCTTGATTTCCTGGGCGGCTGGTAGCGGCTATGGCAACAGCGCATCGGAACTGGCCACTTATATCCTGATGAGTATCGTTCTGGTCAATTTTGCTTTTGAGTTTATCACCACTGTGGTGTTGTCTCCCGCCACCAAACGCATCATTGGTGCAATCCAAAAGACACAACGCTAAACCAAAAGGTCTGTGCCTGACGGCACAGACCTTTCTTGTTACAGCAGGACGGAAAGGAGCAACATTTCACGAGCTTTTTGGTAGATGGTTTCAAACTCGCGTAGGGGCAAGGGGTTCTCGCCCAACCCCAGCTCCAGCGTGAAGCCGGGACGGTGGAAGCAGTCGATAAACCAATCCTTGAAGCCGCCGTGGGAGGAGGTTTCGGCAGGATCGGCGACGGCATAGCCCGACACGGCGGATAACACCCGTGCCATCATGAGGCTTTGGGGCGGCGTATGGTCGCCGTAGCGCCAATAGATCTCCTCCCCTTGGGTGTGCAGGGCGACCACGTGGCGAAAGGGCACACGGCGGCACAGATCCGCCAAAGCGCGGGATTCCGGCTCGCTTTCGGGATGGGTGCCGCAAATTTTACCGCTTTTTTCGGCTAAGGCTTGCATTTCTGCCCATCCTGCGTTAAAATTAGAATTGATATCCACCCCGCGGGCATTCCCCCGCCACCGACCGGGGGTCTCTGCCCCCAGCCCCGCCGCCGTGGCGGCATAGGCGCCGGCGGCAAAACTGCCATAGCGGGCAATCTCCACCCCATCGGGATTGGCAAGGGGCACAAACCACACCTGCCGCCCATGCAAGGCGCGGAGAAGCGACATCCCACACATCGGCAGCTCTGCCCGCAGATGGGAGCACATCTCCTCGCACAGGCGCAGGGCACACAGGGTGGTCATCCACTCCTGCCCATGGAAAGCGGCGGCCATCAGCACCCGCACGTCGGCATCCTCCCCCAACACCAAAGCGGGGATCTCCCGCCGAAGCAGACTGTGGCCGATCACCGTTGAGCGCAGACAGGCGTACCGCCCACGCAGGGTGGCAACAAGGCCTCGCGTCACCCCATAGTCTATCGGTTGCGGGCGCACCAAACGCCCCTGCACACCCACATACATACACTTTCATCCCTTTCAGGAGGATACTATGGATCATCTGATTGAGAAAACCAAAGAGCGTTCCACCGCCTTTCAGGGGCGTCTGCTCCGTCTGGACGTGGACACCGTCACCCTGCCTGACGGCAAGGAGGGCGTGCGGGAATACATCCGCCACCCCGGCGGTGTGGGCGTGGTTGCCCTCACCGAGGAGGGCGAGGTGCTGTTGGTGAAGCAATATCGCTATCCCTATGGCGAGATCCTCACCGAGATTCCCGCCGGCAAACGGGATAAGGGGGAGGAGCCTCTGGTGACCGGCATGCGGGAACTGGAGGAGGAAACCGGCTATCGCGCCGCTAACTATACCCCGCTGGGTTGCCTCTACCCCACCCCCGGCTGTTGCGACGAGGTGGTTTATCTGTATCTCGCCACCGGGCTCACCGCCACCGAAGCCCATCCGGATGAGGACGAATTCTTAGACGTGGAGCGATGCCCTCTGGATGAGATGGTGACGCGGGTGATGGCGGGTGAGATCACCGATGCCAAGACTCAGATCGGTATTCTAAAAGCGAAACGGCTGCTGGACAGCCAAAAGGAGGGCGTGTAATGAGCAAAGGAAAAAAGATTCTCAACATTGTCCTGTACGTATTCTTGGCTTTGGTCCTTTTCTATCAGATCTTAGGGTTGATTTCGGTTATATGGGGATCCGCCATTTTCGGGGCAGCTCTGCCCGCCAAGCTGCAAGAAGCCAAAGGCTTGATCCCCACCTGGATTGCCACCACCATTCTTGTCTTTGGAGCAGTCGTATTAGGTAAAGTGTGGAAAAACAAGGAGAAGCAATCCCTGATTCCGATGGTGATGGGGATTGTCGGTGCCGCCTTGGCGCTGATTGTGGCGCTGACCCTTCGGGCAGCCCTCCCCTTGCAGGCTGCCAACTCCAACGTCAGCACCAACGGCATGCAAGGTCTCAGCGATTGGAAATTGTTTTGGCGCCACTATTCCGTAGTGGGCGTCGGCCTTGTCGCAGCTGTCGTGAACTTTTTACATTTCAAAGATGCACGGAATGAGCGCATCCGCAAAGAGAACGAGAGCTACCAAGAGCATTTTGTGCTGGACGGCGACCCCTTGTTTGCTGACGAGGAAAAGGCCTCCCCCGCCAAAAGCAAAAAGCTGAGCAAAAAGCAACGCAAGGAGCTGCGCGAAAAAGAAAACGGCGGTAACTAATACCTATGCCGTAAACAGGAAAAGTATGAGAAAAGGCTGTGATTCCAACGGAATCACAGCCTTTTTTGCGTTTATTCCAGCCCTAACAAGCGTTTGGCGTTGCCGCAGGCGATCTGCTCGCGGTCGGTGTCGGACAGCCCCAGGCTATCCAACAGCCGCCACTCCATCGTGGCGGTGTGCCACGGACTGTCGGTGCCGAACAGCAGGCGGTGAGCGCCGTGCCGTTCGAGAATTTGTTCGGCGTAGTATTTAGGCATCATCCCATAGCCGAAGGAGGTGTCGAAATACACATCCCGCCCGCAGAGGTGGCGCAACACCTCCTCGCCGCACTGGATACCGCCCCAATGGGCCGCCACCACGGGGGTGGAAAACCAATCCAGGGCACGAGCCAGCGCCGCCGGCATACAGCCGTAGGGCGGAGTGAAGCCATAGTCCACGCCGGCGTGGAACACGGTGACCAGCCCCAGATCGGAAATCTTGCGGTAGAGGGGTTTCATCTTGGGATCGTCCACCGCAAACCCCTGATAATCGGGGTGGAGTTTGACGCCGGGCAGCCCCAGCGCCTTGATGCGCTCCAATTCCTCCAAGGCGTCGGGGGCATCGGGGTGCACCGAGCCGAAGGAGAAAATATCCACGCCGTTGTGAATGGAGGCGGCGAAGTCATTCACCTTTTTTTGCTGGGTGGGGTTGGTGGCAATGTGCAACACCACCGAGGCGTTGACCCCCTCCTCCACCATACTGCGGCGCAGACCTGCCACGGTGCCGTCGGTGTAAGGAGTCAAGCCCCCCGACACGTGGGAAAGGCGGCTGACCGCCTTCACCGCCAAAGCGTCGGGGAAGCAATGGGTATGAAAATCAATGCGCACAATGGGTCATCTCCTGTTATGGGATAGGAGTAGTGTGTGTCGATAAACGCGATTAGATACTCTCAATCTTAATCAAGCTGGTGTTGCCGGTGGCGCCGGGGGCGCCGCCGGTGATGACGATGTGATCGCCCTTTTTCAGCGACAATTCCTGCTCTGCGATCTTCTTGGCGGTGTAAAACAGCACGTCGGTGGAAGAAAATTTCTCGCACATGGCGGGGGTAACGCCCCAGGACAGCGCCAGCTTGCGCCAGGTGCCCTCATCGGTGGTCAGGCCGATGATGTCCACGGGGGCGCGGAAGCGAGAGACCATACGGGCGGTCATACCCGACAGGGAGCAGGCCACGATGGCCTTGGCGTTGATGTCGATGGCCATGCCGCAGGTGGAGTGAGAAATGGCGTCCACATGATTGCGAATCTCAAACTCCACGGTGGTAAACCGCTTGCGATAGTTGATGTTCTCCTCGGCGGTTTTCGCAATCTTGGCCATGGTCTTGACCGCCTGCACGGGATATTGGCCCGCGGCGGTCTCGCCGGACAGCATAATGGCGGAGGTGCCGTCGTAGACGGCGTTGGCCACGTCGGAGATCTCCGCACGGGTGGGGCGGGGATTGTGAATCATAGACTCCAACATCTCGGTGGCGGTGATGACGCGGCGCCCCATCATACGGCACTTGGTGATCAGTTTTTTCTGGATGGCGGGGAGCTTTTCAAAGGGCACCTCAACGCCCATATCGCCGCGGGCCACCATCACGCCGTCGCAATGGCGGCAGATGTCCTCGATATTGTCCACACCGGACTGGTTCTCGATCTTGGCGATGAGCTCGATGTCGGTGGCGTTCAGCTCACGCAGATAGTCGTGAACGTCTATCAAATCCTGCGCGCAGGAGACGAAGGAGCAGGCGATAAAATCCACGCCGTTCTCCACGCCGAAGGCGATGTCCGCCTTGTCCTGATCGGAGAGATACTGCTGCTTCATCACCTTGCCGGGGAAGGACATACTCTTGCGGTTGGACAATTCGCCGCCCTCCACCACCACGGTGTGGATATCGGCGCCGTCGATGGCGGTGACCTCGAAGGATAGGAGGCCGTTATTCAGCAGGATGGTGTCCCCCACCTGCAGCTCGTTGGGCAGGTTGGCGTAGCTGACCGACACCATGTGTCGGTCGCCCTCCACCTCGTCGGCGGTGAAGGTGAAAGCGTCGCCTTTCTCCAGCATGATCTTGCCCTCGGCGAAGGTGCGGATGCGGTATTCGGGGCCCTTGGTGTCCAGCATAATGGCGATGGGCAGATTCAGGTCCTCCCGCACCTTTTTCACCAGGTCGATGCGGCGCTGGTGCTCCTCGTAGGTACTGTGGGAGAAATTCAGGCGTGCCACGTTCATGCCGGCCTTGCACAAGCCGATCATAACCTCCTCAGAGTCGGTGGCGGGGCCGATGGTGCAGACGATTTTGGTTTTACGCATAACGTTTCCCTCCGTTGGGTTTCAAATCGGTTATTATTATACCACTTTTGGGACGAAATGCAACGGGGAACGGGAGAAAATTTCCCCGCCAAGGAAAAGTGCCGACCGCATATATGCGGTCG
>JAFQGI010000002.1 GCA_017415515.1 Clostridia bacterium | reverse complement strand
GTACTGCCTGGATACCGTGGGTATGTTGGAGAATTGCTCCTTCCGCTTCTCCCAGTGGGATCCCGAGAACCCCAAGAACAAGTACGAGGGTACCGCCGAGCAGTGGAATGAGGCACAGGCCGTCATGAAGAAGATTCTGGACAATCTGGGCGTGGAGTACTCCATCGGTATCGACGAGGCCGCCTTCTATGGTCCCAAGCTGGATATCCAGTACAAGAACGTGTTCGGCAAAGAGGACACCATCGTCACCATCCAGATCGATATGCTACTGGCTGAGAAGTTCGGTATGGAGTATACCGACGCCGACGGTCAGAAGAAGACCCCCTATATCATCCACCGTACCTCTTTGGGTTGCTACGAGCGTACTTTGGCCTACCTGATCGAGCGTTTCGCCGGCGCGTTCCCCCTGTGGCTGGCTCCCGATCAGGTGGTGGTGCTGCCGGTCACCGACCGTGCCCACGAGTATGCCAAGAACGTGGAAGAGCAGTTGAAAGCCGCTGGCATCCGTGCCGAGGGCGACTACCGCAGTGAGAAACTGGGCTACAAGATTCGTGAGCATCAGCTCAAGAAGGTGCCCTATATGCTGGTGGTGGGTGACCGTGATATGGAGAATGGCACCGTCTCCGTCCGCACCCGTAGCGGCGAGGATTTGGGCGCTATGACCGCCGACGAGTTCATCGCCAAGGCTCTGGTGGAGATTGCCACCAAGAAGAGAGATTAAAGAGGTGTTGTATGAAACCGGTAGCCACAAGAAAAATCGTAAGTATGATCCTGTTGTCGGTTTGTCTTTTTGGGGTTGGTTTGTTGATGCTAACCAGTGCAGACGACAATTTCGACACGACATCGGAGGATATTGCCGATGTTTCGTACCGTGACTTGGAAAAGGACAGCCTCTACCGAATCGAAAATCTGAAGGTGTTGGATCGGTATGGAGAACTCAATGAGGGGGATGTCCGCTATTTTCTGGTATCCTTTGAGGATAAGGATGAGAATACAGTGGTTGCCAGCATGCCGGTCAATCCGGAGTCTCCTTTGTGGAAGCAGACAGACGACTATATAAAGGACAGCGAGGCCGAAATCGGAAGTCTGACTTTTGACGGTTACTTTGAGACGCAGGAGTTTAATGAAGATTTGCAGAATCACACGCGGTTTTTCAGAGAGGCCATCACCACATTGCAAGAGAAGATGTGGTTGGATTTCGGGGCAAAGCGGATGAGCAATTTGAGTATCTGCTATGTGTGCGATTTGGATGAAGATCCGACGACGGTGAATGCCGGTGCCGCAAAGGTTGGCAAGGTGGTCGGAATTGTGATGATGGCGCTGAGTGCTTGGATGGTGTTCATAGCTATCAAATGGATGGCGCGCAATCGGAGAGCAAAGCAGAACGTCTCCGCTCCCCATATCGCTCACGCTGCTCCGACACCCCACGCTACTCCGACACCTCATGCTGCTCCGACACCTCACGCTACTCCGACACCTCACGCTACTCCGACACCTCATGCTGCTCCGACACCTCATGCTGCTCCGGTGAATGACATCAAAGCCGAATTGGATCGATATAATGAATTGGTTACAGCCGGCTATATGACACGCGAGGAGTTTGAGCAAAAGCGGAAAGAATTGTTAAAGCTGTAAAGTAAAAAACGAACCCGAACGCGGTTGCGTTCGGGTTCGTTTCGTATAGGCTACAATAGGACAAGCCTTCCCCTTGAGGGGAAGGTGGCATTTGCGGAGCAAATGACGGATGAGGTGGTCGCAGAGCGATAGTGTCTGCACAAATCTTAATAACGCCGACTATCGTCGGCTACACCTCATCAGTCTCGCTGTCGCTCGACAGCTGTCTCGCTGCGGCTCGGTCCACTCGCGGTTCTGACAGTCCACCGGACTGTCATTCATTACCGCTCGTGCCGCTTCGCTACCCTCAAGGGGAAGCCTTTTCATACCTAATCGAGCGATTACAGCCAGTTCATCGCCACACAGCCCAGCACCACGGCGCCGAGCACAATACGATACCAACCGAAAGGCTTAAAGCTGTGCTTCTTAATAAACGCCATCAGGCCGCGGATGACCAGCAGCGACACCACAAAGGATATCGCCGTTGCCACCGCCAGCAGAATCCACTCTTCCGGGGAGAAAGAAACGCTGTCCAACAGCAGGGCCTTCACCAATTTCAGTCCACTGGCACCCAACATGACGGGAATCGCCATGAAGAAGGAGAACTCCGCCGCCGCCGTGCGGGAGGTGCCCAGCAGGGAAGCGCCTAAGATGGTGGAGCCGGAGCGGGAGGTGCCGGGGATCAGCGCCAGCATTTGGAAGGCGCCGATGCCGAAGGCGTGCTTGTAGCTGATATCCTCCACCGTTTCCACCTTGGCGGTGTGGCTTTTTCGGCTCTCCATTACGATAAAGGCGATGCCGTAGACAATCAGCGCGGCGGCGATCACCACGGGGGTGGACAGCACGCCGTCAATGGCATCCTCCAATGCCAGTCCTGCGATAGCGGCGGGGATGCTGGCCACCAGCACTTTGCTCCACAGCACCCAAGTGCTCTTTTTCTCCACTTTGGATTTTTTCAGGGAGAAGGGGTTGAGCTTCTGCCAATACAGTACTACCACCGCCAAAATGGCACCCAGTTGGATGACCACCTTGAATACGTCAAAGAACTCTTTGGAGGCGTCCATCTTCCAAAAGGCGTCCAGCAGCAGGATGTGTCCGGTGCTGGACACCGGCAGCCACTCGGTGATGCCCTCCACGATGCCCTGGGCGATGGCTTTGAGAATCTCAATGATAAACATAAAACTCTCTCCTAATCAAAAAATGTGCAGACGAAAAACAGCGAGTCAGAAACTCGCTGTTTTTTCGTTCCTTGCAGATTACAGATCCAGCTCGTTGAGCAGGTCACGCAGCAGGATGACCTCGTCGGCGGAGACGGTGACACCCTTGCCCATCTTGGTGCGATCGGGGGCCCAGTCACGAATGTCGTACTTGGGGGCGCGATCGTTCCAGCTGATCAGGTTCAGCTCCTTGGTCCAGCCGGTGGGGGACTGGGACAGCACGCCGCACTCTTTTACAATCTCATACTTCAGTTCTGCCATAATAAAACACTCCTATATTAAAAATTTTGGAACGGTTTTGGTGCGAAAACAGCGTCATTTTCGCGAAAGCCAGTCATCCAGCCGATCCCAAAATCCCTTTTTGCGAGGGGAGGACCGCAGGGTGACGTGGGTGGGATAACCACCGCCCTTATTCCCTTGCCGGGGAGGTAGCGATTCTGCTGCCGGCTCCGCTGTCGGTGAGACGGGGAGGGGCTGCGGCACAGGCTGCCTCGGGATCACAGCAGGGGCGGGCGGATTACGGAAAAAAGTGACGGCTGTTGCCGTTGATGCTCTGGGCGGAGGTCAGCCAGTCGTCCAAAGCGGAGGCCACGCGGTTGTCGCTGTCAGCGGTGGACTGCTGCAAGGCCGAGCGGGTTTCGCCGAGGCCGGCTTGCAATTCGTTCAACTGTGCCAACAGGGCGTCCAGGGTGGCTTGCACGTTGCTGAGCGCCGCATCCGCCTGACGACCGGTCTGAGCAATGTAGGGACGGACGATGCCATCTACCTTTTGGCCGACGGCGTCAGCGCTGCCCACCACGGCCTCGTAGCGGTCGATGGTCTGGCGCAGAGAAGCGATCTGTTCGGTTTGGCGGGTCGCTTGCTGGCGGCTCTCCTCCAACTGGCGGGCTGTGCCTTCGGCGGCGGTGAGCTGGGCCTTGGCATCTGCCAGGTCGGCGATGGCGGTGTCCCGCTCATTGGCGGTGGTGGCCAACTCCTGTTCCAGCTGTGCCAGGCGGCGTTGGGCCTCCTCCAACTGGGTGGCCATCTCCTCAATGGTGGTGGCGGCTACGGTCAGATCGGCGGTGGTGTCGTACAGCTTTTGCTGCACCTCTGCCAGCTGGGTTTCGGCAATCTGCTGCTGCTCGGTGGCGGCGGCGGCCTGCGCCTGCGCCTCGTCGGCGGCGGCCTGCATGGCCTCCTTGGCCGCTACGGCATCGTTGGCAGTTTGGTCCAGCGCTTTGCGCTCCTCGTTCCAAGCGGCAGTAATCTCGTCAATATACTGCAAAACGTCTTGTTTATGGAAGCCTCTGAGTGCATTTCGGAACATACCGTTTTGAGCCATATATGCCACATCCTCTCTATGTTCATCATCCATAATGATACAATTATCCTTATATTTAAAACATTATAACATAAAAGAGAAATAAATGTAAAGACTTTCATAAAAAATACGGCGTAAAAACAAGAAAAAGGCTCACACAAACGTGTGAGCCGATCTCTGTAAAGTTTGAGTGAGCCTGTAAGCCGAGTTCTGTCGTGAACAGCCATCTATCTGGGCCGCCTGTTGCCAGACGGCTCTAGCCTTCCGTTGGAGCACATCGGGCCAATGTATCGCTCCGGTCGAAGTTGCTTCGGATAGGGTTTACAGGGCCGCATTGTCTCCAATGCGCCGGTGAGCTCTTACCTCGCCTTTCCACCCTTACCTATGGGCGGCGTGTTGCCACGCACTCAAGGCATAAGCCAAGCCATAGGCGGTATATTTCTGTTGCACTTTCCCTAGGGTCACCCCCGGCGGCCGTTAGCCGTTATCCTGCCCTGTGAAGCTCGGACTTTCCTCATGTGCGGTTGCCCGCCCACGCGGCTGTTCAGCTCACTCAGGCTATCAGTTTACCGCAAAAAGTGCCGTTTGTCAAGTTTAGGCCGCATGATGCAGGCAGTTGTGCCGCACCTCTACCGTGTGGAGAGAGGCGCGGGCACGGGCAAAGTCCTCTTCGCGGCGACGGCGGGCACGCTTCTGGCGGGCGCGAGCCATATCCTCCCGAAGCACGCCGACGCTGACCGTCAGAATGATCACTTGCAGCGCCACCAGCAGGGTGGAGACCACCGGGGTGAGGGAGAGCTGGAGCTGTGTCGCAAAGGAAGCGTCCACCAGCGCCACCACCAGCGGCACCGCCGCGATCTGACGGGTGATGTGGTAATGCCCTTTGAGCAGCATCAGCGCCGCCACCAAAGCCAAACCTAAATCAATGAATAACGTAAACATACATCCTACCTCCTATATCGAAGTTCGAAATCGAACAAGCGTTCCGAACAAGTGTTCTATTTTCATTATAACGACTTTTTTGAGAAAATCAAGCCTTTTTTGAAAAAATCCGAAAAAATGTTCGTTTTTTGTTTGCTTAATAGGGCGAATCACTTGTTCTGTTAATAGGATAGCATAGCCAGTGGGACAAAAACAGGACACTGATTACCAATCGGTAAAATTACAACAAAAAACCGACCCTGAAAAATCAGGGTCGGTTTTTTGAGTTGCGCAGAAATTTATCTTGCGTCCAACTGTCAGGGGATGGTGACAACCGCCAGGTGGTGGGTTGTAGGGATAAACGATAGATCAATAGAATTTGATTACACCGTACGGTAGTTCATCGGTCGGAATAATGGGCATCTCCGCTTGCGGTGCTTCGGGCACGCCGCGGAACCACACCAGGTTGTTCAATGTGTAGCTGTGAGCCTCTGGCAAACACTCCGGTAAGCCGTCGGGGTAATACATCACCCGATAGGTGCGGCGAATATCGGCCTCCTCGATGATAAACGACGTACACACGCCGTATCCGTTGTAGGTTATGTCACCCGCGGAGATGGTGGCAATATCGCCGTTTTCGTTGTAGGTGTAGGTGTATTCCGTCACGTTGCCGTTGTTACGGGTTTCGGTAATCGAGACGAGCTTGCCGTCTTGATAGGTGTAGGCGCTTTCGGAGTACATCTCACCGTTGTGGGAAACGTTCTTGTTCAGCAGGCGACCGTCCTCGTTGTAGGTGTACACGGTTTCGCTAATGGTTTCGCCGTTTCTGATGCGTTTTTCGCTTATCAGGCGGTCTTTTTCGTAGGTATAGATCGTTTCGTCTATATAGCTGTCCTCGTTGGCGTCTTTATAGGTCAGCACGTAGTCTTTACCGTCATAGGTGTAGTAGGTATAGGTCGTTTCTCTCACCGAGTCTCCCGACAGAGATGCGGAGCGATAGCCTAAGTACCGACCTTCCTCATCGTAGAAGAAAGTGGCTTTACGCGGTTCGGGGTTGTCGTATTCTTGACCGATGAGTCTACCGTCTTCGTCGTAAGTGTAGATACGATAGTTGCCATTGCTGGTGCGGAAGGCCAACAGTTGTCCGTTTTCGTTGTAGGTATACGTGCAAACTACGGGTTCAGAACCCTCATAGGTATACTCTTCGCGGACGAGTTGCTGCTTATCGTTATAGGTGAAGACGCTCTCGTAAGGGAAGACTTTGGTGCTGACAAATCTTACCACGTTACCGTTTGCGTCGTATTCACGGATGATATCTTCGTCTATCAGATTGCCGTGCTCGTCGTGGGGATATTCGTGGGTGGAATGTTCTCCGTCGTACACACTTTCTATTTTGATCAGGTGTCCCTTTTCATCGTAAGAATAGAGGTCGTGCTGGTCGCCCTGATGTATTTCCACAGGCAGGATGGCAATCTTGTTCAAAAAGTCAACGATGCGCTCGTCATTCAGGATGTCGGTGTCAGCGTACTGTGCCAGCCAAACCAACACGGTCTCGTAGTCGCCCCGGTCGATAGCGGCTAAGTAATCCTCTATGGTATAGTCTGGGATGACCACCGAGGCGGGCGGATTGTCGTCCGCGTTGCTGTCGGTGGGCTTTTCTGCCGTTTGCTTGCCGCAGGCAGTGCCGCACAGCAGCAGGGTAAGTGCCAGTAAAAGAGCGATGCTTTTTCGGATCATTTTCTTTCCTCCTAAAATAAAAAAGTGCGACAACTGAAGCTGTCGCACCGAAAAGCACGATAACTCCTTTTGTCGCCAAACAAATCCTAAATGCAATTGCAGGGCAAAGCCACACAAAACACTCGGTGGAGAAATCGTGTTTTTACCCGATCCTCCAAGCATTTTGTGTAAAACAAATAAAGATATACACTTCCCCCAAGGAGGAAATGTTACCCTACATTTGCTATTTAGATTTGTTTGGCACTTTTTATCTTATCACAAGAGGAGCTAAAAGGCAAGAGGTAATTCAAAGTCGGTGAGGGACAAGGCTTCCCCTTGAGGGGAAGCTGGCACGGCGCAAGCCGTGGCTGATGAGGTGTAGCCGTCCGCAGACGGCGTTATCTTTTGAAACACCTCATCCGTCTTTTCGCTCGCCGCGAAACGGCCCCCCTTTTGTCACCTGCGGTGACATTTTCCCCCGCCATCGGGGGAAATCAACCTCAAGGGGAGGCTATGGAGGGTGTACGTTGTCCGCCAAAACAAAAAACCGACCCTGAAAATCAGGGTCGGTTTTCTCATTCCTATTTGGAGATTACTCCTCGACGGGAGCCTCCTCAGCGACAGCTTCCTCAGCGGGGGCCTCAACGGCCTCCTCGGCGGGAGCCTCCACCTCAGCGGGAGCTTCGGGCTCCAGCAGAGCACGGATGCTCAGGCTGATGCGCTTGCGGTCATAGTCGATGGCGGTGATCTTCGCGGTGATCTCCTGACCGACCTGCAGCTCGTCCTGGGGCTTCTCCACGCGGTGGTTGGCAATCTGGCTGATGTGCACCAGACCGTCGATGCCGGGGATGATCTGAGCGAACACACCGAAGGTGGTCATGCCCACAACCTTGGCGGTGACGATGGAATCCACGGGATACTGAGCCTTGAAGATCTCCCAGGGGTTGTCCTCGGTCTTGCGATAGCCCAGAGAAATCTTGCGCTTCTCGGCATCCAGAGCCTTGATGTAAACGGTGACGGTGTCGCCCACGTTCATCACCTCAGAGGGATGCTTAATGCGGCTCCAGGACATCTCGGAGATGTGCACCATACCGTCCACACCGCCCAGGTCCACGAAAGCACCATAGGAAGTCAGGGACTTGACGGCGCCGGTGTACTCCTGGCCGACCTCGGCCTGAGCCCAGAAAGCGGCCTCCTGCTCCTTGCGGGCGGCCTGAGCCACCAGACGGATGGAGCCGACAGCGTGACGGCGGTTCTGGTTGACCTCCAGGATCTTCAGCTGGACGTTCTGACCCTTCAGGGGGCTCAGATCCTCCATGCGACCCACAGAGGCGTGGGAAGCGGGAACGAACACGCGGACACCGTTGGTGACCACCAGCACGCCGCCCTTGATGACCTCGGTGACAACGCCATCCAGGATGGCGCCCTCAGCCTCGGCATCCACAACGATCTGCCAGCCCTTGAGAGCGTCAACGCGCTTCTTAGACAGCATGATGGTGCCTTCCTGATCGTTGGTGCGCATGATGAGCAGCAACAGCTCGTCGCCCACCTTCACCAGGTCGTGGGGATCGGCAGAGGGATCGTTGGACAGCTCATCGATCGGAATGTAGCCGGTCTGCTTGCGGCCGATGACTTCGACCTGTACCTCGTTGGGCGCAATGCTAACGACCAGACCGCGGACTTTATCGTCAGTCGGATTCTGCAGAGTCGCGTCGATGGCGGCGGCAAACTCTTCAGAGCTCATCTCCTCATAGTTTTTTTCCAGGGATTCGTTGTTCATGATTTCGGACATTTTTGTGTGTACCTCCTTTATAATATCGGCCGGGGTGGATGCTCCGGCGGTCAAACCGACCGTCATACCGGGCAAAAAGCGGTCACGGGGCAGCTCGTCCGCTGTCTCGACCCAAAGGGTGGGGCAGTAGGCGGCGCACACGTCGCGCAATTTGGCGGTATTGGAACTCTCTCGTCCGCCGACAATAACCATTTGATCGCACTGCTGGGCGAGGGAGATGGCCTCCTCCTGCCTTTTAGCAGTAGCTCTGCATATTGTATCAAAGATTTTTACATTTGTACAGAGTTTTTTTGCGATTTTTTCGCACTTTTTCCAAATTGTTTTGTTAAAAGTGGTCTGTGCCACCATGATGCAGGGCGTTTTGTCCCACTCAGGATGGGACACTAATAAATTCTCCAGTTCTTCCTCGTCGTGGAAGCAGTATTCCTCACCGTGACAGTGGCCGCGGATGCCCAACACCTCAGGGTGTTCGGGGTTGCCGGCGATCAGCACCACTGCACCCTGTGCGGAGTGTTCATCCACAATTTTATGAATCTTCGCCACAAAGGGGCAGGTGGCGTCACAGCAGCGCACCCCCAGCGCTTCCACCTGACGGTAGGTGCTTTGGGGCACGCCGTGGGAGCGAATCACCAGCACGCTGTCAGCAGGTACGTCGGCGGGATCGTCCACGATGGTGACGCCGCGGGATGCCAGCTTGTCCACCACCTGAGGGTTGTGGATGATGGGGCCTAAGGTACACACCTTTTCCCCTTCGTCCAGCAGACGGTAGACTTGGTTGACCGCGTTATTGACGCCAAAGCAGAATCCGGCGCTTTCGGCAAGACGGACAGGCATAGGGCAAACTCCTTATTCAGCTAATTTCTTATAGACGATCTCTTTCATCCGTGCCACCGACTGCTCCAGCGTCTCGCCGCTGGTGTCCACGGGGATGGCGTCCTCCGCCTGCTTCAACGGGGCGATGGCGCGGTGGCTGTCGTCATAGTCCCGCTTGATCATATCCGCCAGCACTTCCTCATAAGTGGCGGGGTCGCCCTTCGCCTGCAGCTCGTCAAAGCGACGCTGGGCGCGGGACTCGGGACTGGCGGAGAGGAAAATCTTGATTTTGGCATCCGGCAGGATGACGGTGCCGATGTCGCGGCCGTCCATCACCACCGAGTGGGTGGCGGCGATGCTCCGCTGGGTGTCCAGCAGATAGGCGCGCACCGCGGGGATGGCGGAGACGGCGGAGGCCGCCATAGAGATGGCGGGGGTGCGGATCAGGTCGCTGACATCCTCGCCGTTGGCGAACACCCGCTGAACGCCCTCCACGTATTTCAGTTCCACTTTAAGCCCGTCCAGAGCGGCCACCACCGCCTCGGTGTCGGCGGTGTCGATGCCCTGGGAGGTGACGTAGTAGCCGATGGTGCGGTACAGCGCACCGGTGTCCACGTAGATCAGTTCCAGTTCTTTCGCCAAGATTTTGGCGATGGTGCTTTTGCCCGCACCGGCGGGACCGTCAATGGCAATCGCGTAAATCATATCAATACACTCCTCAAAAAAGGTTTTGTGGTTATCATTCCGCATTTCCGGCAGCCATACCGGTGGAAAAAGCAATCTGTAAATTAAATCCACCGGTGTAGGCGTCCACGTCCAGCACCTCGCCGGCAAAGAAAAGGCCGCTCACCAGTTTGGATTCCATCGTCTTGGCGTTGATCTCTTTCACGCTGACGCCGCCGGAGGTGACGATGGCCTCCTCAATGGGGCGGAAGCCGCTGATCTCCACCGGCATCGCCTTGATGCCCGCTACCAGCCGTAGCCGTTCCTCACGGGTGACGGCGTTGCACTTTTTCATCGGCTTGATGTCCACCATATCCAGCATCACGGGGATGAGCAGACGGGGCAGCAGTTTGCCCAGCGCATTGGAAATGTCCATGTTGCATCGCTCGGCGAAATCGCGGAGGATGCGGGCATCCAACTGTTCGGGGTTAAGCCCCGGCTTCCAGTCGATGATGAGGGTGTAGCGACCGGCCGCCATCTGCCGCATGTGGGCGCTGGCGGACAGCACCATGGGGCCGCTGACACCGAAATGGGTGAACAGCATTTCACCTAAATCGTTGTAGATGATCTTGTTTTTTTCGTTGTCCCGCACCTGCAGGCCGCAGTTTTTTAAACTCAGCCCCTGCATATCGAGGCAGAACAGGTCGGGGGAGGTCAGCGCCACCAGACTGGGTCGGATGGGGGTGACGGTATGCCCTGCCTGCTGTGCCAAAGCGTAGCCGTCGCCGGTGGATCCGGTGACGGGATAGGACCGGCCGCCTGTGGCGACGATCACGCGATCCGCATCCATTACGGAGCCGTCCTCCAGCTTCACCCCGCGGCATACGCCGTCGGCAATTACCAGCTCGGTGACACGCCCCTGCACGAAGCGGGCGCCGCCGCCCTTGGCGTATTTCGCCAGACCGTCCACAATGTCCACCGCCTTGTCGGATACGGGGAACACACGGTTGCCCCGCTCGGTTTTCAGCGGTACGCCCAGCTCCTCAAACAGCGCCATCGTGTCTTGGGGCGTGAAAGCGTTGAGAGCGGAATACAGAAAGCGCCCGTTCTCCGGCACGTGGCGGATGAAGGTGTCGATGTCGCAGTTGTTGGTGACGTTGCACCGTCCTTTTCCGGTGATCATCACCTTGCGTGCGGGGCGGGGGTTGCGTTCCACGACGGTGACGCGGTGCCCCTGCCGTGCGGCGGCACCCGCCGCCATACAGCCGGCGGCACCGCCACCGATGACGATTACGTTCATGCCTTGTTCTTCTCCGCCTCGTCCACAGACTGGTACACTTCATAGCTGTTCCACAGCTGCTCCAGCTCTTCCAGCTTGGTGCGGGTCTGCTCCATGGTGCGCAGGGAGATGGCCACGATGAGGGCGTTGATGACGCTCAGGGGTGCCACCAGGCTGTCCACCACCGAGGCCATGTCGCTGTGGGCGGTGAGCAGGTTGGTGGCATAAGGGGCGATGGGGGAGAGGGCGCTGTCGGTCAGCGCCACCACGGTGGCCCCTTTTTGGCTGGCATAGTGCATGGCCTGCACCGAGATCTTGGAATAGCGGGGGAAGCTGATGCCGATGACCACGTCCTCAGGGGAAAGGTCGATCATTTGCTCGCAGATCTGGCTGGGGCTGGCCACCGTTACACGGCGGGCGTTGCCCACCAATAGTTGCAGATAGTGGGTGAGGAAGCCGGCCAAATGCTTGCAGCTGCCTGCGCCGAACACATACACCTGGCGAGCGCTCACAATGCGATTCACCGTATCGTAGAAAGCGCCGCTGTCCAGATCCTCGATGGTGCGGCGGATGTTGCTGATATCGCTGAGCGCCACCTGTTTGAGCACCTCGTCATCCTGCATACGGGCGCGGGTGACGTCCAAGCGCTGCACGATGGTCAGCTTGCTGCGAATGAGCTCCTGCAGGGCTTTTTGAAATTGGGGATAGCCGGCAAAGCCCAGCTCGGTGGCAAAGCGCACCACCGTGGACTCGCTGACCCCCACCTCTTCGCCCAGTTTGGCGGCGGTCATAAAGGCCGCTTCGTCATAGTGGTGGGAGATATAGTCGGCGATGCGCCGCTGTCCCTTGGAAAATTGAGGGGCGTGGGCGTCCATCAGCCCCATCAAAGTGGTGTTTGTCATAAGGAATGACCTCCTCTCGGTAAAAGAAAAAATAATTGAATACATTATACCTCATAAAAACAAAAAATGCAAGATGCAAACCGGCATCTTGCATTTTTTATTTCTCAAAAGCGAAACAGATTGCGGATCTTGGGACGGATACGGCTGTGATAGGTGTCAATGACCCTTGTCAGAGCAACGTCGTATATGACGAAAACCACACATACGCCCACAGCCAGCAGGGGGATCATCCAAGAAACAAGCTCCTCCGGCAGCGGCATATGCAGCAAAAACACCCACACCGCCCCATAGGCGGCTATCGCGGCGGCAAACACCGCCACTTTGATGATCCATTCGGTCGGACGGGAAAGGTTTTTGCCTTCAATGAAGGATTTGAACACCGTGTACCAACCGAAAAAAGCGATGTAGACGCCGGTGCCTTCGGCGGAAAGGGCGATCATTGTCGCCAACAACGTCACCGCCGCATAGTGAACCAATCCCGCTCTTCGCCCCAGCTCCACCACCACGGGGACGCCGCACAGGGCGGCAATCGCCGCCAGCGCAAGGCTGGCTGTGGGGAAAAAGGAGCACAGCAGGAATACCAACGCCAAGGCGGTCAGCACCCCGGCTAAGGCCATGCGGCCTGCGTGTTTTGTGCTCATACGCTCACCTTAACAACAAGAAATTAAGTCGCCGCCCATACACTCGCAGCAGCAGTCCATACAGATGAGGGACTGGCAAACGTCACAACCGCTGCAACCGGCGCCACCGCCGTGACCGGTGTGGTAACTGCCGGTCTGACGGCCGGCCTCGGCACGGTTGAGTGCCTGACGGTATTCGAAGTTGTTGGGATCCATACGGCAGGCGGTGGCAAAGTGGTTGTAGGCCTCTTCCAGCCAGCCTTTTTTGTGTAGGACGCTGCCTTTGAGGAAAAACCACTCCGCATCGCGGTTGGCGGCAGGGATGCCGTCCAGCAGCATTTCCGCGTCCATGATGCGGTTTTGCATGATCATTTGGCGGATGTCGCCGTAGCGGGAGGGGCCACCGCTCGGACCGCGGTAGCCACCGTTTTGGCTGTTGCCGCCCTCTTTGCGCATCCGCACGATGGCGTCATAGGCCTCGTTGATCTCCTGCATCTTCTCCTGTGCCAGATCGGACAGGGGGTTGTCGGCGTAGTTGTCGGGATGGTATTTTCTCGCCATACTGCGATAGGCAGCCTTCACCTCGTCGTCGGTGGCGTTGGGCTGGATGCCCAATACTTCATAGGGATCTCTCATGTTTTTCTTCCTCTCCGGCGATGACCCGCTTTTGGGCGTGAGCCATCCCCTCTTCCAAGATGTTTCGTAAAATGCCGTCAAAGCGGCGAATCTCCAACAGATCGTAGGCGGTTTTGCATTCCGCCAAGCAGGCGTTGAGCGTGAACAGTGAGTAGGCGCGGGCTTCCTTGACCCCGTTTTCGTCCCCTTGTTGCAGGTGGCGGGACAGGATATAGGGATTATACCGCCCCTTTTCCAAATCCTCGGCCAGGTCGTCCACCGCGTCCATCAGGTATACCCAACGCCCCAGACAATAGCCGAACCGCTCCAACACCCGCTTTTGGGTGTCGTCGGCGGCCGCCTCTGCCGCTAAGGCTTGCAGCAGCAGGGCAAAGGGCTCGGCTGCCCGATCAATGGAGGCGATTGCCTCCGCCTCCACGCGGGCTTGGGCGCTCATCATTGCCGCTACCGCCTCGTCGATGTGGGGGACGTTCTTTTTCGCCTTTTTGTGGGCGGCTTTGGCAAAGGGCAGGGCGCACCATGCACCGATTTTCTTGCCCCAACCCTCGTCGGCGAGGGTATCTTTGAGCTTGTAATAGGCGAGGACGGTGCCGATGTCTGCCGCTCGGTCGATGGCATCGGTGTTTTGCGCTTTCAGGCACCGTTTGGTGGGGTTAAAGCTGCACCGCGAGGGACAGAAATCCGCCTCCTCCTCGGACAGCGCCATCTGTAACAGCGCCAAAAAGGTCATATCGTAGCTGAGGGTGAAGCGGGACAGCACACCGTACCGCTTGCCCAGCCGCTTGCAGAGGGTGCAGTAGATGCCCTTGTACTGCTCGTATTCGCCCATGGTGATGGTGGGCTTGAAAAGCCGCACGTATCCGAACATCCGTGCACCTCCTTTCCGCAATTACCGCTATCATACCCTATTTACGGTGTGACAGTGTGAAGTAATTGTAAACAAGTAGAAGAATTCAGTCTTTACTTTTTTGAAAATTAGGTCTACAATGGAATCATGAACACAAAGAATTAGGGGGATACGTATGAAACGCGTGTTGGTGTTTGTGCTGTCTGTCGGTATGCTGATGAGCCTGTGCGCCTGTGGTGACGATACCTTTTCCGAATCCTCGTCTGCGGTGTCGCAAAGCACCGGTGTGCCCTCCACCTATACGACGGAGAAGGTGACCGCCACAGAGCAAACCACTCTGTCAACGTTTGATACGGCGGGTACGCACACGACTACGTCGGTCAATACATCTGCCACCCGGGCGGTTTCTTCTACGGTGTCGCAGACATCGGTGACCTCCGCCACCGCGGGTGTCACCACCACGACCACTACGGTTGCCACCGCTACGCAGACGCCTTCCGTCACGACCGCCACCGCTACTACCGCTACGACGGTTACCACCACTACCACCACGACTACCGCTACGACGGTTACCACCGCTACCACTACGACCGCCGTCAAACCGTCCCTACCGGAGGGGGATTTGATCGGGAAGCGCCTGTCGGTGGGGGACCGGATGTACGATTTCACCGTGACCGATAGCGACGGCAACACCCTTACCTTGTCTCAGATGTTGCAGGAAAAGGAGATGGTGGTGCTCAACTTCTGGTATATCAACTGCCCGTTTTGCGTAAAGGAATTCCCTGCCATGAATGAGGCGTATGCGGCGTATCAAGATCGGGTGGGGATGGTGGCGCTGAATCCTTATGATTCGGTGGCCAATATCCGTCAGTTCCGCGCCAACAATGCGTCTCTGACCTTCCCTATGGCATCCTGTCCCACCGGCTGGGTGCAGACCTTTGCCCTGCGCGGTTTCCCCACCACGTTGATCATTGACCGTCAAGGTGTGATCCGCGAGATGCACGTGGGTGCGTTGCTGAAAGTCAGCGATTGGGAGTCTTTGCTTCTCCCTTATTTGTCATAAAATCATCCGCCGCCCCACCTTCGTGGGGCGGCTTTTTTGCGCCGTTTTACCGTTTCAATACGTTCTTCAAATAGTTACCCGTATAGCTTTCCTCACAGGCGGCAATGTCTTCGGGGGTGCCGCAGGCCACCAGTGTGCCGCCTTTGTCTCCCCCCTCGGGGCCCAGGTCGATGATGTGGTCGGCGGTCTTGATCACGTCCAAGTTATGCTCAATGACGATGACGGTGTTGCCGCCGTCCACCAGGCGGTTCAGCACCTCCAAAAGTCTGCTCACGTCGGCGGCGTGCAAGCCGGTGGTGGGCTCGTCCAGGATATACACCGTCCGACCGGTGGCACGCTTGGACAGCTCGGTAGCCAGTTTGACACGCTGCGCCTCACCGCCCGACAGGGTGGTGGCGGGTTGTCCGATCTTCACGTAGCCCAGTCCCACGTCCACCAAGGTCTGCAATTTCTTGGCAATCTTGGGGATGGCGCTGAAAAATTCCAGACCCTCGTCCACTGTCATGTCCAGCACGTCCGAGATGGATTTGCCCTTATACTTGACCTCCAGCGTCTCGCGGTTGTACCGCTTGCCACCGCAGACCTCGCAGGGAACGAACACGTCGGGCAGGAAGCTCATTTCGATCTTGATGATGCCGTCACCTTGACAGGCCTCGCACCGACCGCCCTTCACGTTGAAAGAGAAGCGCCCTGCGGAATAGCCCCGCATTTTCGCATCTGCCGTGGAGGCGTAGAGGTCGCGAATGTCGTTAAACACACCCGTATAGGTGGCGGGATTGGAACGAGGTGTCCGCCCGATGGGAGACTGGTCGATGTCGATCACCTTGTCCAGGTGCTCCAAGCCCTCCAGCCCCTCGTGCTTGCCGGGGCGGGTGTGGGCGCGGTTGAGATCCCGCGCCAGCCGCTTATACAGAATGGCGTTGACCAGACTGGATTTGCCCGATCCGCTGACACCCGTCACGCAGTTAAAGCAACCCAGCTTAAAGTCCACGTCGATCTTTTTCAGATTATTCTCCGCCGCCCCCTTGACGGTCAGAAAACAGCCGTTGCCCTCTCTGCGCTTTTGCGGTACGGGGATTTGCCGCTTGCCGCTGAGATACAGTCCCGTCAGGGATTTCTCGCAGTCGAGGATGCCTTCGGCATCGCCGGAGTAGATGATCTCACCACCGTGAATACCCGCACCGGGGCCCACGTCCACGATCCAGTCGGCGGCACGCATAGTGTCCTCGTCGTGTTCCACCACAATGAGGGTGTTGCCGATATCCCGCAGATGTTTGAGGGTCGCCAGCAGGCGGTCGTTATCCCGCTGATGCAGGCCGATACTGGGCTCGTCCAGCACGTACAGCACACCCATCAAGCAGGAACCGATCTGGGTGGCGAGGCGGATGCGCTGGCTTTCGCCGCCCGACAGGGTGGCGGCGCCGCGACCGAGGGTGAGATACCCCAGACCGACGCTGTTGAGGAAGCCCAAACGCTCCTTAATTTCTTTCAGAATGCGAGCGCCGATAAACTGCTCACGCTCGGTGAGGGAGAGGCCGTCGATAAAGCTGAGCAATTCCTCCACCGGCTTGTCGCAGAGTTCCATGATGTTGAGACCGCCCACCGTCACCGCCAAACTTTCGGCTTTCAAGCGCCGTCCGTGGCAATCGGGGCAATCCACCTGGCTCATATACTGCTCCAACTCCTCCCGCGCCCATTCGCTGGCGGTTTCGTTGTAGCGGCGTTGCATATTGTTCAGCACACCCTCAAAGGCGACATAGTGGGTGCCACTGCCGTATTCGCGGGTGTAGTCCATTTTCAGTTTTTCGCCCTTGGTGCCGTACAGCAGAACGTCCTGCGCTTGCTTGGGCAAATCCTTAAAGGGGGTGTCTAGCGAGAAGCCGTAATGTTCCGCCAGACCGTCAAAATACATCTTGGCGATGGTGCCGCCGTCCTTGTAGTTCCAGCCGCTGCCGGGGAAGCACCCCTGACGGACGGAGAGGGAGGGGTCGGGCACGATGCGTTCGGGGTCCATGGACATAAAGACACCCAGACCCGTACACTTGGGGCAGGCGCCGAAGGGATTGTTGAAGGAGAACATACGGGGAGAAAGCTCCTCCACGCTGACCCCGTGATCGGGGCAGGCGTAGTTGCGGGAAAAGGTTAACTCTTCACCGCCGACTACGTCGACGGTGAGCAATCCCTCCGCCAAGGAGGTAGCGGTCTCCACCGAATCGGCCAGACGGCTGCGAATGTCCTCTTTCACCACCAAGCGGTCCACCACGATCTCGATGGTGTGCTTTTTGTTCTTGTCCAGTTCGATCTTCTCGGTCAGGTCGTACAGACTGCCGTCCACCCGAGCACGGGCATAGCCGGATTTGCGGGCACCCTCCAACTCTTTGATATACTGACCCTTGCGTCCACGCACGATGGGGGCCAGCAGTTGAATGCGGCTGCCCTCGGGCAGGGCGAGAATGCGGTCCACGATCTCGTCTACGGTCTGCTGGCGGATCTCTCTGCCGCAGATGGGGCAGTGGGGGATACCGATGCGGGCGTACAGCAGACGGAGATAGTCAAAGATCTCGGTCACCGTACCCACGGTGGAGCGCGGGTTCTTCGAGGTAGTCTTTTGGTCGATGGAGATGGCGGGGGAGAGACCTTCGATGAGGTCCACGTCCGGCTTGTCCATCTGACCGAGGAATTGACGGGCATAACTGGACAGGCTTTCCACATAGCGACGCTGACCCTCAGCATAGATGGTGTCGAAGGCCAAACTGGATTTTCCCGATCCCGACAAACCCGTAAATACGATGAGTTTGTCGCGGGGCAATTCCACGCTGATATTTTTTAGGTTGTGGGCGCGAGCGCCCTTGATGATGAGCTTGTCGTTTGCCATACAAGTGTCCTTTCGGGGTTGGAATTATGCTGAATCTTCATAAGCCTTCCCCTCGAGGGGAAGGTGTCTGCGCAGCAGACGGATGAGGTGGTCGCAGAGCCACCTATTTCATGGCTTGCAGTTCTTTAATTCTATCTCTTAGTATAGCCGCATGCTCAAATTCCAGCAGACGGGAGGCGTTTTTCATTTCCTTCGTCAGCTGGCGAATCAGCTCCTCGCGCTCGGCGCGGGTCAGGCGCATGCCCTTGGCGTTTTTGTTGTTTCTGCCTGCCCCTGCGGAGATCTCCAGTACCTCCCGCACGTCTTTGCGGATGGTTTGGGGGGTGATGCCGTGTGCCTCGTTATAGGCACTCTGAATCTGCCGTCTGCGGTCGGTCTCCACCAGCGCCGCCTCCATGGAGGGGGTGACGCTGTCGGCGTACATGATGACCTCGCCCTCGGCGTTACGTGCCGCACGGCCGATGGTCTGGATGAGGGAGGTCTCGCTGCGCAAGAATCCCTCTTTGTCGGCGTCGAGGATGGCAATGAGGGATACCTCGGGGATGTCCAGTCCTTCGCGCAGTAGGTTGATACCCACCAACACGTCAAACTCGCCCAAGCGCAGGTCGCGGATGATCTGCATACGCTCCATGGTGTCGATGTCGTGGTGCATATACCGCACCCGCACCCCGTGGGTGTCCAGATAGGTGGTGAGATCCTCCGCCATCTTCTTGGTCAGGGTGGTGACCAGCACCCGCTCCTCGCGGGCGGCACGCAGGCGAATCTCCTCCATCAGGTCGTCGATCTGCCCCTCTACGGGACGGACGGACACCAAGGGATCCAATAGACCCGTGGGACGGATAACCTGCTCCACAATTTGGGCGCTCTTGCTCTTTTCCAGCTCGCCGGGGGTGGCGGACACAAACACGGCTTGGTTGATGTGGTCGTAGAATTCGTCAAAATTCAGCGGACGGTTGTCGTAGGCGCTGGGCAGACGGAAGCCATAGTCCACCAAACTCTTTTTGCGGGCGTAGTCGCCGCCGTACATGCCCCGCACTTGGGGCAGGGTCACGTGGCTCTCGTCCACAAACAGCAGAAAATCGTCGGGGAAATAGTCCAGCAATGTGCAGGGGGTACTGCCCGGTTCCCGTCCCGACAGCACGCGGGAATAGTTCTCAATGCCCTTGCAGAAGCCGATCTCCTGCAACATCTCCATATCGTAGGTGGTGCGCTGGAGGATGCGTTGCGCCTCCAACAGTTTTCCCTCGGCGACAAAGTTTGCGTGTACCTCCTCCATCTCCTCGCGGATGCGTTCGAGAGCCGCCGCCATCTTTTCTTGGGGGATGATGTAGTGGCTGGCGGGGAAAAAGGCCACGTGGCTGATCACCGCCTTCACCTCACCGGTGAGGGCGTGGATTTCGCTGATGCGGTCGATCTCGTCGCCGAAAAACTCGATACGGAACACGGTGTTCTCCGAATAGGCGGGATACACCTCCACCACGTCGCCCCGCACGCGGAACTTGTTGCGGGTGAGGCTGATGTCGTTGCGCTCATACTGCAGTTCCACCAGTTTGTGTAAGAGTTCGTCCCGCTCCTTTTGCATGCCCTGCCGCAGGCTGATCACCATACTGCGGTAGTCGATGGGGTCGCCCAGGGTGTAGATGCAGGACACGCTGGCCACGATGATCACGTCCCGCCGCTCGGAGAGGGCGGAGGTGGCAGAGTGGCGCAGACGATCGATCTCGTCGTTGATGGCAGAGTCTTTCTCAATATAGGTGTCGGTGGAGGGGATGTACGCCTCCGGCTGATAGTAGTCGTAGTAGGAAACGAAATACTCCACCGCGTTTTCGGGGAAAAACTCTTTAAACTCAGTGCACAACTGAGCCGCCAGCGTCTTGTTGTGAGCGAGAACGAGAGTGGGCTTGTTCACCTGAGCAATCACGTTGGCCATGGTGAAGGTTTTGCCGCTACCGGTGACACCCAGCAGAGTCTGTTCTTTGTCACCGCGTTGAATGCCTTCCACCAGCTGCTGGATAGCCTCCGGCTGGTCGCCTGTGGGCGCATAGGGCGCCACCAATTTGAACTTGTCCGGCATGTTCTCACTCCTTTCTCCGTTTGATAACGGCGTTTACTGCGGCAAAATAACAAGAGCCTGGCTGCCCAATTCGGCAAACCGATCCTCGGTTACCGTCTTGTCATACGCCACTAATTTCCCCACGTAGGGGTCGTTAAAATAGTATTTGGTGTCATCGTAGCCCACCAACAGCATACAGTGTTCGTTTCCGGGCCAGGTGAAGCGGGTTCCATCGCTTAAATACCAAGAGTTTTTCGGGTTGGTCTCGAGCATGTTGATGGTGGCCCATAGGATGACCGGAATATCCCTGTCGATGTATTGATCGCAGATGTCCTCCAACGCCATGCCGGATATATTGTCAACGGATTGGGAATCGTCGATGCACGCACGGATGGCTTTTTCAATCACCGGCGCCATACAACCGTAAGAAGCCGAGGATTTCGGGTTTCCGATAAAATATTCATAAGGAGACGGGCCGAAATGCAATCCGTTTTCCACATAGAAATCACGGCTTTTGGGCAAAAATTCCTCCACAAACTGCTCCACGGAGATTTGGTTGCCGCCGTAACGCAAAGCCATAACCGCGGAAACCGATTCGCAACCCGTGGGATACTGGGGGAATTGATGGATGGCGGGCACGTTGCGGATCAGTTTGCGAGGGGTCGTGGTCACCTCCTGGGAGGTGCCGTGTTCCGGCTCGGTATCCACGGGAATATCCTGGGACAAAACGGTTAGCTGTTCCGGGGATGTGGGTCGGCACAGAACGATTTTGTGCCGCTTTTCCATGGGCGAGCCGGTCACCGCCACTGCCGTTTGGTCATCCACGTAACAGATTTGCTCCACGGGCTCGGTCGTGTAGTAATAGGAGACGGTTTTCTTGTTCAGATCATAGAATCGCACCTGGTTTTTGTTCTGCGAAACGCAGGCGGTGGCAAAGCCGTTTTCTCCCATTCCGACCACGATTTCATCCGCAGAGGAGATAGGGACGTAGGAGCATCCGTTCGCGTTTTCCAACAGGAAATTGCTCTCGGTTTCGCCAAGGCAATAGGTGGAGGAAAAGCGATGCAACCTCTTGTCTGTTAACACGAGAGTATAGCTTTCCTTCGTCACGTCCAGTGCAAACACCTCGCCGCCAACGCTGACAAGCTGTAACACATTGTCTCGGAACGAGAGAGCATCGCGAGGGGGCGCATCCAGGGCGATGACGCTTTTTTGGTTATCCGTCAGCCGGATGACTGTTGCCTGTGTGCCCGCAGGGTTGGTATACACGAAATGCTTTTCGTTCTCGCTCAACGCACAAAAATGCATTGGCTCGCTGACATCCGAAAAAGCAAGCTCTTTCGTCACGTTCCCCGCTTTATCGTATAGCTTCAATTCTTTTGCCAGCGTATTGACGGCATAAAACCCGTTTTCGGTTAACCCGCTGACCCAAGCACCTTCATCGAAAGAAACCTCGCACAGCTTTTCGCCTTTTGCCAGATCAACGAGGATGGTGTCAAAGGAAAAGGTGTCCAACCCGGAAGTGATGGCGTCGATTTTCACGATACCGTTACGGTGGGAAACCTCAGCAAGATCTTTGTTGAGGAGGATCTCCCCAAAGATTTGACCGCGATTTTCCTCCGATTTGGTTGTCGTTTCGTTTTTGGAAGGAACTTCCTTTTTCGAGCAACCGGCAAGGCCGGTCAAAACAAGCACGAAGGAAAGGATAAGGCAACCTAATTTTTTCATGATCGGTTTCTCCTTGTTACCGGGAACAGAATGTTCCACCGTGAGGGCGAGGGTGGGCTTGTTCACCTATGGGCGCAAGGGCACCGCTCGCCGCCAAAAAATACGTATACATGTATAGTATACCACAATATATTTGAAATGTAAACCAAGAGCCGATGTTTTTCACATCGGCTCTTTCGAATCATTGTATCTCCGCTTTTTTCAGATCCACGTACAGCTCTGCCGAGCAATCGTCCTTTCCAAACATATCGTCAAGATAGAGATAATAGTCTCCTTCTTTCACCATATTGAACATATTGGTGGCAATCAACGGCTCATAGCCGTTGCAGGGGCCATCGTCCCATCCCATCAGCTGTACGCTGTTGGTGTGCACTTCCATCGCCAGCATACCGTCCATATAGTCGCCATCTTCAAGGAGAGGGAGGGAAATGTCCTCGCCGGCGAACACCTTGGTCAGTGCCGCCTGCAAGGTGCGTAGGCGGGAGGCGGTGAGGCACCCATTGTAGCGAAATTCCTCATCCTCTTCCGGCTCATCGTCTTCCCAGCTATCCTCAATATAGCTCTCAAAATATTTCATTTTCCCCTCACCGTCAAACATGGCGTTGCGGGTAAAGGCGAGGCTTTTCAGCGTTTCCCGCAAGGCAGCTTTGGCTTTGCCGAAGCTGTCAAAGACACGGCAGTCGGTGCGCATGTCTGCATAGCTTTCGCAGGTGTTCGGCAGGGAGGTCTTGATGGTCAATACCCAACATTCGTTCATAACAATCGTCCTTTCTTATCGGTTCTGTTCCAGCATTTCGGCAAATTGTCGTTCGTTGATCATCGCCACAGAATTGGCGATGGCGGCACTCACCTTTTTGCTGCTGGGCAGGTTGCCGAACAGCAGAAAATCGGTGCCAGAGGTCACCGCAGAGTCGACCATCGCCCCCAGGGATTCCAGCAGGGCGATGACCGTGTCCCGATCCATCCGTTCAAAGGTGCCGCTCACCGCCACCGTCTTATCGCGGAAGGGGTTTTGGTTGCCCTCGGTGGGGGCGGGGGAGCCCTCAAAGGTCAGCTCCGCCAGTTCGTTAGGAAGCGTCTCTGCTTCCAATCGCAGTTGCTCACGGTCCACTTTGTCTGCACGGATGGCCTCGCACTTAAAAAACACCATAGAATCTACCTCCTATATCGTTGACGTCGGCGGATGGGCGTGAAAAGGGGGCGGAGATGGGCGTGGAGCCCATTTCCGATGGTATCATCATAACAAAGGAAATGCGACGTTTTTGGTACATGACAACAGAGCGACAACAAATATTTGCGGTTTTTTGTGGAAGGGAGGCCATCTTACACCCACTTTTCAAAAATTCCAAATTAAAACCGATTGATTTTGGAAAATCGGTCTGAATGTGCAAAATGTTCACAAAAACAAAAACCGCCCCACAGCCGATGGTCGTGTCTGACCAAAGGCTGTGGGGCGGTTGTATATCCGATGATTTATTTGTATTTTTTCACGGCGTCATTCAGGCTGGCTTTAATGGTGTCCCGCAGAGATTGAGGATGCAGGATCTCCACGTATTTGATGTATTGGGTTGCCCAATGCTCCATGGCCATGGGGCTGGCTTTGAGGGTGACGCGGATGTGCTCCTCGTCCTCCGTCACAATGTTCACGTCCCTGCCGAACCAGTCGATGATTTGGTCGGTGATGGTTTTATCCGCGCGGAATTCGATGTGGCGGGGGGCATCGGTGTACATATAAGGTAGGGCAGAGGCCAACGTTTTATAGTCGATGCCGCCGGCAAAGCCTGCCACGTCGGTGATGGGGGTGGCGGCTTTTTCAACGATTTCCATGTTGGTGATGTGGTCCACTCGATAGAAGAACATGGTCTTCCAATGGGAATGGGCGGCCATCAGATAATACCGTTGGTTGTGCAGAATGAGCTGATAGGGGGTGACGCGGGGGGTGCTGGAACGGTGCAGCTTTTTATCCACGCCGTATTTGTTGAATTGGAATTTTAGTTGCACACCCCGCTCGATGGCGTCGTCGATCAGCTCGATGTTGTAAAACAGTGCTTGGTTATCCGTTTTTGACCAGTCGTGGACGGAATAGATGTTTTTGACGTGGGAGCGGAAATACCGGCTGGATTGCTCGCATAGCTTTTGGATAAGATCTTTGGAATGGTTGGCGGTGATGTATTTGCTGGCCAGCACGCCGTCAATGAGCATCCGCAATTCGGCGTCCTCAAAGGTGCGCTCCGCCAGATAACTGCCGCCGCGTCCCGACTCGATGGGAAAGCCTGCCGCCTTGGGGGCTTGCAGATGGCGGCCGACGGCCTTGCGTTCCAGCACGATGCCGTAATCCATCTCTAAAACATCCAAAATATCTTCTTGCTTCAGGGGATGGTCGCAATCGCTGCGCTCGTGGAGAATTTGCAGGATCCGCACCGGCGTCAACGATTTTGCTTCCAAGGTTGCCATAACGATCCCTCCGTTTGTGTTGATGTACTATTATTGTACCATAAGATGATGGGCTTGACAACCATAAAAAAGCCGTCCCATACAACTATGGGACGGCAATCGGGTGTGAGATTAGAAGAATACGCCCTTGGCCTGGACCTTGATCTCTTGGGAGGCGGCAAAGGGGATGCGGGTGGTGTAGCCGTTTTTGGCGGCAACGATCATCTTGGTGGGCCAAGCGAAGATGTCCCGGTTCCACTCGTTGATGGTGTCGTTGTACAGCTCGCGGGCTGCGGTGATTTCACGCTGCAAATACATGTTCTGCTGCATGGCGTCGGCAATTTCGCGGTGGGCCTGCAAGTCGGGATAGTTCTCCACGGCGATGTTGATATCGCGGGAGATGGAGTCCAGCTGACCGCCGATCTCGTTGCGGGCAGCGTCGGCGTCGTCGGTGTTGCCGGAACGGTATTTGGCGATGTTTTCAAAGGTGCTCTTGTCCAGATCGATGGCCTTATCCAGCAGGCGGGCACAGTTTTGCAGCACCACGACGCGTTGCTCCAAATAGTTGTCGATCTGGGAAGCGTTACGCTGAATCTTCTGTTGCAACTGGTCAAAGTGCTTTTTGGCGTTGATCTTCATAAACAGGAAGATCAGGCCGGGCAGGATGAAACAGAGCCACAGAGCAATCTCAAAGATGGTGGAGCCGATACCCACCTCAGCGGGCAGCTTTTTGGCGATGACGTTGGTGTCTAAGCCTTCTTCACGCACTTCGGGGTTGAGTTCGTCTAATTGATTTGCCATGATGTTTTTCTCCTTTTCATTTAGAAATTACACATACACAAACCGTTGCGGTTTGCAATGACGTTTTGGTTGGGTGCCGCTTTTGCGGCAGAAACGTAGAAATGATGATAGGCCTCCAGCGGCAGATATTCGTTCCATTCTACGGGGACGCTGTGCAGGTGGCCGTCGCCGCCCAGCACGGGGATAAAGTCCACCCGCAGGGCAATATCATAGGAATAGGCGGTGATGCGGGTTTCGTCCACACCGTTGTAAGAGCCCATGTGTTGGGATTTGAGGATGGCTCTGGTTTTGGTGTCGGGGTGCACCACGTAGGAGGCGTCTACGGCGTTGGCCAACGCCTCGCATTCTTGCAGCGAGTAGGTTTGGGCAAGGTCCGGGATGGGCTGTAAGGAGTGCACCGGCCTCTCTTGATACAGGGGGATGGCCAACAGCGGGGCAAAATCAAAATACACTGCTTTGAAGAAGTCGGTGTTTTTGCCCACGAAATTATCCCGAATGATGTCAAAGGAATAGGACGGATATTGACCGGCCAGCAGGTTGATCACACGCCCTTGACTGTGCTCGGAAACGATTTTGTTGGAACGGTTGCGCTTGATAAAGGTGAAATCGTCACCGTAACCGACTTTGGAGCGGATGAGGGAGACCATATTGGTCTGTGCCAACGGGGTGAACAGAGAGCGGAACTGCACCTCGTGGGTACGGTCCAGGGCGTTGAACAGCACCTCAAACTGGGCGTTGGACATACCCATGAAATCGCTGCCGTTTTTGATGGCCTTGTCGGTCATCTTCTTGATTCTCTTTTCTCCCTGCTTGACGAAGCGTTCGATCTCCTTGTCGGATTTTTGCTCCAAATGGGTGGCCTGTCGGCTGAAAGACAGCTCGGGGCCGCCCTGTGTGCAGTAGTGGAGCACCACTTGCGTGCTGTAATAGGGCTTGGGCTTGACTACGGATGCGTGCAACGTTTGCGAGCGGGTGCGGGTGCGCACGTGGCCTTCGCTGTCGGTGTAGGTTTCGGTCCAAAAGATGGTTTTGTAGCCGTGGTAGGTTTCGGTGCCCATGGTGTGGATTAGGCGGTTTTCAAACAAAAAGGGATTTTCGTTGTAATGGCCGGCCAGCACGTCCAGGGTGGATTGCTCGATATCGTCGTTGCCGCAGAAATTATAATTGATGGTCATGTCCGCCTCTTGCTTGGCGGAGAAGCAGTTTTCAAAGCCCATGAGAGGTAAGGTTTTCTCAATGAGATTCAGGGCGTCTCGATCGGTGAACAAGCAGTTGAGCGGATACATTTGCCGTTGCGCCTCAGCCAACAGCTCGGCTACTTTTTTGTCACCGTCGGCGATGTCGGCACGCATCGCCTGTATGCGAGGCGTGATTTTAAGGATGACCAGCGGGATGAGCAGGATGGTAAGGATCATCACCACCCGCAGAAAGCGCATCCAGTTGAATTTGGTGCGCAGCTTTGACAGATTTTCCTTTCGTTCGTTGTATTGACGAACGGTAGCGCGGTTTTGCTCAATGTTCACGCCGGATTGCTGCACCAGTTGGTTGAGATACTGATTGGTGTTTTCCAAATGAAGGTGTTTGTATTTGCTTTCATACTCCTCCAACGGATTGAAAATGACGTCGCTCATAGACTCCCCCCTCTGTTCGACAGTATATATCCTTTTTTGCGGTTTGTCAAATTCAGGGCATCAACAAATTCCTCTTGATTTTATCGCTTTAATGTGCTACATTATTAGAATAAGGAATCTTTCTCGGAAAGGAACGGGAGAATATGCGTATTGTTGTGAAGGTGGGCACCTCCACCCTGGCCCACAGTACGGGTCGATTGAATATTCGTCGGGTGGAGCAGCTCTGCGCCGTTATGAGTGATTTGAAGAACGCGGGTCACCAGCTCATCTTGGTGTCCAGCGGCGCCATCGGTATGGGTGTGGGCAAGCTGAATTTGCCCGCTCGCCCTACCGACATCCCCACCAAGCAGGCGGCCGCCGCCGTGGGTCAGTGTGAGCTGATGTATACCTACGACAAGCTGTTCACCGAGCACAATCATACGGTGGCACAGATTTTGTTGACCGGTGCCGACCTCTCCCATGAGGATCGCCGCGACAATTTCCGCAACACCCTGTTCCGTCTGCTGGAATTGGGTGCTCTGCCCATCGTCAATGAGAACGACACCGTTGCCACCGAAGAGATTGTCATCGGTGACAACGATACCCTCGGTGCCATCGTTGCCACCCATACCCAGGCGGATCTGTTGATTCTGCTGTCGGACATCAACGGTCTGTACACCGCCGACCCCCACACCGATCCCGCCGCCACCCTGCTCACCGAGGTGACCGAGATTACCCCGGTTATTGAGGCGATGGTGGGCGGTGCCGGTAGCAAGCTGGGTACCGGCGGCATGCAGACCAAGGTATCTGCCGCCCGCATTGCCACCGAGGCGGGGGTGACCATGGTGATTGCCAACGGTCAGGACCCTGCCGTTTTGTACGACATCGTGGAGGGCAAACCTGTGGGCACCCGATTTATCGCAAAGGAGAATGCGTGATGACCACCCGCGAGATTCTGTTGAGAGCCAAGGCGGCCACCGCCACCTTGTCCACCCTCACCACCGAACAAAAGAATAACGCCCTGCTGGCTATGGCAGAGGCGCTGATCGCCGACACCGCCCCCATCCTCGCCGCCAACGCTCAGGATATGGAGGCGGCAAAGGCCACCATATCCCCCGTGATGCTGGATCGCCTGGCCTTGACCGAAGCGCGCATCGCCGCCATGGCGGAGGGCATCCGTCAGGTGGCGGCACTCCCCGATCCGGTGGGGCACCAACTGTCCGAAACCGTCCGTCCCGATGGGCTCACCATCCGCAAGGTGTCCGTGCCCATCGGCGTGGTGGCGATCATCTATGAGAGCCGCCCCAACGTCACCGCCGATGCCGCCGCCTTGGCGGTGAAAAGCGGTAACGTCTGCGTGCTCCGCGGCGGCAAGGAGGCGTGGCGTTCCGCCAATGCCATCGTCACCGCCCTGCGCCGTGGCATTTCTTCCGTCGGCTTGTCGGCGGATATGATCAACTTGATCGAGGATACCACCCGCGCCTCCGCTACGGAATTGATGAAAGCGGACGATTTGGTGGATCTGCTGATCCCCCGTGGCGGCGCAGGTCTTATTCGTGCCTGTATCGAAAACGCCACCGTGCCTTGTATCCAGACGGGCACGGGTATCTGCCACATTTACGTGGATAAGGCGGCTGATTTGGCTATGGCGCTGGACATTGTGGACAATGCCAAGATGAGCCGTCCCTCGGTGTGCAACGCCTGCGAGGTGTGCCTCGTCCACAAGGACGTGGCTGCCGATTTCCTGCCCCGTCTGAAAGCCCGCTTGTGCGAAAATCGTGCGGTCACCGCCGAACTGCGGTTGGACGCCACAGCCGCTACCATCATCGACGGCACGGTGGCAAGCGACACCGACTTCGACACCGAATTTCTCGATTACATCCTCGCCGTCCGTGTGGTGGACGACGTGGAAGCGGCGATTGCCCACATCGCCGCCCACTCCACCCATCACTCGGAGGCCATCGTCACCGCTGACGCCGCCACCGCCGACCGCTTCACCGCCGCGGTGGATTCTTCTGCGGTGTACGTCAACGCCTCCACCCGCTTCACCGACGGCGGCGAGTTCGGCCTGGGTTGCGAGATGGGCATTTCCACTCAAAAACTCCACGCCCGAGGCCCTATGGGCTTGGCGGAATTGACCACATATAAGTACGTGATTACCGGCAACGGTCATACGAGGTGACACTATGAAAATCGGATTTATCGGCGCCGGCAATATGGGCGGCGCTCTTGCCACCGCCGCCGCCAAGGCGGTGGGCGGCGACCACCTGCTCATCGCCGACGCCAACGCAGAAAAAGCCGCTTCCTTAGCCGCCACCATCGGCGCCACCGCCGTCGACAACGCCACCGTGGCGGCGGGGTGCGACTATATTTTCCTCGGCGTCAAGCCCCAGATGATGCAGGCTATGCTCACCGACTTAAAGCCTTATTTGAACGGTAACCCCGTCCTCATCACTATGGCGGCGGGTTTAACCACCGACCAAATTCGCGCTTGGGCAGGCGACCTGCCCGTCATCCGCATTATGCCCAACACCCCCGTGGCGGTGGGGGAGGGTATGACCCTCTATGCGGCAACGCCCGACGTTTCTGCCCCTCAATTGGAGGGTTTTGTGGCGATGATGGCCCAGTCGGGCAAACTGTGCGCTCTGCCGGAGAGCCTCATTGACGCCGGCTGTGCCCTGTCGGGCTGCGGTCCTGCCTTTGCCTATCTCTTCATTGAGGCGATGGCGGCAGGCGGTGTGGAAAAGGGATTGTCCCGTGAGCAGTCCCTCCAACTGGCCGCCCAAACCGTGCTGGGTGCGGCGCAGATGATCTTGCAGACCGGTCGGGACCCCATCGCATTGAAAGACGCGGTCTGCTCCCCCGGTGGTGCCACTCTCCAAGGCGTGGCCGCCTTGGAACGCGGCAACCTCCACGAGACGGTCACCTCCGCCATCGACGCCGCGTATAAGCGCACACTGGAATTAAAAGGCTAAACAAAACAGCCGAGACTACGCTTTCGTAGCCTCGGCTTTTTGTGTGTTTAAGTTGGATAAATGCCATTGACTACCGCACATTTACCTTGCAAATTTTACCGCAGTATGCTACAATAAAATCACCACACAAAACTTTATACTACGCTTGGGACAAGTGTGCATTTTTACTTTCGGTAAAAATGCATGCTCATTTTCGCATACTTGTCGTAGGCGTAAAAAGTTTTGTGTGGTAGCAAACGGAGCCGTGCATTTTTCGGTGCGTGGTATCGGCTACGCACTTTTTTATTTCAAGGAGGAAAAGAAAATGAAGATGTACAAACGATTGTTGGCCTTGCTTTTGGCGCTCACGATGCTGCTGTTGTGCGCCTGCGGCGATGACAGCAGCAAGAATGATGACAGGGACGACGATCAGCGGGAGGATGTCAGCCAATCTGACACAGATGACCAAGATGGTAACAATGATGTAGAAGACAAAGAGGAGATATCTTTCGATCCCAAAGATGTAGTTACCATCACCTTTGCCCATACGTTGAGTACAAGATTGCAAGCCGTATTAAACGACTATATTGTGGAATTCAATAAAATCTACCCCAACATTCACATTCAGCCCTCCTACTATGGAGGCTATCAAGATACTTTTGATCAAATACAAAGCATGATCGTGATGGGACAAGCCCCTAACGTGGCTATTTGCTATCCGGAGCATGTAGTAGCCTATAACACAGCAAACGCCACTGTGGCGCTGGATGATTTTATTGACCATTCGGAATACGGTCTTACCGATGCGCAGAAAGCGGATTTCGTTACCGCTTTCTACAACGAGGGTAAAGCTTACGGCGATGGCAAGATGTATACGTTGCCTATGAGCAAGTCCACAGAGGTGCTGTATTACAACAAGACATTTTTCAACCGGTACGGTTTGAAGGTGCCTACCACCTGGGATGAGATGTGGCAGGTTTGTGCGCAAATCAAAGCGATGGAGCCCTCTTGCATTCCCTTAGGCTACGATGACGAAGCGAACTGGTTCATTACCATGTGTAAGCAGATGGATACGGACTATATCAGCGCTAAGGATGGCGGACAATTCCTTTTTGATAACGCCGAAAATCGAGCGTGGATGAAAGAATTGCGCGGATATTATCAGCAGGGGCTGTTTACGACACAAGATCTTTTCGGTAGTTATACTTCGGAACTGCTTACCGGCTCTTATGGATATATGAGCATAGGCTCCAGCGGTGGCGCTTCCTACAATCAAGCCCCCGGAAATGAGTTTGAGGTGGGTGTGGCACCTGTTCCGCAGATGGATCCTGCCGATCCCAAAGCAGTCTCCCAAGGCCCCAATTTGTGCGTTCTGAAAAATGCCGATACTACCGATCAGGAGTTGATGGCTTCGTGGCTGTTCATTCAGTTCCTCTCCACCAATGCGGATTTTCAGATGTCCTATTCGATGACGTCTGGCTATATGCCCGTCATCAAGTCTGCTACTCGTCACGCCTCTTATTCTGCATGGCTGAGCCAAGCAGATGGTTACAACGGGTTGGTGGCCCGTACGGTGCAGGCCAGCATTAACAATTTCAGTTCCTACTTTGTTCCTCCCGCTTTCAACGGCTCTTCCAAAGCTCGTGAGCAGGTGGGCGATCTGATGGTGAAGTGTCTGGACGGTCTTTCTGTGGACATTGACAAGGCGTTCAAAGACGCCATCAAAGAATGTGAAAATTAACCCATAAAAAACAGCCGAGGCATCCGCCTCGGCTGTTTTATGTTACGTAGGAATATAGCAAGGCCCCCTCCGGGAGGGGGCTGTCAGCCGTTAGGCTGACTGGGGGAGCCTGCGAAACAAAAACGGCTCGCAAATCTCCCTCCGTCACGGCGTTGCCGCGACACCTCCCTCTCGGAGGGAGGCTTCGGTGGGGGTTATTCTGCGTTAGCGAGCAGTTGTTCCACCAATTTCACACCATAGGCAATGCACTCATTACACGAGCACAGCATTTTGCCGCCGGTGAGGCCTTTAATCTCGGCGCACACGCCGCTGCCGCAGTGGGCGACAAAATCCTCGCTCATCTTGGCGCACACCTTGTAGGTGTCCATCTTACTGGTAGGGTTGGTGGCATCGGCGTTTAGCATCCCCGCCACAAACACCGCGCCGGACAGCGCACCGCAGGTCTGGGTGCGACCGCCCATACCGGCGCCGAAGCCTTCGGTGGCGCGCTTGACCAGCGCCGCGTCCAGACCCATTTCATCACAGAAGGGCAAGGCTACCGCCTGTGCGCAGTTATACCCCTGCTTGTGAAAATCCATAGCCATTTCGTGTTTGGTCATAGTATTCTCCTTGATATGCAGAAATCATAATAGCCTTCCCCTTGAGGGGAAGGGGGACCGCCGAACGGCGGTGGATGAGGTGGTAAAAAGGATAACGCCGACTTCGTCGGCTACACCTCATCAGTCAGCCTAACGGCTGACAGCTTCTCCTCAAGGAGAAGCCTATTTATACCTTCGCATCTACGCGATAAATCGGCAATCCCTGCTCGATAAACTTGCGCTCGTACTCGGTCACAATATTATCCTCGATTCCATCGGCGTGCAGGTCAAGGGAAACGTCTTCCAGCGTATACCCACACTGGGAGAATTGCATCAGCGAATACTGGAAGAACACCCGCCCATCGGTTTTCTGAATCACGTGGGCCCCCTCCGCCAATATTTTGCGATACATGGTGAGAAAATGGGGATGGGTCAGCCGATGGGTGGCCTGCCGATTCTTGGGGAAAGGGGTGGAGAAATTGAGATACAATTTCTCGATGCTGTGGGGCGGAAAAAAGCGGTCTAAATACTCCGCGTCCCCCCACAGAAAATGCAGGTTGGTCAGCCCCCTGTCCTGTGCCTCCTCGCAGGCGGAAACCAGCACGTTGGCGTACTTTTCCACCGCCAGAAAGTTTACCTCGGGGTGGCGAGAGGCCAGCTCGCAGATAAAACCGCCCTTGCCGCAGCCGATTTCCAGCTGAACAGGGTTGCCGTTACCGAAGATGGCGGCATAATCCAAATATTTCGGCGCCTCGTCGGCGTCAAAACGGACGCTGTCCGCCCGCAGATTGCTCCACAGCGCGGCGCAATCCGCCAATCGGTCTTCCAGATGCTTTTTCTTTCGCATTCGCATAGAAATTCGCTCCTTTTGCAAATTATGCTGGTAATTTGCGGCGATGTGTGTTAAGATAATAAGGATAGAAGGCGATTACAGTTTGATCACCAGCTCGGTGCCGGCACGGCGCATGTTGGCGTCGCCGGTCAGCACCGCTAAGTTGCTGCGATACAGCAGGGCGGGATCGGTGAGGAACTGTTCCTTGATCTGCTCCGCCTGCCAGGGGTCGCTGACCCGCAGGGTGACACTGAGCAGGGCCCGCTCACCGTCCATGACGGAGCAGGTGACCTCATAGCCGCCCTCCTCCAGCTTGCGGACGTCCACCTTGTTGTCTCGCTCCACCTCACGGCGTTTGAGCAGTTGCAGGGCGGCCTTCACCGACCGCTCCCGCAGGGTGTAGGGGATGCGTACACCCAGCGATTCGCCGATCTGGTTGCCGGTGACGGTGGTGGCCACCAGCTTGTCCTCGGTCTGCACCAAATGTTGCAGACGGATCAGGTCCTCGATGGCGTCCTCGGTATCAAAATAATTCGCCATACCGCCGGCGGTGATGATGTCGGTGAGGGCATCTCTGGGTATGGGAGCCCCTACGGTATGCAGCATATAACACAGGAGGATGCGGATCTCCTGCACGTTGGTCAGTCCACCCGGCTCTACGCCGGCCAAAAATGCGTCTGCCATAGACGAAATTCTCCTTTAATCTAAGAATACCGATTTATTATACAACAAACCGAAGCAAAAGAAAAGAGCGGAATCTCAGAAAAATGAAATTTCTTTTGCCGTTTTCACCGAAAGGAGCGGTTGGCTATGAAAACCAGTTATCGGATAGGAGTTGCCCTGTTGGCGGCGGTGCTGCTGTTGACGGGTTGCGGAAAAGCGGGTAATGGCGCGGATAGCAAAAAAGACTCCAACAAAACCACCGGTGCCACCGTCAACTATGAGGATTACGTCACCCCGGTGGTGGACCGTAAGATCAAGGATTGCATCAGCGTGGACGAGATCAACGAGCTGCTTGGCAGCCTGACGCTGAGCTATACGATGTCCGAATATGGCTACGCCACCGACTCTAAGGTCTCCTATGAGTCAGAGGATGGCACGCGCACCATCACCCTGACGCTGGAAAATATGACCCGGGAGGATTTTGACGCCATCGCCGCCAACCCGGATGTGGGCTGGATCGCGTTGGATGATCTGGGCGAGGCAGCCTATTGGAATCGGAACCAAACCGAGCTGATCGCCTATGAGAATGGGTATGCTCTCAGCATGGCCGTGCAAAACATTGCCAACGCGGCGATGATCGGCATGACCGAGATCATTTTGGAAGATTTGCGTGGATGACAACCACAGAAACGGGGTGACCCAAATATGAATAATGCCATGGATTTCGTGTGGGAGCGCACCTGGGCCGAAGTGGATCTGGATGCCATTCGCCACAATTACACCACCATTCGCGGGGCTCTGCCCGCCGGCGTAAAGCTCTGTTGCGTGGTAAAGGCCAACGCCTACGGTCACGGCGCCAGCAAGCTGGCGCCGCTGTATCAGCAGATGGGGGCGGACTGGTTTGCGGTGTCGAATATCGAGGAGGCGCTCCAACTGCGCCGTTTCGGCGTCACCCGCCCGGTGCTGATCTTGGGCTATACCCCCGCCGCCTGCGCCGAGATTTTGGCCCGTGAGGATTTTTCCCAGTGTGTCTATTCCGCCGAATACGGTCGCCAGTTGTCTGCGGCGGCGGTGGCGGCAGGCGTCACCGTTAAGGTACATATTAAGCTGGATACCGGCATGGGTCGCCTCGGCTTCCGTGTCCCCGGTGCGGGGGAGGATTCGGTGGGGGGCGCCATTGCCGTTTGCCGTCTGCCTGCCTTGGCGGCGGAGGGTGTGTTCACCCATTTTGCCACCGCCGACGAGGGTGTGGGCGGCGACGAACTGTTCCATCAGCAGGGCGACCGCTTCGTGGAGGCTCTGAACGCCTTCTCTGCGGCAGGCATCACCTTTGCCATCCGCCATTGCGCCAATTCCGCGGCGCTGTCCGATCACCCCGAGTTTCGTTTGGATATGGTGCGTGCCGGCATCGTGCTGTACGGCTTGCAGCCCTCTGCCGACCTGCGCCAACCCCTTGCTTTGCAGCCGGCCATGAGCCTCAAATCCGTGGTCTCCCACGTCAAGACGGTGCCTGCCGGCACCACCGTCAGTTATGGCCGCACCTTTGTTGCCGACCGTGAGATGCGGATTGCCACCGTGCCCATCGGCTATGCCGACGGCTTCTGGCGGCAGAATAGTCCCGCAGGGGTGCAGCTGACCCTTCGCGGTCAGCGGGCCACCATCTTGGGTCGGGTGTGTATGGACCAGTTGATGCTGGACGTGAGCCACATTGACGGGGTGCAGATCGGGGATGAGGTGACGGTGTTCGGCACCGCCCCCGCCCTTACCGCCGAGCAGGTGGCCGCCCAAAACGGCACCATCGGCTACGAGGTGATCTGTGCCATCGGCGAGCGGGTGCCCCGCCTGTATATGGAAAACGGCGAAACGGTGGACACCTTAGATAACCTAATGCGATAAAAGGAAACGCCTGCGACCAAGGTCGCAGGCGTTTCGCTATTTTTCATTGGTCAGTCCCAGGATATAATCCACAGAAACCTTGTGAAATCGAGACATTTTGATCAACAGTTCGGTGGGAATATCTCGCTGTCCCAACTCGTAGTTGCTGTAAACCTGCTGAGAACAATGCAAAATGTCTGCCATTTGCTTTTGGGTCAAATCCTTGTCTTCTCTTAGATCCCGAATCCGCGGATAAACCATATTTCTCACCTCATTCAGTAGTATACGACACAACAAAATGCAGTATTTCATTTTACTGCATTTTGCAGTATTGACAGATGGCAGGAAATGTGGTATTCTATGGCGAGAGGTGATAATTTGTGTCTGTGTCCAAGCTCTGGTCTCGTGTTGTTATCCTTTTGTTATGTGTTCTGCTGATGAGTGGATGCAGTCCGAAGAAAAGACCACACCCTGTCGATGGCAAAGGCTCCGATTCGCCCAACACGATGGGGGAGGAAAAACCGAATGAAAAGCCGCATCCCGACAAGGGGGATACGGATCTCTCTGGCACAAGGGGTGAAGATACGCCCAGTACAAAGCCACACCACGACGTTTCCAATGACGATCCCCGCTATACGATGGTCCAGGTGCCGCCGATGTCACAGTACCCCGCCTTTCCTACGGGTTGCGAATCCGTTTCCGCCGTGATGGCGTTGCGCCATGCGGGCATATCCGTCAGCGTGGACGAGTTTGTGGATCACTATTTGGAGTGCGATCCGTATTTTTACAGAAAAAACGGTCGGCTTTACGGCCCGGACCCCTACAAGGTGTTTGCGGGTGATCCTCGCTCGGAGTATTCTTGCGGCTGTATGGCGCCGGTCATCGAAAACGCCCTGTTGCGTTGTGTCGGCAAGAAAAACGTGGTGAAGAACACCACCGGCGAGGCGCTGTCCGACCTGTGCCGACGGTATATCGATCAAAACGTCCCCATCCTTGTGTGGGCCACCATGGAGATGCGCCCTGTCGGTGAGGGAAACACCTGGATTTTGCCGGATGGCAGAGAATTCGTTTGGCCGGCAGGGGAGCATTGCCTTTTGCTGGTTGGCTATAACGACAAAGAATATGTGTTCAACGACCCACGCTATGGCACCACCGTCGCCTATGAAAAGGAAGCGGTGGAGGTTGCCTATGCCGCGTTGGGCAAGCAATCCTTGGTGATAGAATAATAAAACGCCTGCGATTTTTCGCAGGCGTTTTTCTTATCCCATGATTTCTTCTGCATACCGCACGGTTGCCATGGCGTCGGCGGCGTATTTGTCTGCACCGATCTTGGCGGCGTACTCGGCGGTGAGCACCGCGCCGCCCACCACGATCTTGCAAGCGGGGCATTTCTCCCGCAGCAGGCGGATGGTGGCCTCCATTGCCGGCACGGTGGTGGTCATCAGGGCGGATAGTCCCACCATGGGTGCCTTGTGCGCCAGCACCGCCTCTGCCACCGTCTCGGGGGGCACGTCACGTCCCAGATCCACCACGTCATAGCCGTAGTTTTCCATCAGCAGTTTCACAATGTTCTTGCCGATGTCGTGGATGTCGCCCTGTACCGTGGCGAGGACAAAGGTGCCTTTTTTCGCCGTTTGTTCCCCCTGTGCCATCGCCGCCTTCACTTGCTCGAAGGCGGCTCCTGCCGCCTCGGCGGCCATCATCAGCTGGGGCAGATAGACGGTCTTTTTCTCAAATCCTTCGCCCACACGGTTGAGGGCGGGGATGATTTCCTCATTGACCACGGTGAGCGGCTCTTTCTCACCCAGCATTTCCGCCGTCAGCGCCGCCGCTTCGTTTGCTAGTCCCTTGCAGACGGCTCTCTGCAGAGCGGAAGCGTATTCCTCGGTGCCGGTTGCCGCCGTCACAGCGGTGTTCACCGCCGTGGCGAAGGTGGCAGAAGCGGCGATATAGTCGCCGCAGTTCGCATCTTTGTTGGTTAGGGCTTTGTGGGCATAGTACACCTTCATCATCTCCCCGCTGTGGGGGTTCATGATGGCGGCGGACAGTCCTGCATCCAGCGCCATCGTAAAGAAGGTGCTGTTCAGCACCTCGCGGCAGGGCAGACCGAAGGACACGTTGGACACCCCCAGCGAGGTGTGGCAACCCAATTCCTCACGAATGCGGCGCAGAGCCTCCAGCGTCACGTTGGCGGCGTTGGGGTCAGCGCTGACGGTCATCGTCAAGGTGTCAAACACAATATCTTTTTTATCAATGCCATACGCGGTAGCGGTGTCCAGGATGCGGCGGGCAATGGCCACACGCCCCTCGGCGGTGGCGGGGATGCCATCCTCGTCCAGCGTCAGCGCGATCACGGTGCCGCCGTATTTTTTCACCAGCGGGAACACCGCCTCCATGCTCTCCTGCTTGCCGCTGACCGAGTTGACCAGCGCCTTGCCGTTGTAGCGGCGCAGAGCCGCCTCCATGGCAATCGGGTCGGCGGTGTCGATCTGCAACGGCAGGTCAATCACCGTCTGTAATCGCTCCACCGCCTGACAGAGCAGGGCGGGCTCGTCGATGTCGGGCAAGCCCACGTTGACGTCCAGGATATGCACGCCCTTTTCCTGCTGGGCGATACCCTCGTTTACGATATAGTCCAAATCTCCCTCGATGAGAGCCTGCTTAAACCGCTTTTTGCCTGTTGGATTAATGCGCTCGCCAATCAGCAGAGGGGCGTTTGCAAAGTTTACGGCGTGGGTATAAGAGGATACTACCGTCAACCCTTTATCCGTCAACGGTGGGGTTGTAAGCGCTTTCACGCTCTCGTTCAACCCGCGGATATAGTCGGGTGTCGTGCCGCAGCAGCCGCCCACCACACGCACACCATCCCGCACCAGTTCGGCAACGGCATCGGCGAAATCGGCGGCGGTTACGTCAAACACGGTCTTGCCCTCTTCCACACGGGGCAGACCCGCGTTGGGTTTGAGTAGTACAGGGACGGAGGCGTTTTTCAGCAATTCTTTCACCACGCCCACCAGTTGACGAGGACCCAGCGAGCAGTTGGCACCGATGGCGTCAACCCCCAATCCCTCGCACAGCGCCACCATGGCGGCAGGGGGTGCCCCCGTCATCAGCTTGCCGTCCGCGCCGTAGGCATTGGACACCAAAATGGGCAGATCGCTGTTCTCCTTGGCGGCGAGAATGGCCGCCTTGGTCTCGTAGCAGTCGTTGAAGGTCTCGATCAGGATGGCGTCCACGCCGTATTTCACGCCCAGTTTCACCACCGCGGCAAAGGCGAAAACGGCATCCTCAAAATCCAGGTCGCCCAGAGGTTTGAGCAGTTTGCCGCTGGGGCCGACATCCAGCGCCACGTAGGTGGGGTGGTCAATCCCCTCCTGTGCCGCCCGCGCATTGGCTACGGCGGCGGCAACGATAGCCTCCAATTCCTCGGCGCTGTATTTGAGCGGGTTGGCACCAAAGGTGTTGGTGCTCACCACGTGACTGCCCGCTTCCAAGTAGGCGCGGTGGATGGCGGTGATGGCATCGGGGTGGGTGAGGTTCCATGTTTCCGGTGCTTCGCCCGCACCCAGACCCTGGGCTTGGAGCAGTGTCCCCATACCGCCGTCCAGGATGACGATATTCTCTTTTAGGAACGCTTTAAAACACATAAAAATTCCTTACTTTCCCAAAATATCCGACAGATTCGCCATGATCTTGGCGGCGATGTCGGGCTTGTTCATCGAATAGAGGTGGATGTGGTTCACCCCGTTGGCGTAGAGGTCGATGATCTGATCGGTGGCATAGGCGATGCCCGCCTGCTTCATGGCGGCGGGGTCGTCGCCGAACTTATCCACCAGGCTCTTAAACCGCTGGGGCATCAGTGACCCCGACAGGGTGATGGCACGCTCCACCTGATTGCCGTTGGTGATGGGCATGATGCCCGGCACGATGGGGACGGTGATGCCTGCCTGTCGGATCTTATACAGGAAATTGTATAAGAGATTGTTATCAAAAAACATCTGGGTGGTGAGGAAGTCACAGCCTGCCTCCACCTTTTCTTTGAGGTGCTGAATGTCCTCCGCCTGGTTGCGGCTCTCGGGGTGCACCTCGGGATAGCAGGCGCCGCCGATACACAGATCGGGGTCGGCCGCTTTCAGTTCCCGCACTAAGTCGATGGCGTAGCGATAGTCCCAGCCGCTGCGGTCAGTGTCCTCCATCCCCTTGGGGATGTCGCCGCGCAGCGCCATCACATTCTGAATCCCCGCCTCACGGATGTCCGCGATGCGCTCTTTCACCGTCTGACGGGTGGAGGATACGCAGGTCAGATGGGCGAGGGTGGGCACGCCGTAGCGCTCTTTGATGTTCTTGGCGATGTCCAGGGTATAGCGGCTGGTGCCGCCACCCGCGCCATAGGTCACGCTCATATAGGAGGGGCGCAGAGCGGCAATTTCCTCGGTGGCGGTCTTGACGCTCTCAAATCCCGACTCTGTTTTGGGCGGGAACACCTCGATGGAAAGGGAGAGACTCTCCTGCGCCAACAATTCCTTGATTTTCATACAAATCACCTTCTTAACTATCCATTATATACCATTATATCGGGATAATCAAGAGGAATGCGGAAAAGGTGTCTATGGGTTGTACAGACTTGTCAAGCCTTCCCCTTGAGGGGAAGGTGCCGAGCGTATGCGAGGCGGATGAGGTGGTCGCAAAGCGCAACGAGTTGTGTGCAAAGGCGAAATAGCCGCTCCGCGGAACACCTCATCAGTCTGCCCTTCGGTCAGCCAGCTTCCCCTCAAGGGGGAGCCTTTTCTCCCCTCACAAAAACAGCCACCGCCGAGTTGGCGGTGGCTGTTTTTCTTGCTCTTCTCAATCAGCGCGGTTTTTGCACCGTTGTTTCCGTTTCCAGCGGCGGCTGGGCAGGGGAGGTCATGGTGGTGCCACTAACAGCGTTGGTATCGCCGGGCATAGGAATTAACTCATCGTCCTTTTGCAGACGGCAGTTTTCCTCTACGTACGCCATAAAGGCGTTCACCTTATCCTCGCCGATGTGGAAAATCTTTTCTGCACCCATCAGGTGAATGCGGATATACCCATCCTCCGACAAGGGGACGCCGAGATTGGTGATGCCCAACAGCGGCACATCGACGCGGAAGGCGACCTTGTGTGTCCAATCGACGGGTTGGTCGGCTACGTTAGGCAGGGTGGGGTCGCTCAGCAGAAGCTCCCACATTTTCTCCACTGTTAGGCCGGCGTATTCTTTATCGTGAATCCGACCGTTTTCATCGTGGTAGGAATAGTATACCGTACCGATGCGGATATTCTCTCGCAGGTTCAGGTCTTCGATCAGTTCATCCAGGGTGGCGGGGGAGTATTTGGTGTTCATCGCAGGAAAATAATCCTCTCGACCCGGATATTGCAGAGCAACGGCGGCGGTATCGTTGATACCCTCAATGCGGTAGATCTTACCGATCTCGTCATAGGGAGTCTGTGTGCAGTTGTCGTAGCCGTGGAGGTTTACGTCTTGCAGATATTCACCCACTTTGGCGGCGTCAACGGTGGTTTCGTAGACGATATAGTTTCCGATTTCAAACCGCTCAAAATCGGGGTATCGCCGCCACATCGGCTTCTCTTCCCACGGCTGCTCATACCAAATGTCAGGTGTCCACTCAGCCGAGGTGGTGGGGGTGCCGGCTGTGGGTATGGGCGGTGCCACGTGGTCGGGTGCGGAGGCACTCGGCACGCCCGGCTCATCCGGCACGTTGCCGTTCACCTCGCCGTTGCCGTCAGGCGTGGTGGTGATGGTGGTGCCGCCGTTTTGGATCGGCGGCTTTTCGCTTGCCCACGGCTGGGCGATGGCCAAACCCACCGTCAGCGCCACCGCCGCCACGGCGGCGGTGACACGGGGCAGCCATACCTTGAGGGGAATCGGCTTGGCGGCGGCGTCCGCCACCAGATCGTCGTCAATCTCGCCCATAAGGCGATGCAATCTTTCTTCTTTCTTCATAGGGCTATACCCTCTTTCTCCAAAAATGTTTTCAGCTCGTCACGGGTGCGGGCGAGCATCATCTTGATGCGGCTTTCGGTGCTGTGTTGGGCGGCGGCAATATCGTGGATGGTGTCGCCGTACCAATAGCGGCGGATAAACACCCGCCGCCGTTCCGCAGGGAGCTGCCGCAAAAAGCGGGAGAGCGCATCCCGCACTGCCAGATCGTCGGCGGGGTCGCCGTCAGTGTGAGGCAAGGCGTCTCGCCACTCCTCTAAGATGGCGGCTTGGGTGCCGCCGCCTCGCTTGTCAGCGGTGAGGGCGGCATAGCGGTCCAGCGCCAAATGGCGGGTGATTTTGCCGAGATACACGCTCAGCCGCGAGGGGCGGTGGGGCGGGATGGCGTTCCACGCCCGCAGATAGGTGTCGCTGACGCATTCCTCCGCGTCCTGCTCGTTTTGCAGGATATTGTGTGCCACCCGATGCAGATAGCGGCTGTATTTTTGCCGCGTTTCGGTCAGAGCTTGCTCGTCCCGTGCAAAAAACAGCTCCACAATGCGTTTGTCGTCCATCGCTCCACCTCCTTGCGTGCCGATGGAAAGGCCTTTCACCTCTATACACGGTTTTTGATATGCCAAGGTCACATTTTTGGAAAAAGTTTCTATCCACATTATACCAAACTCATGTCAAAATGCAAACGTTCCGTCTTGTTATCCCTTTTTCCCTGTGCTATAATGGCAAAAAAGGAGGTGGTACGGTGAAATTTCTCAAAAACAAGTGGACGTGGTTGACGTTTGCCGCTGTGTGTCTTGTCGCGTTGCTGGTGGTGACGCTGATGATGGATAGTTGGCCTGCACAGCCGGTTAAAGAGCAGACTTCTGCCACATCTACGGTGAACACTACCTCGGATACCACCATCGCCACCTCCACCGCCGTGACTACCACGACCGCTACTCAAACAACGATCACCACGACCACCACGACCACCTCTGCCACCACCACAACCACCACACGCCCCACGACTACCACCACCAAAGCACCCAAAAAGGAACTGACTGTTACTTCCCACAAAAAGACGTCGGTGACCACCACCGAGCCGACTACCACCTTTACCGGCTCCTCCGACCCACAGCATCCGCTCCTGCTGGATGGCGTGGAGGTGAAACGGGACAAATACGGTTCCTTCTCGGTGGAGCGGGAGCTGATCCCCGGCAAAAACACATTCACTTTCTCTCACAAAGGGAGAGAAGTGACGTACACCATTCACTACGATTATGTGGTGATGCGTTCCCACAGCCCTGATGGAGACCGTCGTCTGGAGAGTGGTGCTTCCTTCTCGGTGGTGGTGTCCGCCCGCGTAGGCAGTGCCGTCACCGCCACCTTTAATGGCAAAACCATCACCCTCCGGCAGACGGCGGGGCAGGGGGATGAGGACGAAATCGAGAGCAATACCTTTGTGAATTTCACCGGCAGTTTTACGCTGCCGTCGGAGAATGCTGCCGAGCTAAATCTGGGTAAGGTCACCTTCCGCGCCACCCACGCAGGGGTCACCGATACCGCCGCCTCCGGCACCATCGTGTGCAAAAAGGCGGTGCTCCCGGTCGTTGGCGAGATCGTCACTTTCACCGCCGAGACCTTTGACGGTGACAAGGCGGACGACGACTCCCGCCCCACCAACAATTACCTGCCACAGGGTACGGTGGACTACGTGGTGGGTCACTCCTATTTTGGGGATAAGGAATACCTCAATCTGCGGTGCGGACGCCGTGTGTATGTCAGCAAGGTCAATAGCCCCTCCGCCCAAATCGTGCAGGTGGCTAAGGAATACGAGGGCAAACTCCCCGACACCAACCAACTGGCTCTGGCGGGTCTGATCGTGGATCCGCGTGCTACCTATCTGACGCTGGACACGGCGTGGAAAGCTCCCTTCCTGCTGGATCTGTTGCCGCAGGAATATACCGATCCTAAGTATCAGGACTATACCGTGGACGCGGTGACTTGCGAATACGTGCAGATTACTTTCTGCTACGCGAATGCGTTGACGGGAGAGTGGGATTTCGGCGATCATCACCCCTTGTTCACCCACGCCACCGTCACCAAAGAGGACGGCAACTACGTCCTGCGGCTGTATCTGCGCCGTGTGGGGGGATTTTACGGCTGGGACGCCTCGTATAACGATAAGGGACAGTTGGTCTTTTACTTCCTCCATCCTGCCCAAGTGACCGTAGCGGACAACGCCTATGGTGCCGACCTGACGGGGGTCACCATTATGCTGGACGCAGGTCACGGCGGCAAAAGTGAGGGCGCCTACGGTCTGGATGAGGATCACCCCGAGGCAGAGCGCAATTTTAATCTGGCGATGCTGCTCAAGTCCGAATTGGAGAGTATGGGCGCCACCGTGGTGATCAATCGCGGTGCCGATGAAGATCTCAACGCCGACGAACGGTGCCAACAGCTTAAGGCGTTAAAGCCCGATCTGTGTATCGCCATCCACCACGACGCCAATACGTCCTCCCGCCCTCACGGCTTCGGTGCTTTCCACTCCACCTTGTTCTCCGTCGATGCGGCACGGTATATCTACGACGCCACCATGGCGGCGGATATTTACGATACCACCCCTGCGGGCAACCGCAATCGGTTTAAGTGGCATTATTATTTCGTGGCGCGGATGAGCGATTGCCCCGTGGTGCTCACTGAGAATGGGTTTATGACCAGCCCCATTGACCACATCGGCATTGTGGATCATGATACCAATGTGCGCAAGGCGCAGGCCATCGCGCAGGGGACGGCGCAGTATTTCCTGTCCATCCGTCAGCCGGGTCTCGGCCCCTATGTGCCGAATGAGCCTACGACCACCACCACGACCACCACGACAACCACTACGGTGACCGCCACCGAACCCACCGTCACCGACCCCACCGAGACCACGGCACCGACGGAGAGCACCGCCCCCACCGGGAGTACCGTCCCCACGGAGAGCACCCCCTCCGCCGACGGCGTCACCGACCCCACCGACGCCACTCTTCCTCCCCATCTCCAACGACGATGAGTTAACACAACAGCCGCACCCATCGGGTGCGGCTGTTGTTGTTTGCGGAACGCCCACACCGTCCCCTGCAAACCCTATCTCTCCTCATTGCGTGCCGTAGGGCGGGGGCTTGCTCCCGCCGTCGCCCACAACAAAACAACCGCCTGACCGAACCGAAATCGGTCAGGCGGTTTCGCTTTGGTAATGGTGAACGCATAAACGGGACGTGGGAATCACCGTCCCTTACGGATTCTATTTCGCGTTGTTACAGCTTTCGGTTAAAAGATGTCACCAAAGGATCTTCTGCTGTAGACTACTTCCGGTTCGCTGATCCATTCTCCGCGTTTATTGATTTTTACGGCGTATATTTTTCCGTCCATACCGGTGAACTCTACATTTGCTTGGCCGTCTACAAAATGATCAGCGTACAGAATTTCTCTGTAGTATTCGTTGCTGTTGTCTAAGTCGATACAGCATCTTCCGCTTTCATCGTAGTATTTTGTGCCCGGGGTATCAGAAGACCGCGAATAAACGAGCATAAGTCCATCGGAATATTTGATCTTGTACAAGCTCTGCCACGCGGGACTCGCCACTTCCACGAATCGACGAGTGTTTACACAGTACATAAGGCAACACTCGTTGCTGGTTCCGAAAGGTCGGACTTGCGTAAGATAGATATTACCGTTGTTCAGGTGCGTCCATTCAGAAAGAACACCCTCTAGTTCAAATTTTTCCATCACCTCTCCTTGCGTATTGTAGATCACGCCGAAGTCGTCGCTGTATTTCTCCGCGATACCGCCCATTTCTTCTCTTTGGCTGCCTTTCATAATAACTATGCTGAGACCTGCATCCGAAAAATCAAAATTGGAGACACTTTTAATTTCCGAAGTTAGAGGCACAATCCACTCGCCTTTGGTGTTGATGCATCCGTACTGGGTGCCGGTATAATCGGATTTTTCTACCCACATCGCATCGTTTTCCGTAGAACGGCCGTGTCGGGAAAATTGAGACAGATCCACATCGGCATACCATTCCTCTAAAGTGATATATTTCGTGGTGCTGGTGGTGGAACGGGTCTTACGAGGTGAGTCATCGTCTCTTTCGTAGTAGTCGTTACAGCCGGCAACGGAGAATAGGAGAGCCAGAGTGATGATGAGAACCAATGCTTTTTCCATTTTACTTTCCTCCTCAAAATAAAAAAGTGCGTAGCCGAAGCCACGCACCGAAAAATGCACAGCTCCAACTTGCTACCACACAAAGTTGTTCGTCTTTCACCAGGAAATGCGAAATAAGAGCCTGCATTTTTACCGAAGTAAAAAAACAGTCCCTGGCAAAAGACAATATGAAACTTTGTGTGGTGCTTTCATTGTAGCACAGTTGCGGATGGGTTGCAAGGGGGATTGTATTTATTTCTACACATTGATGGTTTGCTATAAGCCTTCCCCTCGAGGGGAAGGTGGCCGAGCGATAGCGAGGTCGGATGAGGTGGTCGCGGAGCGTAACGAACACGGGTGGCAGGTTGCCGCTCCTACAAATTTTATCCTACCTCGTAGCGCGTCGTAGGGCGGGGGGCTTGCTCCCGCCGCATCATAGGGGGCGTCTTCGACGTCTTGCCAAAACAAAAACCACACCCGACGCCATTACGGCATCGGGTGTGGCTTGATTTACATACCTAATTATTTCAGCGCGTCCATAGACTGGGTCAGCAGATTCAGCTTCTCCTGCATAGCGTTTGCCTGCTCGCGGGCACCGTTGACAACGGCCTCGGGAGCCTTATCGGTGAAGGCGGGGTTGTTCAGTCTCGCCATCACGCCGTCCAACTGCTTCTTCACGTTGTTATACTCGCGCTCCAGGCGCGCCAGCTCGGCGGCCTTGTCCACCAGAGCATCCATGGGGATCTTGATGGTGGCGGCACCGGTGACGATGCTGACAGCACCGGGCACCTCAAAGCTCTCGCCCACGTTCACCTCGGCGGCGGAGGCCAAACGCTGCAGGAAGGGCACGCCGGCGGCGAAGGTGTCGGCAAAGGCGGTCTCGATGTACAGATCCGCTTTCTTGGAGGGGGGCACGTTCATCTCGGCGCGGCGGTTACGGATGCCACGGATGGCCTCCATGATGCGCTCCATCTCCTTCTCCTCGGCGGGGAAGGACAGGCTCTCGTCATAGACGGGCCATTCAGAAATCATCAGGCTGTCGCCCTCGTGGGGCAGGGTCTGCCAGATCTCCTCGGTGATGAAGGGCATAAAGGGATGCAGCAGTTTCAGTATACCGGTCATCACGTACAGCAGCACACGGCGGGCGCTGTCGGCGTCCTCGCCCTGCAGGCGGGACTTGCACAGCTCGATGTACCAGTCGCAGAAGTTATCCCAGATAAAGTCGTACAGTTTGCTGACGGCGATGCCCAACTCAAACTTCTCCAAATTATCGGTGACCGCCTGCACCAGGTCGTTAAAGCGGGACAGGATCCACTTATCCTCCAGCTTGAGATCGGCGGGCAGGGTCAGGGTGATCTCGTGGTCGGCAAAGTTCATCAGCAGGAAACGAGCGGCGTTCCACAGCTTGTTGGCAAAGTTGCGGCTTGCCTCCACCTTGTCGGTCATATAGCGCATATCGTTTCCGGGGCTGTTACCCGTGGCCAGCATAAAGCGCAGGGCGTCGGCGCCGTACTTGTCGATCTCCTCCAGCGGATCCACGCCGTTGCCCAGGGACTTGGACATCTTGCGGCCCTGGCTGTCGCGCACCAGACCGTGAATCAGCACGGTCTTAAAGGGGCTCTTGCCGGTGTAGTGCAGACCGGAGAAGATCATACGGCTCACCCAGAAGCCGATGATGTCGTAGCCGGTGACCAGCGTGTCGGTGGGATAGAAATAATCCAGTTCCTCGGTGTTGTTGGGCCAACCCAAGGTGGAGAAGGGCCACAGGGCAGAGGAGAACCAGGTGTCCAGCGTGTCGGGATCCTGCGCCAGATGCACGCCGCCGCACTTGGGGCAGACGGAGGGAGCATCCTTGGCCACTACGGTCTCGCCGCAGTTGTCGCAGTACCAAGCGGGGATTCGGTGACCCCACCACAGCTGACGGGAGATACACCAGTCGCGGGTGGCACGCATCCAGTTGAGGTAGTTCTTGGTGAAGCGCTCGGGCACAAAGGTGATCTCACCCTTCTCCACCGCCTCGATGGCGGGGCCGGCCAGCGGCTCCATCTTCACGAACCACTGCTTACTCACCATGGGCTCGATGGTCTGGTGACAGCGGTAGCAGGTGCCCACATCGTGCTTGAGGTCTTCCACTTCTTTGAGGTAGCCGCCCTCGGTCAGGTCCTCCAGGATGGCCTTGCGAGCCTCCATGGTGGTCATACCGGCGTACTTGCCGCAGTCCAGCACGGTGGGCTCGTCAGCGGCGGCTTTGCCACTGGCGATGTATTCGTCGGCGGCGGCTTTGTCAGCCGCACCGGTCATGTGACCGTCATAGGTGAAGCAGCGCACCATGGGTAGGTCGTGACGGCGACCCACCTCAAAGTCGTTGGGGTCGTGGGCGGGGGTGATCTTCACCACGCCGGTACCCTTGGTCATGTCGGCGTGCTCGTCGCACACGATGGGAATTTCCTTATTCAGCAGGGGCAGGATCACGTGACAGCCGTGGAGGTGCTTGTAGCGCTCGTCCTCGGCGTTGATGGCCACGGCGGTATCGCCCAGCATGGTCTCGGGACGGGTGGTGGCCAGCTCCAACTGCTCGCTCGTCTCTTTCACGGTGTACAGCAGGTGCCAGAAGTGGCCGTCCTTCTCCTCGTATTCCACCTCCGCATCGGAGATGGAGGTCTTGCAGGTGGGACACCAGTTGACCATGCGGTTGCCGCGGTAGATGAGACCCTGCTCGTACAGACGGACAAAGACCTCCTTCACCGCCATGGAGCAACCCTCGTCCATGGTGAAGCGCTCGCGCTCCCAGTCACAGCTGGAGCCGATGGTCTTCAGCTGGCTGACGATGCGGTTGCCGTATTTCTCTTTCCAAGCCCAGGCGCGCTCCAGGAAGCCGTCGCGACCCAGCATCTCCTTGGTCAGACCTTCCTCACGCATAGCCTCCACAACCTTGGCTTCCGTTGCAATGGATGCGTGGTCGGTGCCGGGCATCCACAGAGCCTCATAGCCTTGCATACGACGCCAGCGGATGAGGATATCCTGCAGGGTGTTGTCCAGAGCGTGACCCATGTGCAGTTGACCGGTGATGTTGGGAGGGGGCATCATCACGGTATAGGGCTTTTTCTCGTTGCCGTTTTTATCCTTGGCGTGAGCCTTGGCGTGGAAATAGTTGCCATCGATCCAGAATTGATAGATGCGCTTTTCCACTTCCTGCGGCTCATACACCTTTGCCAGTTCTTTTGCCATTGGTATCATCCTTTCATCGGTTACGCTCTGCGTAACACCTTGGTAATCTCACCGGTATAGATGCGGTGATAGTCGTTGTGGTAGTGTTTCTCCACCGAGGTATCGACAAATCCTGCGGGGTCCATATCCTGCGCCGCCAGCTTGCGGCAGATCATTACCGTATCCGCTTCGTCAAAATAGGGCGCTTCGGCGTCGTAACGCAGGGTCAGACCCGCCTCGGCGATCTTGTCCCGGTCACGGCCCGACACGGTGCCGCACAGTTTCAGCGCGTCCCGATACTCCTCACCGAAGAAGCAGAGGGAGTAATACTCCTCTCGCTCGGTGAATTCATAGGTGTAGCGGGTGGGACGGATGAATGCAAAACTCACCGGCTTGTGCCACAGGATGCCCAAACCACCCCAACTGGCGGTCATGGTGTTGGCGGCATTCTTGTCACCAGCGGTGATCAGCATCCATTGCTTGTCAATCATCTGAAAGGGATTTCCTTCCATCTCGTAGGGAGAAATTTCAATAAACTTGTTCATATCGCTCACCTTAGTGGATGGCGCTGCCGGGGGTCATACCGTCCACAAACAGCACCTTGACGTCCTCTTCGCCCTCGGCGGTGTGGTCGGTGGCGGCGAGGATCATGCCCTGGCTCTCCACGCCGCACAGCACGGCGGGCTTCAGGTTGGCCACCAGCACCACCCGGCGACCGATCAGGTCCTCGGGCTTGTACCACTTGGCGATACCGGAGGCCACGGTGCGGGGCTCCTTGGTGCCGTCGTTGAGGGTGAGTTTCAGCAGTTTCTTCGCCTTCTTGATGGGCTCGCAGGCGGTGACTTCTGCCACACGCAGGTCTACCTTGAAGAAGTCGTCGATGGTGATCTCGGGCAGGAATACGATGCCCTCTTTCTCCTCTTCCGCTTCGGCGGCTTTGGCGGCGGCCTCCTGCTCGGCGGCGATCTCCTCCAGCATCTTCACAGCGTCAATGCGAGCGAAGAGGGGAGAGGGTGTGCCCACGGTGTAGCCGTCAGCCGCACCGTACTTGGCGGCGTCCATATCGGTGATGGTCTCCGCCGCCTGCAACTGGGCGTGGATGGCGGCGCCGGTGTCCGGCATGAAGGGGGTCAGCAGGATGCCCAACACGCGGATGCAATCCAGCAGGTTATACAGCACACCCTCCAACTGCTCCTTGTTCGCTTCGTCCTTGGCGAGAGCCCAGGGAGCGGTCTCGTCGATGTATTTGTTGCACCGCTTGGCGAGATTCATCACCGTCTCGGCGGCGTCGGCATTGTGCCAGGTGTCCATCTGCTCATAGAATTTCTTGACGGTGTCGTTACAAGCATCCGCCAGCTCCTGACCCAGCGCATCCAACGCAGCGGGCTTCTTTACAGAGCCGCCGAAATACTTGTTGGTCATGGCGATGGAGCGGTTGACCAGGTTACCCAGCGTGTTGGCCAAGTCGGCATTGTAGGTGTTGATGACATTTTCGTAAGTGACAACGCCATCCTGAGCGAAGGGGGTCTGAGACAGCAGATACCAACGCACGGCATCTACACCAAACCGCTTAGCCAGCTCGTCGGCGTACAGCACGTTGCCCTTAGATTTACTCATTTTGTCCTCGCCGGACAGCAGCCAGGGGTGACCCAACACCTGCTTGGGCAGGGGCTCACCCAGCGCCATCAGGATGATGGGCCAGTAGATGGTGTGGAAGCGGACGATGTCCTTGCCGATGACGTGCAGGTCGGCAGGCCAGTATTTCTGGTACAGCTCGGAGGAGCCGTCGGGGTCATAGCCACAGCCGGTGATGTAGTTGGACAGCGCGTCCAGCCACACGTATACCACGTGATCGGGATCAAAGTCCACGGGGATGCCCCACTTGAAGGAGGAGCGGGATACGCACAGGTCGTTGAGACCGGGCTTTAAGAAATTGTTGATCATCTCGTTGCGGCGGGATACCGGCGCAAAGAAATCGGGGTTTTCGTTATAATATTCCAACAGCTTGTCCTGATATTTGCTCAGCTTGAGGAAATAGGCCTCTTCCTTGGCGTCCACGCAATCGCGTCCGCAGTCGGGGCACTTGCCGTCCACCAGCTGACTGGGGGTGTAGAAGCTTTCGCAGGGCACGCAGTATTTGCCTTCGTAGCTGCTTTTGTAAATGTCGCCCTTATCGTACAATTTCTTGAAGATCTTTTGAATGACCGCCACGTGGTCGGGGTCGGTGGTGCGGATGAAGCGGTCGTAGGTGACGTTCATGCTGTCCCATACCGCCTTGATGGTCTCGGCGGTGCCGTCCACGTATTCTTGGGGGGTCTTGCCCGCCGCATTGGCGTATTCCTCGATTTTCTGACCGTGCTCGTCCGAGCCGGTGAGGAAGCGTACGTCAAAGCCCATCATCCGCTTATAGCGGGCGATCATATCGGCCAATACGATGTCGTAGACGTTGCCCACGTGGGGCTTGCGGCTGGCATAGGCGATGGCGGTGGTGATATAAAACTTGGGTTTGCTCATATGAGAGCCTCCTTTCAGGGTGAATGGACCCTGTTTTTATTGTCAGTGGTCATAATAAACCACATTAACCGTTATATTTTAGCATATATAGAAAAAATTACAACCTATTTTTGTTATTTTTTCGCGCAGATGTGGAATTTTTCCATTCGGGCAGAAAAATCTTGATTATTGATTAAAAAAGTGCTATAATACATACGCTTATTATGCAAAGTGCGTCATTATGCCCTTTGCAGAGCGAAGGAGGTGGGCTTGGTGGCACGGCGTATATGGTGCATGGCATTGGTGCTGTGCGTGCTGCTGCTCGGCGGCTGTGACAAGGTGCCCGAGCTGCCGGACAACACCGTCACCCCCTCCAAAGCACCCACGGCTCAAACCCCTGAGGAGCCGTTGGTCTTTGCGCTGGCATACAGCCACGACGACACCCTCAATCCCTTTTCCGCCACCACGGAGGTCAATCTCCAACTTTCGTATCTGCTGTACGACAGCCTGACGGTGATCACCGACGGCTATATTCCTGAGCTGTCGCTGGCCTCCGGGATCACCCAGCCCGACGCCACCCATTTGGTGGTGACCCTGCGGGAGGGGGCGGTGTTCTCCGACGGCTCTGCCGTCACCGCGGAGGACGTGGTCAAGTCCTTTCAGGCGGCGCAGACCTCCCCGAACTACGCCTCGCTGGTGTCCAACGTGACCTCCGCTAAGGGTGATGGGAAGAAGAATGAGATCACCTTCACGTTGGCGTTGCCGGATATGCACGCACAGGCGTGTTTGACCTTCCCGATCGTGAAAGCATCCACCCTCACCGATGCGGCGGCACAAGCCCCTGTCGGCGGTGGTTTGTATATGCTTCGGCAGACCGACGACGGCTTGCTTTTGGCGAAAAATCCTCAGCATCCCACCGAGGTGCAGTTTCCCGAGGTGGCGTTGCGGCATCTGCCCAATGGGGCGGCGCGGTATTATGCGTTGGCTTCGGGGCGGTTGGCTTATTACTTTGACGACCTCAGCGAGGGCGAGTTGCCCCGCGTGACCGGTGCCAGCATGCCGGTGGAGATGAACACGTTGTTGTGGCTGGGCGTCAACAGCGCCCACAAACATCTGGCTGTTCCCGCTGTGCGGCAGGCGCTGAGCCTGCTGTTGGATCGGTCGGTGTTGGCATCTGTCTATGGTGACAGCGGGGTGGTGACCGCATCCCCCTTGCCTGCTTCCTGGAAGCCGATGGAGGGGTGCGTCCTTCCGTCTGCGGCCCAAGACGCCGAAAAGGCCAAGGCTTTGTTGGCTGAGGCGGGGTATCCCGTTTCCGACAAAAAGCAACCCGAGCTGCGGCTGATCTATTATTCCGGTCGGCAGGATCGGTCGGTGGTGGCGGAGCACATCCGCACCCAGGCGGAGGCCTGCGGCATACGCATCGCCCTGACTCCTCTGGACGAGGAGGAATACCGCCAAGCCTTGGCGGAGGGGGAATACGAGCTGTATTTGGGCGAGTTCCGTCCCACCGCGGATATGAGCTTGCGTGGATTGCTGTTGGGGGGCGACACCTCCTACGGCGTGGCGGAGGACAGCACCGCCAAAGCCGCCTATCTGAGCTATCTTGGCGGCGAGACCACCCTGCAAGAATTTTTGGATGCCTTTGCGGCAGACCTGCCTTATATTCCCTTGTGCGGATGGGGCGGCATCGCCGCTTATGATCGCCGCTTGACGGTGGTCACCCCCACCGGCTACAATCCCTATCACGGGATCGCCGGATGGCAATAAATACGTTTTGATTTAACCTAAACAGAAAGGTGTGTTCCTATGATTCGTGTCGACAATCGGTACGGTACCATTGAAATTTCTCAGGATTATTTCCGCTACATCATCGGTGATGCGGTCTCCTCCTGCTACGGCGTGGTGGGCATGGTGCGTAAGGGCACCCGCAAGGGTCTGCGCGCTGTGCTGAGCCGCCAGGCGATGGTGGAGGACGGCATCCGCGTGCGCAACGAGGGCGAGCGCCTGGTGGTGGATATCCACATCGAGGTGGTGTTCGGCATGAACATTGCCGCCATCGCCAAGAGCATCGTCAATAAGGTGCGCTATACGGTGGAAGAGGCCACCGGTCTGACCGTCAAGAAGGTCAACGTCTTTGTGGACGGTATTCAGCCCGAATGATCCGCCTGCATGCAAACAAAGCGAAAAGGAGTGCTTACATTTGATTAAAGGATCTATGCTGCGGGATGCAATGATTTCTGCATCCCATGCGCTGTCCAATGTTAAGCAGGCGGTTGACGCCTTAAACGTATTCCCCGTGCCGGATGGTGACACCGGCACCAATATGTCCATGACCATTTCCAATGCTGCCCGTGAGCTGTCCCGCTTGCAGAATCCTACCGCTACCGAGGTGGCGGACGTGGCTTCTTCGGCTCTGCTGCGCGGTGCCCGCGGCAACTCCGGTGTGATTCTTTCTCTGTTGTTCCGCGGCTTTTCCAAGGGCTTGAAAGGGAAAGAGGAGGCCGACGGCAACGATTTGGCGTTGGCGTTGTCCTATGGTGTGGAGGCGGCCTATAAGGCTGTTATGAAACCCACCGAAGGCACCATTCTGACCGTCTCCCGCGAGGCGGCTGAGGCCGGTAAGAAATTTGCGAAGAAAAACAAAGACCCCATCGCCGTATGGGAGGCCATCTGCACCGAGGCGGAGGCCTCGTTGGAGCGCACCCCCGACCTGCTGCCCCAGCTGAAAAAGGCGGGCGTGGTGGACGCCGGCGGTAAGGGCTTCTGCGTCATTATTGAGGCTATGCTGGATGTGTTCAAGGGCGGCGAGATCGTGGCCGGCGACACCCAGGCGGCTCCTGCCAAGGCGGCGCAAAAGAGCACCGTGGGCAGCTATGAGCAGGACATCGAGTTTGCGTATTGCACCGAGTTTATCGTGGGTCGCGATCCCAAATGCAAGCGGGATCCCCTGAGCCTGCGTGCTTATTTGGAGAGCATCGGCGACTGTGTCGTGGTGGTGGATGACGAGGAGATCATTAAGGTCCACGTCCACACCAATCACCCCGGCAAGGCGCTGGAAGAGGCCATCAAATACGGTCAGTTTGAGACCGTCAAGATCGAGAATATGCGCATCCAGCACGAGAATGCCGGCTGGGTCGGCGAGGCGGATGCCGCCGCCGATGCCGCCGTGCCCAAGCTGGAGCGTGTGGAGCCTGAGAATGAATACGGCTTTGTGGCTGTGGCGGCAGGCGACGGTCTGCACAGCCTGTTCCATGACGACCTGGCTTGCGATCAGGTGGTGTCCGGCGGTCAGACCATGAACCCCTCCACCGACGACATTCTCTCTGCCATAGAGGCCACCCCCGCCAAGACGGTGTTTGTGCTGCCCAACAACAAGAATATCATTCTTGCTGCGGAGCAGGCGGTGCCGCTGGCCGACCGTCAGGTGGTCGTGCTGCCCACCCGCACCATCCCTCAGGGCATTGCGGCGATGCTGGCCTTTAACCCCGATGAAACCACAGACAATAATGTGATCGCCATGCAGAAGGCGGCAGACAACGTGTCTACCGGTTCGGTGACCTTTGCCGCCCGTGACAGCGATTTCGAGGGTCATAAGATCCAAGAGGGTCAGATCTTGGCTCTGGATAACGGCAAATTGTCCTTTGTGGACACCGATGTGATGGTGGCGGCTCCCCGTTTGGCTCGCCGTCTGGTTCGCGGCCGTTTGGCGTCGGATAAGGACGTCAACTTCATCACCGTCATTTATGGCGATGAGGTCAACGAGCGGGACGCTGAGGCGGTGTGTGAGAACATCCGCGGTAAGATGGCCCGCATGGGCGTGGAGGTGGACGTGTCTGCCATCCCCGGCGGTCAGCCCGTGTATTACTATTTCATCTCTGTTGAATAAAAGAAAAACAGCGGAGCGGTTTATCCGCTCCGCGTTTTTCATAGAAAGAGGAAAATTCTATGAAGATCCTGTGTATCGGTGACGTGGTGGGAGCCATCGGCTGTCGCCACTTGCAAGCGCACCTGCCTCGTGTGAAGCGGGAGCTTTCGGTGGACGTGTGCATCGTCAACGGTGAGAACAGCGCCGACGGCAACGGCATCACGCCGGTATCTGCCAAACACATTTTCGATGCCGGTGCCGACGTGATCACCGGCGGCAACCACACCTTCCGCCGCCACGAAGTGTACGAGCTGTTGGAGGAGAACGCGTTTCTGCTCCGCCCCGCCAATCTGCCTGCCGGCACCCCCGGCCGTGGCATCACCACCGTGGACCGCGGTCGCTATCAGGTGGCGGTGATCAATTTGCAGGGCACGGTGTATATGGAAGCGCTTACATCCCCCTTTGAAGCGCTGGATGCGCTGCTGAAAGAGGCGGGAAATCCCAAGTTCTGCATCGTGGATTTTCACGCCGAAGCCACGGCGGAAAAGCGGGCATTGGCGGGCTATGCCGACGGTCGGATCTCGGCGCTGTTCGGCACCCACACCCACGTGGCCACCGCCGACGAGCAGGTTTTGGAGGGTGGCACCGGCTTTATCACCGACGTGGGAATGACCGGCCCGACGAACTCCTGTCTGGGGGTGCGCACCGAGCTGTCCATCGAGAAAATGCGCACCAAACTGCCGGTGCGCTTTGCCACCGCCGAGGGACCCTGTGCCATGGACGGCGTGCTGTTCACCCTGGACGATGCCACCGGCAAATGCGTGGCGGTCAAACGAATCCGAGTGTAAGAGAGGTATCCTTATGCGTTACGATATTACCAATATTCCCGTTGCCGAGGTGTTCGAGGAGGGGGACGGCTGTCCCATTTGCCGCCTGCGCAACACCTTGGAGAAGCGGGCGGTGGAATACATAACGGGTGCGGCTATGATGGAGCCGGACATCCGCATCGAAACCAACCAAAAAGGCTTCTGCCTCACCCACTATCGCCAGATGCTGGGTCAGCGCAACCGCCTGTCGGTGGCGCTGACTATGGAGAGCCGTTTGGAGGAGCTGGAACGGCAGGTTTTCAGCGGCTCTTTTATGGGGAAGAATGCGAAAAAGCAGGCCAAGGATGCCGCCGCCGCTTTGTCCACCTGCTACGTCTGCGAGCAGATGGAGGATGCCATGGCGAAGATGCTGGCCACCGTCTGCCGCACCTGGGAGGGGCAAAAGGAGTTCCGCGACCTGTTCGAGCGGCAGGACAGCCTCTGCCTGCCTCATTTTGCCGCCTTGGTGGAGGCTTCCGCCGGCGCCATGAGTAAAAAGGCGCAGCCGGATTTTGCCAAAGCCGCTTCTCTGCTGGCAAAGAATTATCTCGCCACTCTGCGGGAGGACGTGCACCATTTCTGCGGGATGTACGACCACTCCAACGCCGGCAACAACGACTGGGGCAACTCTAAGGATTCCATTGAGCGCTCGGTGTGGTATCTGACCACCCGTGAGCCGTAAGAAGGAGGATGTGGTATGAAAAAAGCGTTATCCGTATTCCTGATGATGTGTCTGCTTTTGTGTCTGCTGTGCTCCTGCGGCACGGCGGATAAAAAGGAAGAGAGCGGTGACAAGGGCGGCAACAAGGACAATCCGGACACCGCCATCACCGTCGACCCCACCGCCAAAGAACTGCTGGGCGGCTACCATTACGTATCCACCGATAAGAGTGGCGATCAAAACGATACCGAAGAGGTGATCACCTCCATCGAGTGGACGGCAAACGGCGCGGTGATGACCGGCTATGAGCAACAGAGCGACGGCGATCGTTCCGATCTGCGGATGGAGGTCACCTTTGACGCTGAGAAGCGTCCCGCCACCTTGGTGCGCACCGTCACCGACGGGGAGGAGTCGGAGGAGAACCGTATGCGGTTTGAGTATCCCGCCGAACGGACGGTCAAGATGATCAACTCCGGCTTTGGCGACGGCGAGAGCTACGTCATTTACGAGTATGACGAAAAGGGTAACCGCATCCGCGAGGAATACCCCAACTACACCTACGTCTACACGTACGATGACCACGGCAACTGCATATCCAAGAAGACGGAATACGTCGCCGACGACCAAGAGGATCGGGAAAGCACGGCTACCTACACCTACGACGACGACGGCAAGATCGTCACCGCGGTGGAGATCAACTCCGCCGGCAAGGAGACCCAGACCCGCTATTTCTACTATCCCAACGGCAACGTGATGATGAAGATGTCGGTCTCCGACAGCGGCAATGTCAATTACAATTTCTGCCCCTACAACCCCAAGGATGGGTTGGCGTGGAGCTATGGTATGTCCGCAGAAGCCGGTGGTGCGGAATATATGGCGGAAAAGGATGCGGACGGTCGCATCGTCAAGGTGACAAGCACCGGTATGGAGGGCAAGCAGAGAACCGCCACCTTCACCTACGACGAGCAAGGCCGTTTGACGGCGTCCACCTCTTTCCACGGTGAGCAGAAGACGTGGGAGTACGATGACCAAAACCGCTTGGTGAAATACGTATCCGTCTCCGACACCTCCACCAGCGAAAGATTCTACACCTACGACGATCAAGGTCGCCTCGTGAAGGATCAAAACGTCAACTCCAGAGGCTATCTCTACACCACCATCCGTGAATACAACGACGCGGGTATGGTGGTCAAGATGACCGACGAGAACGTTTACCCTGCCGACGAGATCCATCCTCAGGGACAGACCTCTACCGAAACCGTGGACATCACCTACGTGGAGAATGCCAAGTGTCAGGTCAACGACCTGTGGGCAGAGCTGATCTTAATGAGCCTTTACGGCGGATTCTGATAAGCAAAACAAAAGAGCCGACCCGCACGGGTCGGCTCTTTTTTGTCAGTTCGTTGCGATGGTGGTTGAAGAGGTTCGGGGCGCCGCTGTTATCATGGGCTCGTTGGGCATGGTGGGCTTAGGCAAATCTGCGGCGGTGTTTTTATCGTAGATAAAATCGATCAGTAACGCAGAAGCATAGTCCAAGTCATAAATCCACACCCAGTTGTAATCGGGGTGGACTCCTGCCCAAATCCAATCGGCTTGCACGCTCTTATCCGGCAGGGTATAGTTGAGAATCTCGGGGGAATTGATCACCGCCCAGGTGCCGATTTCTAACAGTTCTTCCTTGGTTAAGTTGGTGTGGCAGATGCTTAATAATTGACTCACCAGTTCCGGCAGCTTGTTAATGGGGATGGTCTTGACTTTGTTATATGCCGCCGTCAGCACGTCGCGGCAACGCTGGGTGCGCTTTAAGTCGGAGTCGATCTTACGAATACGGCAATAAGCCAACGCTTGTCCACCGTTGAGCACCTGCTCGCCGGCTTGGCTCAGTTCTTTCACCTCCAAAGCACATTCGACATTGGCGGAACGAATGTGCTTGTTCATCTCGTTCAGTTCACGTTGCTGTACGTTAATGGTGACGCCGCCGATATAGTCGATGATATCCGCAAACTCCATAAAACCTAAATAAGCGTAATTGGTAATGTTCATGTGGAAATTGTAGTTCAGGGCTTTGACGGCGGCTTTGGCACCGGCGTTTTTGTAGTCTTCCTGCGTGTATCTTCTCTCCTGGTCTTCACTTCTGGCTTTGTTATAGCCGTATTGGAAGGCATAAGTCAACTTAGTCATACTGTTTTTGCTGTTGTAGCCCTCTACGTACACCAAAGTGTCACGGGCAATGGAAGACAGTTTGATTTTGGGGTTGCTGCTATCGCGGCGGTCGATGGTGAGGATCATCACGGCATCCGAGTGATAGGTTTTGCTTTTGCCGTTGGCGGTCAGCGTTTCGTCAGTTTCGCCGCGCTCATCCAAGCCAAACAGAGCGATGTTTACGATGCGGGGGGTGGGGAGCTCGGTGTTGATGTTAAGATCTTCGCCGTTGAATTTATCGTCTATGATTGGTTGATTCTTATCATCGGACTTGGTAGTGATAGTGGTTTTGGATGTTTTTGTCTCCTCTTTTTTGCTGTCGTCGCCACAGGCGCACAAACACAGGAGCATAGTCAGCGCTAATAAAAAAGACAGCCATTTTTTCATTTTCACAATTGCTTCCTCCTCCAAATTTGGGGTTGCCCCCAGTATAGCACATCGTGTCGAAATATGCAAGATGGTTTCCCGTTCACACAAATTTTACCCTTTGGCGGTTGCCAAGGGCGAAATAATATGATATAATAAATTTTAATCTGTGTTTTTATATACTTTTTCAGGAAAGGTTTGACCATATATGTCTTTGCTCAAAAAGATTTTCGGCGATTACAGCCAAAAGGAAATCAAAAAGGTGCGCCCGCTTGCGGATAAGGTGCTGGCGTTGGAGGAGACCTACGCCGCCATGGATGAGGCGACTCTCCGCAACCAGACCAACATCCTGCGGGATCATTTGGCGGCGGGGGAAACCTTAGACGACATCCTTCCCGATGCCTACGCCGTCTGCCGTGAGGCCTCTTGGCGTGTGCTGGGGATGAAGCATTTCCCCGTGCAGGTCATCGGCGGCATCATCCTGCATCAGGGCCGCATTGCCGAGATGCGCACCGGTGAGGGTAAGACTCTGGTGGCGACTCTGCCCGCCTACCTGAATGCCTTGACCGGCAAGGGCGTGCACATCGTCACCGTCAACGACTATCTGGCTCGCCGCGATAGCGAGTGGATGGGCAAGGTATACCGTTACTTGGGTCTGTCGGTGGGTCTGATCTGCCACGATCTGGACAAGGCACAGCGCCGTGCCGCCTATGCCGCCGACATCACCTACGGCACCAACAACGAGCTGGGCTTTGATTATCTGCGTGACAATATGGTGGTGCATCAGGAGGACAAAGTGCAGCGCGGTCACCATTTCGCCATCGTGGACGAGGTGGACTCCATCCTCATTGATGAAGCCCGTACCCCCCTGATCATCTCCGGCCAGGGCGACAAATCCACCGAGCTGTATAACGTGGCGGACGAGTTCGCCAAGAAGCTGAAAGTGTTCCGCATCAAGGAAATGAACGAGAAAGAGGAGCAGGACACCGTCGACGGCGACTACATCGTGGACGAAAAGGCTCGCACCGCCACCCTGACCCAGTCCGGCGTGGCTAAGGCGGAGGCTTATTTCAAGGTGGAGAACCTGATGGACTCCGAGAACGTCACCCTGCTGCACCACATCAACCAGGCCATTAAAGCCCGCGGCATTATGCAGCGTGACGTGGATTACGTGGTGAAGGACGGACAGGTGCTCATCGTGGACGAGTTCACCGGTCGTATTATGTTCGGTCGCCGCTACAACGAGGGTCTGCATCAGGCCATCGAGGCGAAGGAAGGCGTCAAGGTGGAGCGGGAGAGCAAGACCCTGGCCACCATCACCTTCCAGAATTTCTTCCGTCTGTATAAGAAACTGTCCGGTATGACCGGTACCGCCATGACCGAGGAGATGGAGTTTAACCAGATCTACCATCTGGACGTGGTGGAGATCCCCACCAACAAGCCGGTCATCCGTGAGGATAATCCCGACGTCATTTACAAGACCGAGGCGGGCAAATTCCGTGCCATCATCGAGCAGATCCAAGAGTGCCACTCCCGCAAGCAGCCGGTGCTGGTGGGTACCATTTCCATCGAGAAGTCCGAGCTGTTGTCCAAGCTGTTAAAGCGCACCGGCATCCCTCATGAGGTGCTCAACGCCAAGTATCACGAGAAAGAGGCGGAGATCGTGGCTCAGGCAGGTAAACTGGGCGCGGTCACCATCGCCACCAACATGGCCGGTCGTGGTACCGATATTATGCTGGGCGGTAACTCCGAGTTTTTGGCTAAGGCGGAGATGCGCCGCATGGGCATCCCCGAGGAGCTGATCGCCGAGTCCACCGCCTACGGTGAGACCGACGACACCGAGATCTTGGAGGCTCGCAAGCTGTTTGGCGAGCTGAACGACAAGTACAAAGAGCAGATTCGTCCCGAGGCAGACGCGGTGCGTGAGGCGGGCGGCCTCTATATTTTGGGCACCGAGCGTCACGAATCCCGCCGTATCGACAACCAGTTGCGCGGTCGTGCCGGTCGTCAGGGCGACCCCGGCGCCACCCGCTTCTATCTGTCGCTGGAGGACGACCTGATGCGTCTGTTCGGCGGCTCCCGCGTGGACGCCATGATGAATATGCTGGGCATCGACGAGGACACCCCCATCGAGGCCAAGATGCTGTCCGGCGCGGTGGAGAGCGCTCAGCGCCGTTTGGAGGAGCGCAACTTCGGCATCCGCCGTGACGTGCTGAAATACGACGACGTGATGAACAAACAGCGTGAGGTCATCTACGGTCAGCGTGACACTGTGCTGGCGGACGGCAACGTCCACGACAGCGTGGTGAAGATGGTGGAGCAGTCCATCGCCGACAACGTGGGTATGTATTGCGGCGACGAGGACCACGAAAAGTGGAATTTGGACGGTCTGCGCAGCTATTATCGCGGTTGGCTGTGCACCGACGAGGATTTCCGTTACGAGCCTCAGTATTTGGAGGATATGGAGAACAGCGAGATCACCGAGTTGCTCACCGAGCGTGCCATGAAGATCTACGCCGCCAAGGAGGAGCAGTACGGCGACAAGCTGATGCGGGAGATCGAGCGCGTGATGCTGTTGCAGACGGTGGATCGCTATTGGATGGATCACATCGACAATATGGACGAACTGCGCCGTGGCATCCATCTGCGCGCCATCGGTCAGCACGACCCCGTGGTGGTGTATCGCAACGAGGGCTTCGATATGTTCGAGCAGATGGTGGCCGCCATCCGCGAGGATACCGCTCGTGCGGTGCTGACGGTGCAGCTGCGCTCTCAGCAGGAGCCTCAGCGTAAGCAAGTGGCCAAGGAGACCGGCACCTCCGCCGACGGCACCGACAAGAAGCAGCCGGTGCGTAAGACTGCCGCCCAGAAGATCGGTCGTAACGACCCCTGCCCTTGCGGCAGCGGCAAGAAGTATAAGCAGTGCTGCGGCAGATAAGAAAACAAAACAACAGCCGATTGCGTTTCGCAATCGGCTGTTGTTTGTGTTAGTGATAGATATTCGGCTGTTGAACGACGGTGATCTCAAACGGCAAGGAGCCGCTGGTGATCAGGTCAGCAACCCCCTTTGCATCCTCGTAGGAGGCAAAGCCGGTGATGACAGCCTTACCATCGGTGATGTGGTTTGCCGCCAAACGCTCTTCGATCATCGTCTTGACCGCATCCAGTTGTTCGGCGGTGGGGTCGATGCGCTCATCCGCCGGGCCGATCACCACCTCGGCACTGTCCATACTCTCATAGTGGTAGGTGGTTTCCTCCACGTACATCACCGGTTTGCCGTCGGTCAACTCCGGCTTCCATCCGTTGTCGTAGTACAGTTCGTAATAACCCTCGTGGGTGACGTATTCCGTTTTAAGGGTGGTGTGCAGCAGCGCCGCCTTCTTCTCTTTGAGAATTTCGGGGGTGAAGGTCAACGGCTTATCGTAGCGGAATAATTGCGGTTCTCCGTCGGGATCGGGCAGGATCCAAACGTGGCTGCCCACCGTCTTGCTATCCTCGATGTCCTGCATTGCTTGGGCGAAATCCGCGGGATTGACGGTTGTGTCGCCTTTGTCTTGTTCGTGGAACAGATCGAAATAGATCAGTCCGCCCAGCACGCACAGCGCCAGCAAAAGACACACGATGGCGATGGCATAGCCTTTTTTCATACGATCCCTCCTAGGGTGAGCAGTCAAACCCGAACTCCGTTTTGAAAAGGCGGATTTTCGCTCATCCTTTGTTAAAATACTCGCGAATACATACAGTATTCGCTGCGTTTTTGCCGCGGCTGAACAAAAATCTGCTCTTTTCAAAATCTC
>JAFQGI010000011.1 GCA_017415515.1 Clostridia bacterium | reverse complement strand
CGGGATCAGAGGGGAAGTCGGTGCCAATCTTAGCCTTGTACTCAGCCTTGAACTGGTTAGCCAGCTCCTTCAGATCTTCAGCGGTCAGCTCAACGTCCTGAGTGACGCCCTTCTTTTCCTTCATCTCGTCGATGAGGACCTCGAAGTACTTCTTGCCGACTTCCATAACTACGTCGGAGTACATCTGGATGAAACGGCGGTAGCAGTCGTAAGCCCAACGGGGGTTGCCGGACTTGGTAGCCAGGACTTCCACAACTTCCTCGTTCAGACCCAGGTTCAGGATGGTATCCATCATACCGGGCATGGAAGCGCGGGCGCCGGAACGAACGGACACCAGCAGGGGGTTCTCCTTGTCACCGAACTTCTTGCCGGTGATACCCTCCATCTTGTCGATGTGCTCCATGATCTGAGCCTTGATCTCATCGTTGATCTTGCGGCCGTCCTCATAATACTGGGTGCAGGCCTCGGTGGACACGGTGAAACCCTGGGGCACGGGCAGACCGATCTTGGTCATCTCGGCCAGGTTGGCGCCCTTACCGCCCAGCAGCTCACGCATGCTGGCATCGCCTTCGCTGAACAGGTAGACAAACTTGTGACTCATGTTACTTTACCTCCAACTTTGTTTTCAGATTTTCCTTGCGGTGGGGCAGGCCTGTCCGAGCGTTTTGCCCGACCCTGCCCGCTGACTCCGCAAAGCCACTTGATAGTATACCATATATGTTAAAGATTTGCCACACTTTTTTTGAAAATTTTGTAAAAACTACGATTTGTGCATATTTGGGGAGATTTTGCGGCGGTTTTCGGTCAATTTTTACGATTTTTTGGGGAATGGGGCTTGTAGAGACGGGCGGTCGAGGACGCCCGCCCCTACACGGCTACCGAAAGGCGGGATAGGGTGAAGGCTCCCTCGCCGAGGGAGCTGTCGAGCCGAAGTCGGCGAGACTGAGGGAGTTTGTGCGTGTTTACTCCCTCCGACCTCGCTGTCGCTCGGCCACCTCCCTCGGGGAGGGAGGCTGGGGGTGCCCTCGACCGCCCGTTTTCTTTTCGCCTGTTCCGCAAATTTCTCTTGCGGTGGGGGAGAATGTTTGCTATAATGGGGGCGTAATAGAGAAAAACAGCCGAAGGTCGCGTGACTTTCGGCCTTTAGGCGTATCATTTGGGAGGTTTACTGATATGATTTTTCAGAAGAAAAAGACCGCCATTGACTGGCTGGTGGTGGGGCTCGGCAACCCCGGTATGGCCTACGAGGGCACCCGCCACAATGCGGGCTACGAGGCGCTGTGCGTGCTGGCGAAGGACCACGGCATCAGCCTCAACAAAAAGCAGTTTAAGGCCATGGTGGGCACCGGCGACATCGGCGGCAAAAAGGTGATGCTGCTGTTCCCTCAGACCTTTATGAACAACAGCGGCGAGGCGGTGCGGGAGGCCATGGCCTTCTACAAGCTGAGCACCGACCAACTGTTGGTGCTGTCCGACGATATTGCCCTCAATCCCGGTGTCATCCGCGTGCGCAAAAAGGGCAGCGACGGCGGTCAAAAGGGTCTGCGCAGCATCATCGGCTGCATCGGCGACGACAATTTTCCCCGCATCCGCATCGGTGTGGGGGCCAAACCCCACCCCGCCTATGATCTGGCGGACTGGGTGCTGAGCAAGTACAAGAAAGAGGAGCGTCCGCTGATGGAGGAGGCTTTTGACAAGGCGGCCGGCGCGGCGGAGTGCGTTATCGGCGGCAGTATTGAGGAAGCGATGAACAAGTACTCTCATTGAGGATTGCGTTATGAGCATTTGGGATAAGGGGCTGGCTAATTTAGCCGCCTATCGGGGTGTGCGGGAGGATCTTGCCGCACGCCGCACACCCATACAATTAGTGGGGCTTGCCCACATTCATAAGGTGCTGTTTGCCGCCTCGCTGGTGACCTCGCTCAAAAAACGGGCGGTGATGCTGGCGGGGGATGAGGCGGAGGCCAATCGACTGACTGAGGATCTGAAAGCCCTCGGCCTTCGTGTGTTGTATCTGCCCGCCCGTGAATTGTCTCTGCGGCAGATCGAGGCGGCAGGTCGCGAGTATGAGCAGATGCGTCTGGGCGTGCTGGCGGCCATGGCGGAGGGGGGCTACGACATCGTGGTGGCCTGCGCCGACGCGGCCATGCAGTACACCATTCCCCCCGACACGCTGTTGGAGCGTACCCTCGAAATCGTGTGTGGCGCCCAGTTGCCGGTGAAGGATCTGCCTGCCGTTCTGTCTGCGGCGGGTTACGAACGGTGCGCCCAGATAGAGGGTGCAGGCCAGTTTGCGGTCAGGGGAGGTATCGTCGACGTATACCCGGCGTCTTGCCCTGCGCCCATTCGTATGGAGCTGTGGGGCGATACGGTGGATACCTTGGGGTATTTTGACCTCATCACCCAGCGCCGCACCGAGCAGTTGGAGGCGGTGGCTATCCCTCCTGCGGCGGAGATCATGTACGACGACGCGGTGGCGCTGGCGGCGGATATTGACGCTCTTGCCGCCTCTTTGCGCACCAAAAACGCCGCCGAGGTGCGGGAGAATCTGCGCCGTGACGTGGACCGCCTGCGTGGGGGTGCTCGACCGGGGTCTGTGGACAAGTATTTGTCGCTCATTTATCCTGTAAAGGCGAATGCCTTCACATATATGCGCGATGCCTTGCTGATGGTCAGCGAACCCAGTAAAATCAAGGAAAGAGTGCGCACCTACCTGTGGCAGCTGGAGCAGGATGAGACCGCCCTGTTGGAGGAAAATCAGCTGTGCCGCGCCCTGATGGAATACGCCCCTTCTTGGGAGCAAATGATGGCCGAAATGGAGAAAAAAGCCACGATTTTGATGGATAATTTCTCCCGTGGCGGCATCGGTCTGCCCACCGCGAAGATGTATACCGTGGATGCTCGCCAGTTGCCCGTTTGGTCGGGTCGGGTGGAGCTGCTGGCGGAGGATCTGCGGGATCTCTTAAACCGCAAAATGGCCTGCGTGGTGTTGGCCGGCAGCGAGGAAAAGGCGGCGCAGACCTTAGCGGAGGATTTGAAGAAAGCGGGTCTGCCTGCATTATACGCCAAAGCCCCCGATGCCCCCATCCGTGGGCAGGTGTTGGTGATGGCGGGGGGCATCTCTGCCGGACTGGAACTGCCGGAGGCACATCTGGCGGTGCTCACCCACGGTCGGGCGGTGCGCCCTGTGCGACGCAACCGCAGTCGCAGCAAAAATAAGGGGTTGGAAATCCACATCCTGTCGGAATTGCAGATCGGCGACTACGTGGTGCACGTGGCCCACGGTATCGGCATCTATCAGGGTGTCCATCAGATGGACGTGCAGGGTGTGGTAAAGGACTATATCAAATTGGAGTATGCCAAGGGGGACACGCTGTATGTGCCTGTCACCCAGCTGGACTTGGTGAGCAAATACATCGGCACCAAGGAGGACGTGACCCTAAAACTCCACCGCCTGGGCGGGCAGGAGTGGCAAAAGGCCAAGACGCGGGTCAAATCTGCCGTCAAGGACATCGCCAAGCAACTGGTGGTGCTGTACGGCAAGCGGATGGCATCCCCCGGCTATGCCTTTGGCCCCGACGAGGAGTGGCAGTACGATTTTGAGCGTCACTTTGAGTATGAAGAGACGGAGGATCAGCTCCGCTGTATCGACGAGATCAAGAACGATATGGAACAGCCGGTGCCCATGGATCGGCTGTTGTGCGGTGACGTGGGATTCGGCAAGACCGAGGTGGCATTGCGGGCGGCGTTTAAGTGCGTCAGCCAGAGTAAGCAGTGCGCCGTTTTGGTGCCCACCACCATTTTGGCGTTTCAACATTACAATACCATTCTCAAACGGTTTGAGGGTTTCCCCGTCAAGGTGGAGATGCTCTCCCGCTTCCGCACGCCAAAACAGCAGGCGGATATCGTCAGACGCATCAAAAGCGGGGAGATCGACATTGTGGTGGGTACCCACCGTCTGCTGAGTCAGGATATCTGCTTCCGCGATTTGGGGCTGTTCATCGTGGACGAGGAACAGCGCTTCGGCGTGGCGCAGAAAGAGCGCATTAAGGAGCTGACCCCCAACGTGGACGTGCTGACCCTGTCGGCTACCCCCATTCCCCGCACGCTGAACATGGCTATGAGCGGCATCCGGGATATGTCGGTCATCGAGGAAGCACCCCAAGACCGCCGTCCTGTGCAGACCTACGTGTTGGAGCACGACAACGGCGTGATTGCGGATGCCATTCGCCGTGAACTCCGCCGTGACGGTCAGGTGTACTATCTCCACAATCGGGTGGATAACATCGAATTGGTGGCGGCAGCGCTGCATAATCGCATTCCTGAAGCCCGCATTACGGTGGCGCACGGTAAGATGAATGAAGAGGAACTCTCTGAAATCTGGCGGCAGGTGTTGGAGCACGAGGTGGATATCCTGGTGTGCACCACCATCATCGAGACGGGTGTGGACATCCCCAACGTAAACACCTTGATTATCGAAAATGCCGACCGATACGGTCTGTCCCAGCTGCATCAGCTGCGTGGTCGCGTGGGACGTTCTTCACGCAGAGCCTACGCGTATTTGACCTTTACCCGTGGCAAGCAACTGACCGATATTGCCCAAAAGCGACTGGAAACCATGCGGGACTTTACCGAGTTTGGCGCGGGATTCAAGATCGCCATGCGGGATATGGAGATCCGTGGTGCGGGCAACCTGCTGGGTGCTCAGCAGCATGGTCACATGGAGTCGGTGGGTTACGATATGTACCTGAAACTGCTGGCGGATGCCGTCAGCGAGGAGAAGGGTGTCACCGCCGCCGAGACCATCGAGTGCTTGGTGGATCTGCCCATCACCGCCCACATTCCCGACAGCTACATCAGCGACAACGCTCAGCGATTGGAGATCTATCGCCGTATTGCGGATATCCGCACGGTGGAGGATTCCATGGACGTGTTCGACGAGCTTATCGACCGCTTCGGCGAGCCGCCGACGGCGGTGCAGGGGCTGGTGGACGTGGCGTTGTTGCGTAATATGGCGGCCTCCATCGGCATCCGCGAGGTGCGCCAGCAGCAGGAATCCGTCTTGCTGTATTGCGATAAGCTGGATATGCGCTTGGGGGCGGGACTCAGCGCCGCCCTCAAGGGGCGGGTGATGATCTCCGCCGGCAGCAAGCCCTATTTCGCGGTGAAGATCGACCGCACCGGCGGCAAGGATGGGCTGGACACTCTGCGTGAGGCGCTGGAAGCAGCGGTGGCGGTGAAAGCGGAGATTGAGAAGGAAGACGAGTAAATGAAACGGGAAAGGGCAACCTTTCCCGTTTTTGTTGCATAGAAAATGAAAATATGATAGAGTGAAAGTGTAACCTTTTCCAAAATTTTGCGTCATTATAGGTGAGGGGGTGAAGAAATTGAACGACCAACACATTGTAGAGTTATACTGGCAGAGGGATGAGTCCGCTCTGCGGGTGACCGCCGCCTGCTATGGGGCGGCGCTGACCGCCGTAGCCCAGCGCATCCTCGACGATCCCGCGGAAAGTGAGGAGGCGGTCAATGACACCTATCTACGTGCGTGGAACGCCATGCCGCCTCACAAGCCGACAAAATTGGGGGCGTTTCTCGCCAAAATTACCCGCGAATTGGCCATCGACCGCTATCGCCGCCGCAGGGCGGAGAAACGGACGGCTTCCCAGTATGCGTTGTCGCTGGAGGAGCTGGGCGAGTGCATTCCCGGCGGCGAAACGCCTGACGAGGCGTTGGACTACGGGGTACTGGCACAGCACATCGGCGCCTATCTGTCCACACTAAAGCCGACGGTGCGGCAGGCGTTTGTAGGTCGTTATTTCTTCGCCCTGTCCCTGCAGGAAATTGCCGACAAGCAAGACGCGACCCTATCTTGGGTCAAGACCGCCTTGCACCGTGCCCGTAAAGGGCTGCGTGAGTATTTGGAGAAGGAGGGTTATTCCGTATGAATCGAGAGCAACTCAGCGACGCTATCGGGCGTCTGGATGAATCCATTTTGGAAGAAGCGATGACGGCACGCCGTCGCCGTCCGTGGTGGATTTCCGCTGTGGCGGTGGCCGCCTGCGTATGTCTGGCGGTGGGAATGGTGACGGTGTGGCCGTATGTGAAGCCACAAGGGGTCAATTCGCAAACCAAACCGTCTGTGAGCGTGGGGGGGACGAACACACAAGTCGGCACGAGTGCGAGCACCACTGCAACGCAAACCACCGCACCTGCTGAGATAATAACAACCAAACCCACTACAAAACCGAATAAGGAACCTATACCTGCTTTTTTGGCTTTGGCGCAGCCCAAATATCCACAGATGGTGGCGCGGGACTATCACGAGAATTACTATTTGTGGCGAGAATCGGTGCGCAAACAGCAGGCGCAGTTGGAGGGACAGGCCGGCGGTATGACCGATTATTATGCTGAGACGATGGCTCAGTTTCTTACCGGTGAAGCGGGGAAGAATCGGGTGTATTCGCCCCTCAACGTCTATTTGGCGCTGGCTATGCTGGCAGAGACCACTGAGGGTAACAGCCGCCAACAGCTATTAAACCTGTTGGGGGTTTCCGACTTGACTGCACTGCGGGAGAAGTGCTCTTCGTTATGGAATGGCGTTTATATGGATGATGGTGCTGTCACCAGCTTGCTGGCCAACTCCCTGTGGCTGTCGAACGGCGACTGTTGGCAGTATGATACAGACACGGTGAACGCGTTGGCTAAGCATTACTACGCCTCCGTATTTGAGGGGGAGATGGGCAGTGTGGCGTACAATCACGCATTGCAGGACTGGATTAATGAACAGACCGACAATCTGCTGACCGAGCAGGCGGGCGGCTTGGGGTTTGACCCCGAAACGGTGCTGGCACTGGCCTCCACCATTTGTTTTAAGGCCGGATGGAACAGCGAGTTTAGTGAGCTGAACAATATCGTAAGCGATTTTGCTACCGCCGACGGTCAGATTGCGGTGGAGTATATGTGCAAGAGTCCTATAACCAATTCCTACTTTGGAGATGGTTTTACTGCGGTATCGCTGGATTTGGATGACGGCACTTACCAAATGACTTTTTTCTTACCCGAAAAGGGTGTGTCGGTAAACGACCTTGTCGCCAATCGGCAGGTGTTGAATCTGATGCAGGGCAAAACGGGATCGGTGGATAGTAAATTGCTCAAAGTGAATATGTCTATCCCAAAGTTTGACGTGGTGTCCGACCAAGATTTGATCAATGGATTAAGAAACTTGGGAGTAACTGACGTCTTCGATTCCGAAAAAAGTGATTTTAGCGGCATTTTAGAGAAAAAGACCGCTCCTGTGTGGGTTAACCAGGTGCAACACGCCGCTCGTGTTGCCATCGACGAAGAGGGAGTTACCGCCGCTGCCTATACGATAGTGATGAGGCCCGGCACACCGATGCCGGAGGATGAGATGGATTTTGTGCTGGATCGCCCCTTTATGTTTGCTATCACGGGACCGGAGAATACCATCCTGTTCACCGGTGTGGTGGAAAATCCGTAAAATAGAGGAAATTGCAAACCCGACGGTTGAAAAACCGTCGGGTTTGTGGTATTATGGAACAATGAGTAATTAGGAATGAGGCATGAGGAATGAGGAATGAGGGATAAGGTCGGATAGGGCAAAGGCTTCCCCTTGAGGGGAAGCTGGCACGGCGTAAGCCGTGACTGATGAGGTGTAGCCGTCCGCAGACGGCGTTACCCTTTAATCGTTCTGTGACCACCTCATCCACCGCCGTTTGGCGGTCCCCCTTCCCCTCGAGGGGAAGGTTGGTTAGTCTCTGCGATAGGATAATGTTTGTACGAAAGGAGGGATTCCCAATGAGCAAAAAGGCGCTGATCGCCATGAGTGGCGGTGTGGACAGTTCGGTGGCGGCGGCCAAGATGGTGGAGGCGGGATACGACTGCCTCGGTGTTACTATGCGTCTGCACGACGGCGAGAACTGCGGCGCCGCCGCCGAGGCGGAGGATGCCCGCAAGATCGCGCAAGCGTTGGGATTCCCCTTTGAGATCGCCGACCTGCGAGGGATGTTCTCCCGGCAGGTGATGGACCGCTTTGTGAGTGCCTATGAGGAGGGGGATACCCCCAATCCCTGCATCGAGTGCAACCGTTATATGAAGTTTGGTGCGCTGATGGAGTATGCCGCAGAGCAGGGGTGTGATACCCTGGTGACGGGTCACTATGCTCGGGTGGAATACGACGGCGAAAAGTACCGTCTGAAAAAGGCGGTGAATCTCGCCAAGGATCAGACCTACGTGCTGTATTTCCTTACCCAAGAGCAGTTGGCGCATATCGCCTTTCCTCTGGGTGAGATGGAGAGCAAAGAGCAGATTCGCGGCATCGCGGCGGAATATGGATTTGTGTCGGCCCACAAGGCGGACAGCCAAGATATTTGCTTTGTCCCCGATGGGAAATACGCCGATTTTATTCGGCAGAGGACGGGGAAGGAGTACCCTGTCGGTGACTTTGTGAACGCCGACGGCAAGGTGCTGGGACAGCACAAGGGGCTGATCCACTACACCATCGGTCAGCGCCGCGGATTGGGTCTGGCGTTGCCTGCACCGCTGTACGTGCGCAGTAAAAATATGTTCGATAACACGGTGCTGCTGACACCGGAAAGTGAACTGTACACCACCCGCTTGGTGGCGGATGGCTTCAACTGGGTGGATGGTGTGGTGCCGCAGGAGCCTGTGCGGGTCACCGCCCGCACCCGCTATAACGCCAAAGAGGCGGCGGCTACCGTGACGGCGCTGGCTGATGGCAGAGCCGAAGTGGTATTTGATACGCCGCAGAGAGCGGTGACCACCGGTCAGGCAGTGGTGCTGTATGACGGAGATTATGTGGTCGGCGGAGGGAGGATCTGCGAAGTATGATTTATACGGTAACTTGTAATCCGGCGCTGGATTGCGTTGTGCAATTGGATGGCTTGCAGATCGGCGGGCTCAACCGCACTGCAGGAGCCACCCTTAGCCCCGGGGGAAAGGGCATCAACGTGTCCCGCGTGCTGCATGAGATGGGTGAGTGCACGCAAGCCCTCGGCTTTGTGGCCGGCGGCAACGGAGAACTGCTGGTGAGCGCTGTGGCGAAACAGGGAGTGCCTACGAAATTTATCCGTCTCCTCGAGGGGGAGACTCGTATCAACGTGAAGCTGTACGGTGAGACCGAGACTGAGCTGAACGCCCCCGGTCCTGTGGTGACACCCCAAAAGGTGGAGGAGCTTTTATGCACCGTGAGCCGTTTGTGCGAGCAGGAGGATATTCTCTGCCTGTGCGGCAGTCTGCCCCCCGGGATGGATACGGACAGCTATGCCCGTATACTGGCGGCAGTGGCCGACAAAGGGGTGCAAACGGTGGTGGACACCGCCGGCGAGGCATTGCTGTGTGCGTTGAGCGAGAAACCGTGGCTGGTGAAGCCCAATCGGGACGAGTTGGCGGCGTTGGTGGGCAAGGGATTGCCCAGCATTGAGGATGTGATTGAAGCCGCCGAGTGGTTGCGTGAAAAGGGCGCACAGAACGTGCTGGTGAGCATGGGCAAAGACGGTGCACTGTTATGTGCCGGTGAAAAACGGATGTATCAGCCTGCCCCGCAGGGCGAGGTGGTCGGCACGGTAGGTGCCGGCGATAGTCTGGTGGCCGGTTTTGCCGCCGGATGGCAACGCTATGGCGATATGGCGCAGGCGTTGCGGCTGGGCGTGGCTTGCGGCAGCGCCACAGCCTTTTCCGAGGGGTTGGCGACTGCGCCTCTGGTAAAAGAACTGATGGCAAGCATGCCGGAAATACAGGAAATGTAAAAAACGGTGTGTCGAGTGACACACCGTTTTTTTGCTGGAATAGAAAAAACTCCCTCCGTCACGGCTGTCGCCGTGCCACCTCCCTCGGGGAGGGAGGCAATAGGAAATTAGTATTTCTTGCGGACGATGAGGTAGGAAATCCAGTAGAGGACAAGAATGATACAAACGCTGCCGGAGGCGGCGAACATCAGGGCTTCTTGATCCAAGAGTTTGAATACGATAGAGCCGACGGCGGCAATCATGATATAAAGGTATCCTGCCCAAGACCAGGCCTTGGTGGAGAGAAAGCGGTTGCGCTCGTCGTTGACGGCGGTGTCGGTGGCCTCCTTGTACTGCGGATCGCTCTTGTAGCGGATGAGGCGCAATACCTGTAACACACCGATGACGAGGAGAGCAGCACCCATACCGCTCCAATAATCGTCCACTGCATGGAATAGATTGCAAGCGATGAGGGAGATGCCGATGACGCCGTAGAGAATGGACAGAATCCAGCGATAGCGAATATTGCGATTGGGTTTCATAAAAATACCTCCTTAGTCTTCGAAGAGGAAGACCTCTTCGATGGTCAAATCAAAATAGCGGGCGATTTTGTAGGCCAGCTGGATGGAGGGGTTGTAGCGGCCTGTTTCCAGCGAGCTGATGGTCTGGCGGGAGACCCCCAAGGCGCGGGCAAAATCCTCCTGGCGGATGCCCTTGTCCTTGCGAATCTCTTCGATGCGATTTTTCATAGGTGACCTCCTTTTGTAAAGTTCGCTTTACAATCGAAGTATAGCATAGGGGAGGCGAAATGTCAAGCGTGTTTTACATTTTTTCGAAAAAAAGAGTTCGCAGAGGGAATCTGCGAACTCTTTTGCGCTTATTGGGAATTGGGGGTGTCCACGATGGTGCGGATCCAGATGCCCTTTTTCACCAGCCAAGCACCGAGGAAGCACTTGAAGATGTTGACGGCGTGGCAGATGGCGTAGATGACCAGGAAGGGGAGGGCGGTGTATTCCATCAGCAGGAACGCCACGGGAACGTTAATCACCCACATGTAGACGCTGTCAAACAGCAGGGTGATAAACACCTGACCGCCGGAGCGCAAAGTGAAATAGGTAGCGTGGGCGAAGGCGTCGATGGGCATCGCCAGCGCACCGATGATCATCATTCGGGTGGCCAGCTGGCGGATGGCAGGGGTGAAATCCTCGCCCTGATACAGATGGGGGATAAAAGGCGCAAAGGCGCAATAGACGATGGTGACACCGATACCCAGCAGGGTGGAGAACACGATGAGACGGACGCTGTCTTCTTTGGCGCCCTTTTTGTCGCCGTTGCCCAGCTTTTGTCCCAAAATGATGCCCACGGTGACGCCTACCGCCATAAAGGACACGCTGAATACGTTCCAGAAGATTTGGGCAATGCTGTTGGCACTGACCACGTCCAGATCACGGATGGTATACTGACGGTTGAGGGCCACCAGGCCAATGGACCAAGCGGCCTCGTTGACCATCAGCGGCAGACCGCGCCGAATGATCTGCCCCACCAAGCGCAGAGGAATGCGCAAGCTGCGGTAGAGCAGGGGGGCAAAGGGATTCTTGTCGGCGTGGGTGTGGGTCCAAATTGACAGAATCGCCAACTCCACATAGCGGGACAGCACCGTGGCGATGGCGGCACCCTTCACACCCAAGGTGGGGGCACCCAACAGGCCGTAGATGAGGATGCCGTTGCCGATCAGGTTTGTGATCACGGCGACCACGCCCGCCACCATAGGCGGAGTGGTGCGCCCCGTTTCACGCAGGGTGCCGGCGTAGCACTGGGACAGGGCAAACGCAGGCAGACCGAGCAGCATAATTCGCAGATAGTCCTGTGCGTTGGACAGCGAGTCAATGGTGACCGAGGGGTCCCCCTCGCCTTGCAGATACAGCACGATGAGCGGCTCGTCCCACAGAAGGAAGACGCCGATGCCCAGAACGGTCAGTATGGTGCAGATGTATAGTTTGAAGCGCATGGAATGGGCAATGCCCTGATGGTTTTTTTGACCGGCGAACTGAGCGCCGAAGATGCCGGCACCCGCCACCGCACCGAAAATGCAGAGGTTGAAGACGAAGAGGAGCTGGTTGGCGATGTACACGCCGTTCATCTCCACCTTGCCGACCACGCCGATCATCAAATTATCCAGCATACTCACCAGGTGGGTGATGCCGTTTTGTATCATCATCGGAACGGACAACGCCAACACGTATTTGTAGAAAGCGCGGTCTCCGAACAGTTTGTTTTGCAGGTTCATAGTTACTCTTTCTCTTTCAGTAGGGCGATGATCATACGGGCGCATTTGTACACGTCGCCGCCGCCCATGGTGATGACCAGGTCACCGGGTTGGACGTGGTCGGCTACGTACTGCGCGATTTCGGGGAAAGTGGGGAGGTAGATGCCGTTTGCCATTTTCTCGGTCATCTGGGTGGAGTGAACGCCCCAGACATTTACCTCGCGGCTACCCATAATATCGCTGATGACCGCCACGTCGGCTTTGTCCAGCACGGCGGCGAACTCGTCCAGGTGGCGAGCGGTGCGGGTGAAGGTGAAGGGCTGATGAATCGCCCACACCCGGTTGTGCTCCAATTTCTTCGCCGCGTCGATGGTGGCGGCGATCTCGGTGGGGTGGTGGGCGTAGTCGTCCGCCACCGTCACGCCGGCGTAGGTGCCGAGGAACTCAAAGCGACGACCGGCACCGTGGAAATCGGCGATGCCTGCGGCGATCTGGGCGGGGGTAAGCCCGCACAGGGTGGCGGCAGCCGCCACGGAGAGGGAGTTTAGCACGTTGTGAGCGCCGGGAACACCCAGTTCGATGGTGTGAAGGAACTTGCCTTTACAGTATAGATCGTACTGGCCGTAAGCGCCGCGGATAGTGCGAATGTTCCGCGCCTGCCAGTCACAGCCGTCGGTGGTGCCGAAGGAGATGAGGGAGGCGTTGAAAATGCCTTCCATCGCCTTGCGGGTGTTGGGGTCGTCGGCGTTGTAGATGACGGCTTCGGTGGTCTGGGAGGCGAACTTGTGAAAAGAGGTGATGACCCCGTTCAGGTCGCCGAAATAGTCCAGATGGTCAGCGTCCACATTGAGGATGATGCTGACGGCGGGGGTCATTTCGAGATAGTGATCCTTAAACTCGCAGGCCTCGCACACCATGGTATCGTTGGTGCCGGCGTGACCGTTGGCGTTGATGATCGGCAGGCGACCGCCGATGAAGATGCTGGGGTCGGTGCCGGCAGTGAGCAGGGTGTGGCTGAGCATGGAAGACGTGGTGGTCTTGCCGTGGGTGCCCGCCACCGCGATGGTGTGGGGGAATTGGCGGGAGATCCAGCCCAGCAGGATAGCCCGCTCCAAAGTGGGAATGCCTTTCTCGGCGGCGGCCACCAATTCGGGGTTGTCGGCAGGAACGGCAGCGGTATAGACCACCAGATCCGCCCCCTCCACGTTGGCGGCGGCGTGACCCATGGTGATAGCGATCCCCAATCCGCGCAGACGGGTCAGGTTGTCGGATTCGTTGTTATCCGAGCCGGAGAGAGAAAAGCCCTTCGCATGTAAAATCTCGGCAAGGGGACTCATGCCTGAGCCACCGATGCCCACGAAATGAATGTGCCGTACATTCTCTAACCAGTTGTGTTGTTGGGTCATGGTTATCATCCTTCCCACAAGTTGAACTCTCAACTCCCTATTATATGACTTTTCGCGGAAAAAAGGAAGACCCTTTCTGCTTATTTTGCAAATTTTTTCATATATATGAACGGAATGCTATTGAACGAAAGGATGAAGCGATATGCTATGGCGTAGATTTTTGGGTTTGTTATGTGGGTTGTGTGTGCTGCTGTGCCCCTTGGTGGCGGCAGACGGAGCAGTGATGTACGATGAGGAAAACGGCGAACCCTTGCAGGAACTGCTGGGGGAGGATGACGCCGCATGGCCCACCGTGACCCTGCCCGCACCGGGGGAACTGACGGTGAAGGCCAAAGGGGCGGTGCTGATGGACCTGGGCAGTGGGACGGTGCTGTATGAGCAGGACAGCCATACCCATCTGCCCATTGCGTCGGTGACCAAGATTATGACCCTTTTGCTGGTGATGGAGGCCATCGAAGCGGGACGAGTCGCTTGGACCGATCCCGTCACCTGCTCCGCCACGGCGGCGGGCATCGGCGGAAGCCAGATTTGGTTGGAGCCGGGGGAGATCATGACCGTTGAGGAATTGGTGAAAGCGGCGGCGGTGGTGTCCGCCAACGACGCCTGCGGAGCGTTGGCGGAGCATCTGTGCGGCAGCATCCCTGTGTTTGTGGCGGCGATGAACGAAAGAGCCAAGCAGCTGGGGATGGCGGACACGGAATTTAAGGATTGCAGTGGGCTGGACGACAGCGGCTATTCCTGCGCCTATGACGTGGCGCTGATGAGTCGGGAATTGATGACGCACACGGAGATCGAGCGGTTTACCACCATTTGGATGGATAGTCTGCGGGGTGGGGAATCCCAGTTGGTGAACACCAACAAACTGCTCCGCCATTATCCGGGGGCCACCGGGCTGAAAACCGGCACCACCAATGCGGCAGGGCACTGCTTGGCGGCCACGGCCAGGCGTGAGGGAACCTCCTTTGTGGCGGTGGTGCTGGGGTGCGCCACCACCGCCGATCGGTGGGAGGGAGCCAGAACGCTGCTGGATTATGGATTTGCCCATTACGTGACCTATACTCCGTCGGTGGAGGGGCTGCAGTTGGCTCCCGTGCCGGTGCTGAAGGGGCAGAGCGCTCAGGTGGAGGTGAAGGCAGACGCCCCCTCACCCTTACTCCTCGAAAAAGGGGTGGAAGGGAAGATGGAAAGCAGAATCGAGTTGGCAAAGGATCTGCAAGCTCCGGTGTTGGCTGGGCAAACGGTGGGTACGTGGCGGCTGACCGTAGGAGGAGAAACGGTGGGGGAATATCCCATCCGTGCCGTTCACGAGGTGCCTGCGGTGTCCTTTCGTTGGGCGTATGGACTGCTCATGGATGCTTTGTTGCGTTGATTTGTAAAAAAAGACAGAAAAATTCACAATTTGCGGTTGCAAAGTTAGAAATAATAGTGTAAAATGTGTGTATAAAGCAAGGATGGGGAAGGGTTCCCCGTATTTCAGAAAGGCGGATGACGATGGCGGTCAGATTGGAAACAAAATACGCAAACAGCTTTATCTCCGAATCGGAGATTTTGGCTCTGCAACCTCAGGTGACTGTGGCGCACAATTTGCTGCACACCGGCACCGGCTTGGGCTGCGATTTTCTCGGCTGGTTGGATCTGCCCGTCAACTACGATAAAGAGGAGTTTGCCCGCATTCAGGCGGCGGCTGCCCGTATCAAGGAAGACACCGACGTGTTTATCGTCATCGGCATCGGCGGCTCCTATTTGGGGGCCCGTGCCGCCATTGAATTTCTGAAATCCAACAATTACAACGCGAAGAAGAAAGATACCCCCGACATCTACTTCGCCGGCAACAGCATCTCCGGCACCCAACTGTCTGAGCTGCTGGAGATCTGCGAGGGTCGTCGGGTGTCCATCAACGTGATCTCCAAGTCGGGTACCACCACCGAGCCCGCCATCGCTTTCCGTGTGTTCCGTGAGCTGCTGGAACAGCGCTACGGCCATGAGGAGGCGGTGCGCCGCACCTATGTCACCACCGATAAGGCGCGGGGCACGCTGAAAGGCCTTTCTGACCGTGAGGGTTATGAAACCTTCGTGGTGCCGGATGACGTGGGCGGCCGTTTCTCGGTGTTGACCGCTGTGGGCCTGCTGCCCATCGCCGTGGCCGGCTGTGATATCGACGCCTTGATGAAAGGCGCCGCTGCGGCCCGCAAGGACTTTGCCGAGACCGACCTGCACAAGAACCAGTGCTATCGCTATGCCGCCGCCCGTACCGCTCTGCACCGTCGGGGTCGCGCTGTGGAGCTGATGGTCAGCTATGAGCCCCAGTTTGCCATGATGAACGAGTGGTGGAAGCAGCTGTTTGGCGAGAGTGAGGGTAAGGACGGCAAGGGCTTGTTCCCCGCCTCTGTGATCTTCTCCACCGACCTGCATTCCTTGGGGCAGTTCATTCAGGACGGCTCCAACATCCTGTTTGAGACGGTGGTCAAGCTGAATAAGCCTCAGCGTGACATCCTCATCAAAGAGGATGCAGAGAACGTGGACGGCCTCAATTTCTTGGCCGGTAAGCCCCTGTCCTTTGTGAACGAAAAGGCGTTTGAGGGCACCGTTTTGGCTCATACCGACGGCGGCACCCCCAACCTGGTGCTGGATGTCCCCGCCATGGATGAGAAGGAATTGGGCTATCTCATTTATTTCTTCGAAAAGGCCTGTGCCATCTCCGGCTATATGCTGGGTGTCAACCCCTTTGACCAGCCCGGTGTGGAAAGCTATAAGAAGAATATGTTCGCTCTGCTGGGTAAGCCCGGCTATGAAGAGGCGCGTGCCGCTCTGGAAGCGCGTTTGAGCAAGTAAGATTTCAATCCACGGGAGTTCCCGCCCTGCGGCGGTTTCCAAATACACAACATTTAGGAGGACAACATTATGATCACTTTAATTCTCGGTAAAAAAGGCTCCGGCAAGACTAAGAAATTGATGGACTTGTGCAAGGCCGCCGTTGAGCAGTCTAAGGGAAACGTGGTCTTTATTGAAAAAGATAACACTTTGACTTACGATCTGAGCCACAAGGCTCGTTTGGTTGCCGCTGAGGACTATAACATCAAGTGCTTTGGCTGCCTGTACGGCTTCATTGCCGGTATGTGCGCCGGTAACTATGACATCACCGACATCTTCGTGGATTCCACCCTGAAGATCGGCGGCGACGATCTGGAGAAGCTGGCCGATATGGTGGAGAAGCTGGCCAAGCTGGACACCAACATCACCCTGTCCGTGTCTGCCGACAAGGCGGATATCCCCGCCCGTGTGGCTGAGCTGGCTCAGGAGATCTGAGTATAGCGGTGGTGCGGATAACGCATAATACATGTAGAATGTGTGGAACGGCGGGGTTTCCCCGCCGTTCTCTGCAAATGTGCGAATGGAGCGAAAACGATGGCAATTTGGTATGAAGGCAACCGCAACAATGAGCAAAACAAGCGGGAAAAGGATGGCGTGGTCTACTATATCCGCGGTTTGCGGGAAGTAGAGGGCGTTCGGTATGAGCGCTACGGTGTCAAAACCCATTTTATCGGACGCGGTGAGGATTATATCGAGATTCTGCGTCGGTATGTGTTGCCCCTGTATCAGCAGGGGGACGTGGTGACCCTTGGCGAAAAGGTCATCTCTATGTGCCAAGACAATACGGTGGAAAAACAGAACGTAAAGCTGGGCTTTTGGGCCAAGTTTTTGTCCAAGTTTGCCACCAGCAACAGCAACGGCATCGGTATGGACGAGCCCTATAAGTTGCAGTTGGCTATCAATATGAAGGGTCTGCCGTTGGTGCTGTGGGCCGCATTCTGGGGTGCTGTGTGCAAGGTGTTCGGCAAACGGGGCGTGTTCTATGAAATCGTGGGACAGGACGTGGCCGGCATCGACGGCTTTTACAGCCACTCCGCCTTTGAGACCTATCACGATCTGGCGGTGCTCAACCCCCGAGAGCCGGAGAAGGTGTGCGCCGACATCTACGAGCAGCTGGGTATTTCCTGCGTGCTGGTGGACGCCAACGACATCTCGGTGGAGGTGCTGGCGAAATCCCCCGACCTGGCTGAGGTGGCGGACGACAATCTGGCGGAGCGCATTCGGGACAACCCTGCCGGTCAGGATGACGAACTGACGCCCTTTATCATCATCCGCGACATCGGCGATGCCGAGGCGGAGGCGTTTGTGCCGCTGGTGGAAGTGGACGGCCCCACGCACTAAGGGCTGTTTGTACGGAAAAATGACGGAATTTGAAATTGTCTATTGACAAATTCCGCCTGCTCTTATATAATGTTACGCGTGACGATTGAGGTGAACTATGCTTTTGCAATGCAGATCCTTGTTTATGGGTGAGGTGAACAGCCTGCCCATCGACACAGAATTGGACTTTTCACAGGTGGAATATCAAGGCATTTGCCCCATAACAGAGCCTGTTCGTGTGGTCGGAGCGATCACCGTCAGAGCCGGTGTGGTGCAGTTGGCGGCAAAGGCGACGTTTGTGTATCACGGACGGTGCGACCGATGCCTGAGTGCTTTTGAGAGAACCTATGACGTCCCGTTGGACCACATTTTGGTGGCCACCCTCGAGGATGAGGAAAACGACGACTATATCCTGCTGGACCAGTATCAACTGGATCTCGCCGATCTCACGATGGCGGATATTCTGCTGGAATTGCCGTACAAAAGCCTCTGCCGCGAGGATTGCCGCGGACTGTGTCCCCTGTGCGGAAAGAACCTCAATGAAGGATTGTGTGGGTGCTCCCACAAATCTGTCGACCCCCGTCTCGCTGTGTTGGGACAATTATTAGAGTAAATCTCTTTCATCAATGCAAGGAGGTGCTGAAATGGCGGTACCCAAGAGAAAAACATCCAAAGCCCGTCGCGACAAAAGACGCAACAACGTCTGGAAGCTGGACGCTCCCGCGATCGTGAAGTGCCCTCAGTGCGGTGAGTACAAGCGTGCCCATCGTCTGTGCGCCAGCTGCGGCTACTACGGTGGCAAGCAGATCGTTAAGGTCGGCGAATAATCGCTCGCTTTGGTGCGGAAAGTAAAGTAGAGGAGGAGAAATCCCCCTCTATTTTTCTTTTTCCGCACCTTTTTACATTTGGTTTACATTTAGGTCTTTCTTTTTTGGTAAATATATGTTACAATGTGGGGTAATAGTGGGGGAGTAGGAGTATCGTGATTCGTTGACGGCAGGAGAAAGCCTGCCAACGATGGGGTGGACGAAGAAACGCTTCGCGACCACCTCATCCCTCTTTTCGCCTGCGGCGAAAATCCACCTTCCCCTCGAGGGGAAGGCTGACGAGTCTGTACAACACGTTGGACGGTCGATTCGTGAATCGCTTCTATGAGTTGCGTTCCCATTCCTCATTTCTCATTATTCATTGCTAATTGTACGAAAGGTGGTGCCGTGGTGGCGGTTGTGATTCAAAACGTGGAAGCGAAAAGTCCTGCGGCACGAGCCCGCATCAAGGCGGGGGATACCCTGCTGGCTATCAACGGTCGGGAGATCCATGACGTGTTGGATTATCGCTTTTTTATCCCCGACAGTAAGCTGACGGTGACGGTAAAAACCGTCAAGGGGAAAGAACGTACCGTCCGTGTGCGTAAAGAGCCATACCAAGAGCTGGGGATGGGTTTTGACACCTATCTGATGGACAAACAGCGCTCCTGCCGCAACAACTGTGTGTTCTGTTTTATCGACCAGTTGCCTAAGGGTATGCGGGAAAGCCTATACTTTAAAGACGACGACAGTCGGTTGTCTTTCCTGTTCGGTAACTATATTACGTTGACCAATCTTTCCGAGCACGACGTGGAGCGCATCATTGAGATGCACATCAGCCCCATCAACGTGTCGGTGCACACCACCAATCCCGATCTGCGGTGCCGAATGATGAACAACCGCTTTGCGGGGGATTGCCTGCGGTATCTCCATCGCTTTGCCGAGGCGGGACTGGCCATCAACTGTCAGCTGGTGCTGGTGCCGGGGTACAACGACGGCGAGGAACTGATGCGGTCAATGAAGGATTTGGCGGCGTTGGCGCCTGCGGTGCGCAGCGTGGCGGCGGTGCCGGTGGGGCTGACCAAGCACCGGGAGGGATTGCCCGAATTGCGCGGTTTCACCCCCGAGGAGAGTGCTGAGGTCATCCGCGTGATGACCGAAATGGGGGACAAGATGCTGGAACAGCACGGCAGCCGTGTGTTCTATCCCTCGGATGAGTGGTATATCAAGGCGGGGTTGCCCATTCCCGCCGATGATTTTTATGAGGAGTATCCTCAGTTGGAAAACGGCGTGGGTATGCTGGCTCTGCTCAAAGAGCAGTTTTTGGAGGCGTTGGACAGTTGTGATGCCACCGTGGTGTGTGATAAGCGTACGGTGATCGCCACCGGTGTGGACGCCGCTCCCTATCTCAAAGCGTTGGTGGGGCTGGCGAAGGAAAAGTGGCCGGATTTACAGGTGCGGGTGGTGCCCATCCGCAACGATTTCTTTGGTGAGACCATCACCGTGTCGGGCTTGGTGACCGGCGGTGATCTGATTAAACAGTTGCAAGGATTGCCGATGGAACGGCTGATCCTGCCGGCCAATATGCTCCGTCAGGAGGGGGATCTATTCCTGGATGACGTGAGTGTGGAGGATGTGAAACAGGCTCTTGGCGCAGAGGTAACCTTTGTGCAGGAGACCGATGCTTATGCGCTGTTAGAAGCGCTGATTACGGATAAAGGAGGGGTAGCCCATGGCTAAGCCTATTGTCGCCGTAGTAGGGCGTCCCAATGTGGGAAAATCTACTTTGTTTAACAAATTGATCGGACAGCGCTTGTCCATTGTGGAGGACACCCCCGGCGTTACCCGCGACCGTATCTTTGCGGAGTGCGAGTGGTGCGGCCGCAAGTTTATGCTGGCGGATACCGGCGGTATCGAGCCCAAGACCGACGACGTGATTCTGGCCCAGATGCGCAATCAGGCTCAGCTGGCCATCGATCAGGCAGACGTGATCATTTTGGTGACCGACCTGCGCTCCGGTGTGACTGCCAATGACCAGTCGGTGGCCACCATGCTGCAAAAGAGCGGCAAGCCGGTGGTGCTGTGCGTCAACAAGTGTGACACCCCCGGTTCCCCTCCTGCGGAATTCTATGAATTCTACAATCTGGGTTTGGGCGACCCCGTGGCGGTATCCTCGGTGCACGGTATGGGCACCGGCGACCTGCTGGACGAGGTCATCCGCTATCTGCCGGACATTTCCGAAGAAGAGGATGAGGAGCGTGACACCATCAAGGTGGCGGTCATCGGCAAGCCCAACGCGGGCAAATCCTCCCTCATCAACTGCATCGCCGGTGAGGAGCGCAGCATTGTGTCCAACATTGCCGGCACCACCCGCGATGCCATTGATACCCACATCAGCAACAAGTACGGCGATTTCATCTTCATTGACACCGCCGGTCTGCGCCGCAAGAGCAAGGTAGACGACGCCATCGAAAAATACAGCGTGCTCCGTGCCCAGATGGCGGTGGAGCGTGCCGACGTGTGCGTGATCATGATCGACGCCACCGAAGGCTTCACCGAGCAGGACAGCAAGGTGGCGGGTATCGCCCACGAAAAGGGCAAGGCCTGCATCATCGCGGTCAACAAGTGGGATGCGGTGGAAAAAGACGACAAGACGATGGATAAGATGCGCAAACAGTTGATGAACGATTTCTCGTTTATGCCATATGCGCCTTTCTTGTTTATCTCTGCTAAGACGGGTCAACGTGTGGAACGGCTGTTTGAGCTGATTAAGTTTGTCAGCGAGCAGAATTCTCTGCGTATCAAGACGGGTATGCTCAACGACGTGCTGGCGCAGGCCACCGCCCGCGTGCAGCCCCCCACGGATAAGGGCAAGCGTCTGCGTATCTACTATATGACCCAGCCCTCTACCAATCCGCCCACCTTCGTGTTCTTTGTCAATCGGGCGGAATTGTTCCACTTCTCGTATCAGAGATATTTGGAAAATCAGCTGCGGGACACCTTCGGCTTGGAGGGGACCCCCGTTCGCTTTATCATCCGTGAAAAGGGAGATAGAACCACTCAATAAGGAGAGATTCCGATGTTGGATATGTTATTGGATCGTTGGCCGGTTGTGCCGGTGATCGCCGTGATGGCGTATCTGCTGGGCAGCATCAACTGGGCAATCATCATCACCCGTCTGCGCTCCCGCAAGGACATTCGGGAGGTGGGCAGCGGCAACGCCGGTGCCACCAACGTGTTGCGCTCTCAGGGGGTGTTGCCGGCGGTGTTGACCCTGATCGGCGATGGCGGCAAGGGTGTGCTGGCGGCGCTTGCCGGCGGCTGGATCGCTTCGCTGTTGCCTGTCGGCGAGATGGCCTTTGGGCCGGAGGAGCTGACCGTATTCGGTCGCTATGTGGCGGCGGTGTTTGTGGTGACGGGACACGTGTTTCCTGTCTTTTACGGTTTTCGCGGAGGTAAGGGCGTTGCTGCCATCGGCGGCTTGCTCTTCGTGCTGGATTGGCGGGTGGGCCTGATCGCCGTTGGCGTGTTTGCCCTCACCGTTCTGCTCAGCCGCATGGTGAGCTTGGGATCGGTGTTGGCCGGCGTTGCCATCATTGTGTCTACCTTTGTGCTGTGCTGTTGGGTGGATCGTATGGTGATGGAAACGGTGTGGTTTTGCACCATCAGCATCGGCATACCGGTGTCGATGGCGATAGCCAAACACGGCGGCAACATCCGCCGCATCATTGCCGGCACCGAGCGACGCATCGGTGAGAAGGTGTCTGTCGACACAGAGTCGAGCGCGGAACAAGGAGAACAGAAATGAGTCGGATTATGGTTTTGGGTGCCGGCGGCTGGGGCATCGGCCTGGCGCTGGTTGCCACGCAGATGGGGCATGAAGTTACCCTGTGGTCCTTTGATCCGGAGGAGCTGGAAGACCTGCGTCTGCACAATCAGAATAAGCTTCGTTTGCCGGGGGTGTTTTTGCCCCAAGGCATCCGCTTGACCGGGGATATGGCGCTGGCGGCGGAGGCCGATATGGTGATCCTAGCGGTGCCTTCTTTTGCCATCCGCTCCACGGCGCGTGCTTTGGCGGCACATTTGTGCCCCGACACGGTGGTGGTCAATGCGGGCAAGGGCTTGGAGGACGGCACGCTTTTGCGCTTTTCTCAGGTGCTGGAAGAGGAACTGCCCATGGCACGGGTGGCGGTGCTGTCCGGCCCCTCCCATGCGGAGGAGGTGGCACGCAAGGTGCCCACGCTGGTGGCGGTGTCTGCCAAGGATATGTCGGCGGCTCGTCAGGTGCAGTTGGCGCTGAGCCAAGCCAGCTTCCGCATATATTTGAATGAAGATCTCATCGGTGTGGAGCTGGGCGGTGCGCTGAAAAACGTGATTGCCCTCTGTGCCGGTATTGTGGACGGCCTCGGCATGGGTGACAACACCAAAGCCGCCTTGATGACCCGTGGCTTAGTGGAGATTGCTCGCTTAGGCAAGGAAATGGATGCGGATGAACGCACCTTTTTCGGCCTCAGCGGTATGGGCGATCTAACCGTCACCTGCGGCAGCATGCACTCCCGCAACCTGCGGGCAGGCATTCTCATCGGTCGTGGTGAGACGGTGGAAAACGCCATTCGTCAGGTGGGCACGGTGGAAGGCTATCTCGCGGCTCGTGCAGCGTGGGAGCTGGCTTGCCGTTATAAGGTGGACATGCCCATCGTGGAGCATTGCTATCGCGTGTGCTATGAGGGGATGGATCCTCGCATGGCGCTGGCACAGCTGATGGAGCGTCCTTTTGGTATGGAGAACGATGCCGTTTGACGGCGCTTTTGATTTTGTGAGAAAGGGGAGAGGAAAATGGAAGTGCAGCGCATTGCGGCGGTGAACGATCTGTCCGGTTTCGGTCGGTGCTCGCTGACCGTGTCCATTCCGGTTTTGTCTGCCATGGGCTTTCAGGTGTGTCCGTTGCCTACGGCGGTGCTGTCTGCCCACACGGGCTATCCCAACCCCTTGGTGCGGGATTTCACCGCCGATATGGAGGGCTTCCTCAACCATTGGGAGAGTTTGGGGCTCACCTTTGCCTGCGGCTATACCGGCTATCTGGGAAATGAGCGGCAGGCGGATGTTTTGGAGCCGTTTTTGCGGCGCTTGCGGGAGCAGGGCGCTCTGCGGCTGGTGGATCCTGCCATGGCTGACCACGGCAAGTTGTATGCCTCTTGCACCCCCGATTTGGTGCAGGCTATGGCGCGGTTGGTGGCGTTGGCCAATGTGGCTACCCCCAACTTGACCGAGGCGTGTCTGCTGACCGGCACATCCTATGAGGACGTGATTGCCGCAACCGATTGCCACTCTGCTGTGGAGAAGATGGCGCGTGAATTGCTGGCCGGCGGTTGCGGTGCGGTGGTGGTCACCGGCGTGGAATCCGGGGATATCATCGAAAACTGTGTGCTGGCTTCCGCCGATGCCGCCCCCGTGTGGGTGAGTGGGCATCGGGTGGATCGTCACTTTGCCGGCACAGGGGATCTGTTTGCTTCGGTGTTGTGCGGATGGCTGTTGAGAGGCAAGGGCCTGGAAGAGGCGGTCAATAGGACGGTCGGTTTTGTGTGCCGTACCACCGCCGCCACCGCCGAATGGCAGGAGAATGGACAAGACGGTATTGCTTTTGAGCCGTTTTTGCGTGAATTGAATTAAGGGGGTTGTATTCATGAAAAGAAACGTAATTTTGGCAGGCGTACTGGCCGCTATGGTGTGTATGGCCACGACGTTTTTACATATTCCTATTGTGGGCGGTGGTTACGTACACTTGGGTGATACGGTCATCTATCTGACGGCGGCGCTGTTGCCTACGCCTTATGCGATGGCGGCGGCCGCTGTGGGTGCCGGACTGGCGGATGTGCTGGTGGCACCGATGTGGGCACCGTTTACCATAGTGATTAAGAGTGTAATGGCGCTTGCCTTTACAGCGAAAAAAGAGCAGTTGTTGAGCCGCCGCAACGCGGTAGCACCTCTGATTGCCGGTGTCATCGGCGTGGCGGGCTATTATGTGGCCGAGGTGGTCATCCTGTGGGCTTCCGGTGGCGTGCTTGCGGCCTCCGCTGAGGCGGCTTTGCTGGCGGTGCCCTACAACGCCATGCAGGAAGTGGCCGGCGGTGTTGCCTTCTTGTTGTTGGCGGTGGCGTTGGATCGGATGAATATTAAAAAACGCTTGAGCAGAATGTAAAAAACGCTCCCGACGAATGATGTCGGGAGCGTTTTTTGTATGGGTGGAAGAATTTGAAAAAGGAACAAATTTTGGCGAAAAAACGGTTGCTTTTTGAAGGGAAATGGCGTATACTAATAGGCAGATATTATACTGGGTGAGGATGGGCTTTTTTGCTAACGATTTACCCATAATTTGCGCTTGGAGGTAACGTGTATGTGTTTGTTGAAAACGGATCTGTCCATTTTGGCGGACGCCGGCTCAGTCATTGCCATCGGATTTACGGTGGTGTTTTTGGTGCTGCTGCTGCTGACCGCGATCTTTAAGATCTTCGGCGTAGCAATGTCCAACACCCGGGAGGAGAGTGCTCCCGTCGCCGTTCCTGTCCCCAAGGCGGCTCCTGCTCCTGTGGCGCAGGTTGCCCCCATAGTGGGCAACACCGAGACCGTTAGCTCCAAGCCGGATGTGGACGGCGGTATCCCCGCCGAGACGGTGGCGGTGATCTCTGCCGCCGTGGCCAGCGTGGCGCCTGCCGGCAGCCAGTATGCCGTTAAAGGCATTCGCAAGATGTAAGGCGGGGGTACACATATATGCAACAATTTTTAGATGCGTTTGTTTCCCTGTGGAACGATTCCGGTTTGGCTCGTCTGTTTAATTTTGAGGGCGGCGGCTGGAAAAACCTGATTATGATCGCGATCGCCTGTGTGCTGCTGTTCTTGGCGATCAAGAAGCAGTTTGAGCCGCTGCTCTTGTTGCCCATCGCCTTTGGCATGCTGTTGGTCAACCTGCCCTTGGGCGGGATCATGGATCCTCAGCGTAACAGCCTGGTGACCTTTACCGAGGCGGAGTGCATTGACTATATGGAAGGCACTTACGAACAAGTCTATCCTGTCAGTGAGACAGAATTGGATGATTGCACATACAAAACGGTGGACGGCAAGGCCTACATCGTATACAACGGCGTCGAATACGAGGTGAAGACCTACGAGAACGAAGCCGGTGTGGAGAAAACATACATCGAATACGGTAATACCTATGCGATGGTGGGCGAGCCGGAGAAAGACGGTGCCTGCCGCGTGTTTGTGCCCCAGTGGCAACACTTTGAACAGGGCGGTCTGATGTGGTATCTCTATCAGGGCGTTAAGTTTGGTATCTATCCGCCTCTGATCTTCCTGGGCATCGGCTGTATGACCGACTTTGGCCCGCTGCTGTCCAACCCCAAGAGCTTTTTGTTGGGTGCGGCGGCACAGCTGGGTATTTTCTTCACCTTCTTCGGTGCTCGTGTGCTGAATCTGCTTCCCTTCGCGGAGGCCTGGGGCATCAACTTTACGGAAGCGCAGGCGGCATCCATCGGTATCATCGGTGGTGCGGACGGCCCCACGGCCATCTTCTTGACCTCCAAGCTGGCGCCTGAACTGCTGGGTGCCATCGCGGTGGCGGCCTACTCCTATATGGCGCTGGTGCCGATCATCCAGCCGCCCATTATGCGTGCCCTGACCACCGAGAAGGAGCGTCAGGTGGTGATGACCGAGCTGCGCACCGTGTCTAAGACCGAGAAGATTCTGTTCCCCATTATGGTGACGGTGATTTGCGTGCTGTTGTTGCCCTCTGCGGCACCCCTCATCGGTATGCTGATGCTGGGTAACCTGATGCGGGAAAGCGGCGTGGTGGACCGTATCAGCAAGACTGCCCAAAACGAGCTGATGAACATCGTCACCATCTTCTTGGGTATCACTGTGGGCGCCACAGCCAACGCGGAGAATTTCCTGCGTCCCACCACCCTGCTGATTATTTGCCTGGGTCTGATTGCCTTCTCCTTCGGTACTGCCGGTGGCGTGCTGTTGGGCAAGCTGATGTATCGCCTCTCCGGCGGTAAGGTGAACCCCCTCATCGGTGCGGCAGGCGTGTCGGCGGTGCCGATGGCCGCCCGTGTGGCACAGAAAGAGGGTCAGAAGGCCAACCCCTCCAACTTCCTGCTGATGCACGCCATGGGTCCCAACGTGGCCGGCGTGATCGGTTCGGCGGTGGCGGCGGGTGTGCTGCTGACCTTGTTTGGATAAAGTCCAAGAGGCTGGACGGAATGACCGTTCAGCCTCTTGTTATCGGCGGATATGAAAAAGACAGAGTTTTTTCAATGACCGCACCGCAATAAAGCGTAAAGATACGGTGAAAACTCTATTTTTGCCGTGAGTGTAGCAGATGGGCGGAAATTTGTCAAGAGGGAATGACTACCCCTCCGCCTCGCATATGCTCGGCACCTCTCGCTCGCCGCGAAGCGGCCCCCTTTTGTCCGCTATGCGGACATTTCCCCCGCTTGACGGGGGAATCACCTGACAAGGGGAGGCGAGGATTGCTACAAAACTCCTAACTCCTAATTTAAAGGATGATTCTATGTTAACACCATTTGAAATCGTGTCGCTGCGGCGGCAGATCATCGACCGCCAGTTTGCGCGGATGAACCCCGAGCAGCGGCAGGCGGTGTACCACACCGAGGGGCCGTTGCTGATCCTCGCCGGTGCGGGCAGCGGAAAGACCACCGTGCTGGTCAACCGCATTGCCAATCTGGTGCGGTTCGGCAGCGGCTATAACAGCGATTTCGTTCCTGCTCTTAGTGAGGCGCAAGTGGAAAAGCTGCGGCTGTGTGCCGATGGGCGTATTCCGCTGGACGGTGAAATCGTGAGTCTGTGCGCCGTGGACCCCTGTCCTGCGTGGCGCATCCTCGCCATCACCTTCACCAACAAGGCGGCAGGTGAGCTGAAAGAGCGTTTGTCCCGTATGCTGGGTGCGGAGGGGGAGGAGGTTGTCGCAGGCACCTTCCACTCCTTCTGTGCGCGGATCCTGCGGCGGGATGGGGAGCGGCTGGGTTATTCTAAGCACTTCACCATCTATGACACCGACGATAGTAAGCGGCTGATGAAGGCGTGTATGAAAGAACTGAATATCGACGAGAAGACCTTGGGACACAAGGCGATTCTCGGCGAGATCAGCCGCGCCAAGGACGAGCTGGTGGACCCGCCCGAATATGAGGCGCGGCACGCCAATGGATTCGACATTCGGCTGAAATTGGTGGCCAAGGCCTATACGCTGTATCAGAAGAAGCTGGCGGATGCGGATGCCATGGACTTTGACGATCTGTTGAGCAAGACGGTGGAGCTGTTTGTCACCTGCCCTGACATTTTGGCGCGGTATCAGGGTCGTTTTCGCTATTTAATGGTGGACGAGTATCAGGACACCAACCACGCCCAGTATCGGCTGATCAGCCTGCTGGCACAGGGCAGCGGCAACCTCTGTGTGGTGGGTGATGACGACCAGAGTATCTATAAATTCCGTGGTGCCACCATCGAGAATATTCTCTGCTTTGAGGAGCAGTTTGCGGGCTGTCGGGTGATTCGCTTGGAGCAGAATTATCGCTCCACCGGCCGCATCTTGGAGGCCGCCAACGCCATCATCGCCCGCAACCAAGGGCGTAAGGGCAAGACTCTGTGGACCCAAAACCCCGAGGGTGATCCCCTGCGTCTGGTGACGCTGGAGAACGCCGAGGAGGAGGGCAAATACGTGGCAGAGGTGATTCTGTCCGGAGTCAGCGGCGGTCGGCGGTACAGCGAGTTTGCGGTGCTCTATCGCGCTAACGCCCAGTCCAACGCCATTGAGCAGGCGTTGGTCAAGAGCGGCGTGCCCTACCGCATCATCGGCGGTCACCGCTTTAATGATACCCTCGAAGTGAAGGACGCCATGGCTTATCTGCGGGTGATTCAGAATCCCGACGACGTAGTGAGCCTGCGGCGCATCATCAACCAGCCCAAGCGTGGCATCGGCGACACCACCATCGACAATGCGGCGGCGATCGCGGCGGGGTTGGGAGTGTCGCTCTACGAGGTGCTCAGCCATGCGGCGGATTATCCCGATCTGAGCCGTGCGGCTAACAAAATCGGTGCATTTATCTCAATGATGGAAGAACTGCGGCAGGAGGCGGAGGATACCGACGTTCCGCTGCACACCTTGTATGCGGATATGCTGGAAAAGACGGGGTATCTCGCCATGTGGCAGGCCCAGGGGGATGCCGAGGCGGGGCGTGTGGAGAACCTGGAGGAATTGTCCTCCTCCATCCGTCAGTATGAGAAGAACTGCGGTGAGGATTACGCGGAATTGGCGGGTTTCTTGGAGGAGCAGGCGCTGATGACCGACATCGACAACTACGATGCCGATGCGGATGCGGCAGTGCTGATGACCATGCACGCCGCCAAAGGCTTGGAGTTCCCGGTGGTGCTGCTGCCCGGCTTTGAGGACGGTATTTTCCCCGGCTATCAGACCATGTTTGACCCGGTGGAGCTGGAAGAGGATCGCCGTTTGTGCTACGTGGCGGTGACCCGTGCTCGGGAAGAATTGCACATCACCCGCGCCAAGAGCCGTATGCTGTACGGACAGACCAATCGCAATCCGCCATCTCGCTTTATCGGGGATATTCCCGCGGGTCTCACCGAGGAGATCGACCGCACCCATTCTTATGGGGATTTTGGCGGTGACTTTGGTGGCAGTCGCTACGGCGGCAGCCGATACGGAGGGCAAACCTCTTTTGGCGGCTACGGCGGGTATTCTTATTCTGCGCCCAAGCAGGAGGTAACGCCTGTGCGCAGCAGTTACAGCGCTACGCCCCGCGCTACCGGCACGCAGGTGACGGTAGGGAAAACGCCCAGAGCCACCTCGGTGGGTGCCTGCCGCTTTGCGGTGGGGGACGTGGTGAAGCACGTCAGCTTCGGTACGGGCAAGATTGTCAGTATGAGCGCTATGGCAGGAGATACCCTGCTGGTGATTCAGTTTGACAAGGTGGGGCAGAAAAAGTTGATGGCGAACTACGCCAAGCTGGATAAGGCATAAAAAACGCCGTGGTGCAGATGCACCACGGCGTTTTTGCGTGTGGAATGGTTTAGCCGATGCGCTGGAAGGTCAGGGGTAATAATTCCTCAAAATCTGCATTGGGAATGGAACGCACGGTCATCGTGTTGCCGGACAGGGTCACATCCGCCAGCATAGCATCGGTGAGTTCGGAAAGATCTTCAATCAAATCAGTGACGTAGACTTTGCCGTTGTAGCAATAGAATTCAGGAGAACATCTAAAATCTTGAGGGAACTCGTACAGCATAAAATCGTCGATCAAGTCAGTAACATCTTGGAGCTGTTCTTCGAGATCATAGTCAAATCCCTGCTCGGCAGCACAGGCGCCGAGGACCTTATTGAACTCGGTAACATAGGTAGTCTGTTTCGCTTCAAAATCCGCCTTATCATACTCAATGTAAAGATAAGACATTTCAATGAAGGCGTCTTGATAACGCCAATTCCATACCCAGTCCACAACAAAAAGATTGGGGTCGATGCGCTGGAACGCTGCGCGATAAACCTCGGCGATGGCGGGATCCACTTCGGACAGATTATCGGTCACTGCGCTCTCAATCAGCTTGCCCACGTTGACGCTTGTACCCCAGTAGCCGGAGATGTCAGCATAGGTGATGCCGGGAGTAGTCTGAGAGGGAGTTTGGGTCTGAGTGGGTTGCTCATTGTTTTGAGTGTTGTCGTTGCTGGAGTCGTTATTTTGCACAGCGGTCGTGGTGGTGGACGTAGCAGTGGTTTCCTTTTTCGCGTCTTTATCCTTGGATTTGCCATCGCTGCAGGCGACACAGCCCACCAGCAGACATACAGATAAGAGCAGGGCGATTGATTTTTTAACAGCGTTCATACATAATTTCCTTCCTTTTCTACATACTGTGAACAGCTCGGACAGGAACTATTCTTCGTAAATAATACACCTATAATTCCTTTTTGTCAAGAGGCTTGTACATTATAATGGGAATAAAGAGGAGCTATCGTTCCCATCATAGCAAGGGAGGCAAAAGAAATGTTGATTTCGGATTTGCACACTATTGGGGGAAAAATTTACGAAATCAGAAAGCGGAAAGGTTTGTTCCGTGGTGAGGTGGCAGAAAAGGCCGGCATTTCAGAGCGCACCTATGCCGATATAGAGCGTGGAGTGGTCAATGCGCGCATACAGACTTTTTTGGCAATTTGTGAGGCACTGGATATTTTGCCGGATGAGGTGCTGACCGATGCCGCCGGGAAAGAGATTCGCCAAAAGGCGGTGTTGCAGCGGTTACAGTGTTGTTCTGATGAGGAAGCGGCTGTGGCGATGGAATTGCTGTCCGTGTATCTCAAGTCGTTGGAGAAGATCGAAGAGGCATAAAAAACGCCGTGGTGCAGATGCACCACGGCGTTTTTGCGTGTGAGTGGGAATGGGGGAGGAGGACAGGCGAGGGGGGCAGGCGAGAGAGACAGGCGAGAGAGACAGGGAGATTAGAAGGGAAAGGTAGCGAAAAGGGGAGGAGCTTTACACGATGAAGGCGTCAAAACCGGCGGATTTCAGGCGGGCCATCATGGCGGTGGCGTTCTCTTTTTTTGCATAAGCACCCACCTGCACGCGGTAGAGGGCGGCGGCGCCGGATACACCCTTGGGGATGTAGGTGACATCCAACAGTTCGCATAGTGCCTGTACGGTTTGCTCCGCCATCTGCTCCATGCCGCCGTTGTGGAACCAGCGGCAATCCTCGGTGTTGTCGTGGAAGAACAACTCGTCGTACAGACAGGTCATTTTGGTGGCGCGGATTTCGTACAGGTCGGTGCGGGTGCGCACCTTATGGGGTTGGATACACGTGCGGTATTTGCCGAGGACGGCGGCCTTTTGTTTGCTGGTTTCATCCGACCAGCACAGCGTCAGGCTGTAGCGACCACCGCCGGCGTTGGTGTGGGCCACATAGTAGAGGTCGGCTCCCCAGGCGTTGGCCTCGGCCACCCGCTGTTTCATGGCGGCGTTGCCTACGAGGTCGGGGTAACCTCGCTTGACCTGCACACCCAGCTCTTTCATACGGGCCTCCACCAAGTCCATATAGGCTTTGCAGTGGACATTTTCACCGCATTTTTGGGGGCATTGGGTGGGGTTGTCGTGTTTGTGTGCGGCGGCAGAGAGATAGAGCTTTTTACTCATGGTGCCACCTCCACCTCCGGCAGACCGCCGATGCTGGTCAGCAGGGACAGCACCCCCGCCAATAACGCGGCAGAGCCCACCATCAGCCAGTTGACCTCGCCCATTACGGCGGCGGTGCCGATGGTAGCCACCGCCGTCTGGGCTACCGTTTTGATGGCACGCACCAAAGCGGCTTTCCACCACAGATTTCCTTTTTTTATCAAGTTAATTCCTCCTTCTCTCATCGCAGACCGATCTTTATGGCGACGTAGGCTACCAAAATACCGACCGCCGCCAAAATCGCCTTTTCCACAACGCTTTCCCACCGCTTGGCGGGCTTTTGGTTGATCGCCTTCACCTCTGCTTTGATCTCCTGTACATCGCCGTCCATATCCTGTTGTTTTTGGGCGATGGCCGCCACAGAGGTGACAAGCTGGGTCATATCCTCTTGCTTTTGCTCCACGGTTTTCAGCCGATGGCTGTTGGATTTGGAGCGATCCTCCACAACGCACAAGCGGCGTTCCCATTCCAGCTCGTTCATAGGTCATCCTCACGCCGTCACTCTCGTGTCGATATTGTTCACCGCCATACTCTGTGCACCTACGGTGGTAATGGATCGGTTGACAATGTTGTTAGCAAACAGGTTGTGGTTTTTGCCAGCGCCTTCGGCGATGGCGGGATAAGAACCGCTCGACAGATTGATGTTGCACCCTGTAACGATTACACCGTTAGCATTGACAGAGATGGCTTGACTGCCGATATTGGACGATACGATAGACACACCCTGCACGATGGCGTTGTCCTGTGCGATGGTAATTCTGCCGCCCATCTTACCACCGATGATACGCTTGGTTGCGTCACCCTTGATTGCATCGCCGCCCGCATTGATTGTCCCATCGGATTTCACCAACTCGATGTCGGTATGTTCGATATAGTCTGCGTTTTGAATGCCGCACGACACGCCTTTCAAGCGGACGTCTTTCATCACACAGCCCGACACGGTAAGCGTACCACCCGCTTTAACAATGGCGGGACTTTTTGTAGCAAGGGGCGTTTCCGAAGTACCAACACCATTGAACAAACAGTCCTTAATCATCGTAGTGCCGTTGCAGTACACCGCCGTATTCTCGATGTTCTCAAACACGTTGTCGCTGATTAACTGACGGCTATTAGTCCCATAATTAGCCGTATTGACAGCAAGATCGCCCTTGATGTTGCGGAAAGTGTTGCCGCTGATGGTAATATCCTCGACGGCGGTTGTCAAAATGGCTTCGTTCAAGCAATCGGAAATGATGTTGTTTTGAATTTTCACGCCACGCTTGGGATGTGTGCCCGACAAACAAATACCCCTATCACAGCCGATCATCACATTGTCTGCGATAATCACATTATCAATGCTCGACCCAGCGTTGGGACATCCCAAATTCATAGCCTTACCGTGCATATCGCGGATGGTGTTGCCCGTGATAACAACATCACTAACAGGGGTATACAAACTTTCCACCGCCACGCCGTAGTTATTTTTGATGATTTTAGTGCCTACGGGAATAAAGGTGTCTTGTTCCAGCACAGTATATCGGGCAATAACCGAGCCATCGGGCAATTCCACACGACCCGACATCTCCACACCTGCTTTTAGTGTGATACCATCCTCTCCGTCAAAATCATCAGCGGTAAGCACATAATCCTCACCCGAACGAGTAATCGTATTGCCCGACACCACAGCACCCTTGCTGCCGTCTGCGATGGTGATGGCACCACCGCTGGGACCTGCCGCAGGGCAACCCTCGATATGGTTATTCATAACGATGGTGTCCTCGCAAGAGTAAATGTCCACCACCTCGTCACCCAAATTGATAAGGGTGCAATCCGTAACGGCGGCACGGACACAATAGCCGATGTTGACACCGTGATTTTCCTCGCCCCAAGCGGCGTTGTCTGCCGTGCCCTTTGCGGTATGGGTGGCATGCTTGTCGGGGTAATCGTCACGGATGGTCAGCCCCGTGATGGCTACATCGTGGATATAGGTATTGTAGTCCCAATGTGTGGGGCTGCCTTCGGGGGAAATATCCAATGCGTACCAGCCGTTGCCGTAGCTGCCGCCGTTTTGCCACTCCTCCAAATACTGAATGGTGGTGATTTCACGCCCTGCACCAGCGATACGCAGACCACCTTTGCCCTGCGGCAGTTTGATACCAATACCACCTTCAAGAATGCCGTAAGTACCGGCGGGAAAATACAGCTCGCAAGGAACATCCTCTGCGATAAGTGCCTTTGCCGCTGTAATCGCCGCCCAAATAGCGGGCTGATCGTTGGCGATGCCGTCGCCAACGGCACCATAGTCACGGACATTGATGCGGCGATAGGGGCGTGCCGAGGCTTTGGCCTCGTTGGCATATTCCTCACAGAGGGCGACAGAGTGGTTGCACTGCTCCGCCGCATCGAGAGCCTCTTCGCAATGAAGTTGTGCGCCCTGATTGGAGAGTGCTGCCGAAGCGGCGTGCTGAGCGGCGGATTGCTGGTGGGTTTCGGCACGGGATGCCGCCTGCTCCGCCGCAGTGGTGTGGGAGGCGGCGGCTTCGGCAGCTTCTTGCGCCTGTTGTACGTAAGCCTTGGCGCTGTCGGCACTTTGCTGCGCCTCATCGGATGCGGTGAGCGCCTGCCACATACTGTTTAGGGCGCTGTCGGCGGCGCCGGTGGCCGTTGTGGCGGAACGCAGCGCCTCGTCCGCCGAAGAGGTTGCCTTGTCGGCGGCGTCGGCGGCGTCATCGGCCGCCGTTTCGGTTAGCATACGCAGGGCATCCATCTGCCGCTCCATCTGCTCAAACTCGCTGACGGGGGGAACAGCCGACGGCACGGCACAGATGGCGGGGTCGACCTCGAAGACCATGATGGCCGATTTTTTGATCTGTCCCGATTCGCTGCCGACGGCACGGATGGTGGCCCACAGCTTGCCGGGCAGCACCGTATGCTGGCGCAGCACCGTCCAGGTCAGATGAATGCCGTCGGACTTCACCACTTTGGAAAGAGGGGCGATGTCGCTGAGATAGTGGTTGGTCACCTGCACGTCGTTGACGGTGTAGGTTTCCTTTGTGGTGACCTCGTCGATGATGACGGCAGCTTCTTCCTTTTGCTCGGTGCTGTTGCAGGTGGTTTGCACCACCTGACGGCTGTCCGTGGTGGTGACGCTTGCGGGGTCAAAGGCCATGTCCAGATGGAAGGCGTACGCTTGATACTGCTCCCATCCGTTTCCGCACAGCAGAAATTCCCGCTGTTCGGTCAAACCCTCGCCCACGTAAGCGATGTGCTTTTCCTCGTCAGGAATGGAGGCGATCCAATCCTGTACTTTAATCATAGTGTTTCTCCTTTCCGTTCATTGAGCCGCCTTGCCCCCGAGAGCGGCTTGGTCGGATGTGTATCCCTCCTTTTCATCATTCCATGTAAAGAAACAGCAACCGCACCTCTCCTTGTGCGGTTGCCGTTTCTCCTATATTTAATTGTAAACGAACATTTGTTCCGTGTCAAGAGCCGCGAAGAAATTTGTTAACAACAGCCGTGACCTCCATGACCGCCCTTGGTGTTGCAACCGCAGCCACCGCCGCCGTCACCCTCGGTGGCAGGGGGGAAGAATTCATTGACCGGGAAGCTCATCTTGTGGAACAGGTCGCAGGGATTCTCGCTGGTGGGGGTGCACTCCTTGTTGGGCATACAATAGTCGTAGACCGGCATCAGCATTTGGACGTTGCGGATGAGCTGGACGATGGAGAAGATGCCCAAAGTGACCACCACCAGCTTGCTGTCGGCGCAGTCCACAAAGTTGCCGCCGTAGCGGCCGCAGAAATGGGCGGGGATGCAACCGCAATCGCCGCAATCGTAGCGGCAACGGTCACAGCACTCCACCAGCTTGCCGTCCAGCACCACCGGCTCCGCCACCTGCACGCAGCAGCGGGGCATATTGCGGGTAGGCATTTCTTGACGGTCGCAGGCATCGGGGGTGTATTCGCTGTGGAACACACGCACGTGGCCTTCGCTGCCGTAGAGGATCACCTTTTTGCGGAACACGCCCACGCCGTGGAGGGTGGTGCAGGGACAGCCGTGCCCGCCGTAGACCTCCACCTCCACATCGAAGAAGAAGGTGAGATCGCAGGAATAATAACCACGGTTAAAGGGGAGAGCCTCCACGTCTATGTAGGTGGTGATGACCTCCGCCCGCTTAGCACGGATGCCGGTGGCGTGGTCCACCAGCATTTGCTCCCGCTCGGTGAAGAACAGGCGCATATTTTCGATACAGTCTTTGTCACAGCAGCTGTCGTATACCCGACCGGCATCGACACAAACGGCCTCTTTGCATCCGCCGTCGCGGATAAACTTTTCCGCCATACGCATAGCCTCCTATACAGATTGTAAGCGATGGACGGTGTGCGGTGCCGCCGCCGCTTCACTACTACTGTATGTGAGAGGGCTTGGACTTGTGAATGGGAAAATTCGCTCTGCTCAATTTAGCGCTTTGCATTGACAAAGCGTGGGGAAGTGTGATATAATCACGGATAAGTTTTGGCTTTGGGTCAAAGAATAGCAAATAACAGGAGAGATGACCATGATTAAAGACACCATTCAGGCTTTGTCTGCCTTCGATCCCGAGATCGGTGCTGCCGTAGAGGCGGAATACCACCGTCAGCGTCGGGGCATCGAGCTGATTGCCTCCGAAAACGTGGTGAGTGAGGCGGTGCTGTTGGCCGCCGGCACCATTCTGACCAACAAATACGCCGAGGGCTATCCTGCCCGCCGCTACTATGGCGGCTGTCAGTGCGTGGACGTGGTGGAGAACATCGCCATTGACCGCGCTTGCAAGCTGTTTGGCGCAAAATACGCCAACGTTCAGCCCCACAGCGGCAGCCAGGCCAACACCGCCGTGTACGTGGCGCTGTTGCAGGCGGGGGACACCGTGCTGGGCATGAGCCTGGCCCACGGCGGTCATCTGACCCACGGCAGCAAGGTGAACCTGTCGGGTAAATACTACAACTTCGTGTCCTACGGCGTGGACGCCGAGACCGGCTGCATCGACTATGACGAGGTGGCTCGTCTCGCCAAGGAGCATCAGCCCAAGCTGATCGTGGCGGGAGCCTCTGCCTATCCCCGCGAGATCGACTTTGCCAAGATGGCAGAGATCGCCCACGAGGTGGGGGCTTACTTGATGGTGGATATGGCGCACATCGCCGGACTGGTGGCGGCGGGGCTGCACATGAGCCCGGTGCCCTATGCCGACGTGGTGACCACCACCACCCACAAGACCTTACGTGGTCCTCGCGGCGGTCTGATCCTCTGCAATGACGAGGAGATCGCCAAGAAGATCGACAAGGCCATTTTCCCCGGTATTCAGGGCGGTCCTCTGCTGCACATCATCGCCGCCAAGGCGGTGTGCTTCGGCGAGGCGCTGAGCGACGACTTTAAAGTCTATCAGACCCAGTTGCTGGCGAACAGCAAGGTCTTTGCCGAGGCGTTGCTGAAAGAGGGCTTTGATCTGGTATCCGGTGGCACCGACAACCACCTGGCGCTGATCGACCTGCGCCCCATGAACATCACCGGTCGGGATATGGAGATCCGCTTGGACGAGGTGGGCATCACCGTCAACAAGAACGCCATCCCCGACGATCCCCAGAAGCCCAGCGTCACCAGCGGTATCCGCGTGGGTACGGCGGCGGTGACCACCCGCGGCTTCAAAGAGGAGGATATGGTGAAGGTGGCTCACCTGATGGCGTTGGTGGCCCGTGACTTTGAGGGTAACGCCGCCGCGGTGCGTGCCGCCGTGGACGCTCTGTGTGACAAATATCCTCTGTTTGAGTAAAAGGCAATAAAAAGTGACGATGAAAAGAGCAGGGCAGCCGCCCTGCTCTTTTTGCGTGTTTTTTCGAAAATGATGGTTGCTTTGTGTTGTGCGATTCGCTCATCGGGAAAGAAAATTTTTGCGCGGAAAGGTTGCAAGTTGATTTCTTTATGGTATAATAGACATAAACACATACGAAAGGAAGTGTTTTTTGTGGAATATACTAAAAACTTTGGGTTTCGACACAAAACGGGAGTCATTATGCCCATCAGCAGCTTGCCCTCCCGATACGGTATTGGCAGCTTCGGTAAAGAGGCTCACGATTTTGTGGATTTCTTGGATGCCACCGGCCAAAAGTGCTGGCAGGTGTTGCCGCTGAATCCCACCTCTTACGGCGACAGCCCTTATCAGTCGCCCTCCTCTGTGGCGGGCAACCCCTATTTTGTGGATCTGGATATCCTGGCGGCAAAGGGATTGCTCACCGCTAATGAATTAAAAGAGCAGCGTCATGATGGGGCGCGTGTGGATTATGGCTGGCTGTTTGGGGCGCGGTATACCGCGCTCCGTTTGGCGTATTCCCGCTTTGCGCCGGACAGAGCCTATCGGGCCTTTGTGCGCAAAAATGCGTCTTGGTTGGAGAATTACGCCCTGTTTATGGCGCTGAAAGTCCATTACAACTATGCGCCGTGGACAACGTGGCAGGAAGAACATCGGGAATATGCACAGGCGTATGCACAACGTGAGCAATTTGAGGAGGAGATGTCCTTTTGGCGCTGGGTGCAATTTGAATTCTTCACCCAATGGGACGCTTTGGTGGCCCACGCTCACGGCAAGGGCATTCGCATCATCGGGGATATGCCCATCTACGTAGCACACGACAGCATGGACGTGTGGGCGGCTCCCGAGCAATTTTTGTTGGACGATCAATACAACCCCACGGTGGTGGCAGGATGTCCCCCCGACGGCTTCTCACCTGACGGTCAGCTGTGGGGCAACCCCATCTATAACTGGGAGCTGATGGAGGAGCAGGGGTTTGCGTGGTGGATCCACCGCATTGCCACTGCCTTCCGCCTGTACGACATTTTGCGTATCGATCATTTCCGTGGGTTTGCAGGGTACTACAACGTACCTTACGGTGATGACACGGCACGCAACGGAAAGTGGGATCCCGCTCCCGGCATTGCGCTGTTCCGCACCGTCAAAGAGACGTTTCCTAAGGCGAAGATCATCGCTGAGGATCTGGGCTTTATCACCGATGACGTGCGTGCGCTGTTGGATGACGCCGGTTTTCCCGGAATGAAGATGTTGCATTTCGCCTTCTACGACCCCGATCACGAGTATTTGCCCAGGCGCTTTGCCAATGCCAACTGCGTAGTGTATGCCTCCTCTCACGATTCCGATTGCACCCGCTCTTGGCTGAAAAATTTGTCGGGTGAAGCCCGCAAACGCTTCAATCAGGAGTGCCCCCACGTGAAGGGGCAGACCCGTACCTACGATGTGATCGAATGTGCGCTGAGAAGCATCGCCAATCTGGCGATCGTACCCATGCAGGACTATCTGCAACTGACCAACGAAGAGGGGCGCATGAACATCCCCGCCACCTCTGAGGGGAATTGGTCCTGGCGTATCAGCCCCCGCTACAACACCGCAAAACTGCGGGCTGCGATGGGGGAAATGGCACAGAAAACCAAGCGTGCCAAATAACGAACGGAGGAAATGAGAATGACACACAGATACATACGGCGCCTGTTGGCAGGCGTTTCGATTCTGGTTTTGTTACTGACGATGGCGGCCTGCGGTAAGACTCCGCCGGCGGATACCTCCCAAAAAGAGGAAGTCGCCGCTAAGCCTGTGGAAGAATACACCGAGCCGTTGGTGGACGGCTACAATCAGATTACCTTCTATTGGAGCTACAACGGCACCTATGAGGATTGTGACGTATGGGCTTGGTGGGGCGACACCGCCGGCAAAGGCTATCTTTTCCATGAGTGCGAATACGGCGCTAAGGCCATCATCAACATCCCCGAAGGGGTGCAGGAGGTTGGCTTTATCGTCCGTAAGGGGTGCAGTGATCCCGGCGGCTCTGCCTGGGGCAGCGCCACCAAGGACTATGAACAGGATCGCTTTGCGGTTATCGAAGGCCGAGAGACCTTTATTTATCTCAAATCCGGTGAGGCGGATCAATATACGAGCAGTGACGGAGGAAAGACGCTGGATATGATTAAGAAGTTTACGCTGGCAGGCATGGTGGATACCAAGAAAATACAATACCGAGTCACTCCTAAGGTGACGATTTCGGATTTGAGCCAAATCAAGGTGTATGAGGGCGACCGTGAGATCGAGATTGCTTCTCTGTCCACTTTGGGTCGCTCTGCGGCGATGGGTTATATCGAAACCGCTGAGGAATTGGATCTGTCCAAGAATTATCGTATCTCCATTGATGGCTACGGCGTCAAGCCGGTGGTGCCCACCACGATTTTCGATAGCGAAGCCTTTGCTCAGCAGTATCACTACGACGGCGATGACCTGGGTGCCGTCATCCACGGCGACAAGACCACCTTTAAGGTGTGGGCTCCCACGGCGTCGAAAGTGGTGCTGAATCTGTTCGAAAAAGGACACGAGGGCGACGCCTACAAGTCGGTGGAAATGGTGCGCGGTGACAAGGGCGTGTGGGCCTATACCGAGACCTGCGGCCACGGCACCTACTACACCTACACGGTGACCACCTCGGTGGGCACGCAGGATGCGGTGGATCCCTATGCCAAGGCAGCGGGTGCCAACGGCAACCGCGGCATGGTGGTGGATCTGTCCAAAACCAACCCCGAGGGCTGGAATAAGGCGGATTTGAAGGATACGATCTCCTCTTACTCCGAGGCAATCATTTGGGAGGTGCACGTGCGGGACTTCTCCAACAAGATCGCGGAGTCCAACTACCGTGGCAAGTACCTTTCCTTTACAGAGAGTGGCTTGGTCAACGAGCACGGCCAGCCGGTGGGCGTGGACTATTTGAAGCAGTTGGGTATCACCCACGTGCATCTGCTCCCCGTCTATGATTATGCCACCGTGGACGAGACCGATCCTAACGCGGAATTCAACTGGGGCTACGACCCGAAAAACTATAACGTGCCGGAGGGCAGCTATTCCACCGACCCCTACAACGGTGAGGTGCGCATCCGCGAGTATAAGCAGATGGTGCAGGCCCTCCACGAAGCGGGCATCGGCGTGGTGATGGATATGGTGTACAACCACACCTACGACGGCAACAGCTCCTTCAACCGCATTGTGCCGTACTATTATTATCGCTACACCTCCACCGGTGCCAACTCTTCCGCCAGCGGTTGCGGCAACGACACCGCCTCGGAACGGTATATGTTTGGTAAGTTTATGGTGGATTCTACCGCTTACTGGGTCAAGGAATACAAACTGGACGGTCTGCGCTTTGACCTGATGGGTCTGCACGATCTGCAGACCATGCAGGAGGTGGAGAGCGCCGTTCACACCATCAATCCCAACGCCATTATTTACGGCGAGGGCTGGACCATGGGCTCCACCAATGACGGTAGCCCACAGGCCAACCAGACCAACATCGGGCAGATCGTGCCCACCGGCGATGCCATCGGCGGTATTGCGGTGTTCAACGACGTCATCCGTGACGGCCTTAAGGGCAGCGTGTTTGAGAAAGAGGCTAAGGGCTTCATCAGCGGTGAGGCGGGCAGCACCTTCTCGGACATCGCCTTCGGTCTCAAGGGCGGCGAGGGTGCCGGTCAAGGCTGGAGTGTGCCGAACAGCATGGTTATCAACTATATGAGCGCCCACGACAACAACACCCTGTGGGATAAGCTGCTGCTGTCCAATCCCGATCACAGCGACGACCAGCGCAACCGTATGAACAATTTGGGCGCCGCCATCAACCTCATTGCCAAGGGCACTCCCTTCTGGCAGGCAGGCGAGGAGATGCTGCGCACCAAGGGCGGCGACGAAAACAGCTATAAATCCAGCGATGCCGTCAACAACATTGACTGGTCGGTGCTCAAAGAGGGCAACCGCCAGTACGACACGATGCTCTACTATAAGGGGCTCATTGCGATGCGTAAGCAATTTGCCCTCTTCACCAATCCCACCACCAAGGTGGAGGTTAGGGAATTGGGCAGCGGTCTGGTGACGGCGCTCTTTGACGATGGCAAGGGCGGTAAGGCGTTGGTGGTGCTCAACCCCCATAACACCAATCTGCCCTATACCTTGGATGGCGAATGGAATCTGGTTGCCGATGCCAACCGTGCCGGTGGTGAAAAGCTGGCCTCCGAGAGCGGCACGGTCACCATCGAATCCATCAGCGTTCGGGTGTATGTCAACGATAAGCTGATCTGATCTTTCAAAATACGCCTGCGGCCGTCGGCCGCAGGCAGATACGGAGACGGCGTATGAAACAATACAGACGTTTTTGGATTTTGATGTTGTCCTTGGTCTTGTGTGTCGGTTTGCTCTCTGCTTGTGCATCGAAGAAGGCGGCGAGCCCCGCAACAAACGAGGAAACAGACTCGGCGGAAGAATGGAAACCCAATAAGACGGATATACAGGTTGCCTCCGATTCGCTGTATGTCCGAAAAGTGGAGAACCTTCCCGACGATTTCATTATGGGTATGGATGCCTCCTGCGTGCCTGCGCTGGAGGCTTCGGGTGTCCAGTATTACGACTATGACGGCACGCAAAAAGACGTCTATGAGATTTTGCGGAATAACGGCATCAACTATATCCGTGTACGTGTGTGGAACGATCCCTTCAATGCCGACGGCAAGGGCTATGGCGGCGGCAACTGCGATCTCGCCAACGCCATCGCCGTGGGCAAGCGTGCCACGCAGTATGGAATGAAACTATTGGTCAATTTCCATTATTCCGACTTTTGGGCTGATCCTGCCAAGCAGATGGTGCCCAAAGCCTGGAAGGGCATGACAATCGAAGAGAAATCCGAGGCGCTCTATGCCTACACCAAGGATTGTCTGCAACAGCTGGTGGACGCCGGTGTGGACGTGGGAATGGTGCAGATCGGCAACGAGACCACCGGCGCCATGTGCGGCGAAAGCAGCAGCGCGGTGGGCGGATGGAAGAAGATCACCCAGTTGATGTCCGCCGGCTCCAAGGCGGTGCGGGAGGTGTGCCCCCACGCTTTGGTGGCGGTGCATTTCACCAACCCCGAAAATGCCGATAGCTACGTGAGCTATGGCAAGAATCTGGACTATTACGGCGTGGACTACGACGTGTTTGCGTCGTCCTACTATCCCTATTGGCACGGCACCTATGAGAATTTGGCTGCCGTGCTGTCGGACATTGCCGAAACCTACGGCAAAAAGGTGATGGTGGCGGAAACCTCCTATGCCTTCACGGCACAGGACAGCGATTTCAGCGGCAACACCATCGGTGAGGGCGGCAATTTCGTGCAGGACTATCCCTTGACGATGCAGGGGCAGGCCAATTTGGTGCGGGACCTGGTGGACACTTTGGTGAATCGCACTACGGATGCCATCGGTGTGTTTTATTGGGAGGGCACGTGGATCTCGGTGGGTACCGAGAGCTACGATACCAACGTCGCCCTGTGGGAGCGCTACGGCTCTGGTTGGGCCAGTTCCTATGCCGCCGAGTATGACCCTGAGGATGCGGGGCAATGGTACGGCGGCTGTGCGGTGGACAATCAAGCCTTCTTTACCGCCGACGGCAAGGTCACCGAGGCACTGAAGGTGTTTGCCCTGATGCAAACGGGCAACGCCATTGAGAATCGCGTGGACGCCTTAGAGGATGCGGAGGTCATCTGTGACCTCAACGGCACCATTGAACTGCCCAAGACGGTAGACGCTGTTATGCTGGACAATTCCCGTGTGGCAGTACCCGTGGAGTGGGAGACCATCGACGAGTCCGCCATCAAAGCAGGCGGCGTTGCCAAGCATACCATTAAGGGCAAAGCCGACGGACAGGACGTTCGCTGCGTATTGTCTATGGTGGAATTCAATTATTTGGACAACTGGAGCTTTGAGGAGGGGGACGGCGGCTGGACGGCCACCGCCATCGGCAGCTTTGATCAGTTGTACGTGGAGGACAAGGTCACCGATTCGGTCACCGGTACCAAGCACTATCACTTTTGGGGTGCGGCAGCCGATGCGGTGGAGTTTACGTTGGAGCAGCAGGTGGCTGACCTACCGGCCGGCACCTATAAATACGGCATTTCCATTATGGGCGGCGATGGAGGCGACACCGACATCTATGCCTATGTGAAGATAAACGGCAAAATCGTCAAGAAGCAGCCTGCTGCCATCACGGTGTATGACGAATGGCATACGGCGTGGATCGAGGGCATCGTCTGTGATGCCGACGACGTGGTGACAGTGGGGCTTTACGTCAAGTGCGCCGGCCCCAACGCATGGGGCAAGATTGACGATGCGATGCTGAATTCTGTGAGTGAAACGGGAGAATACGATGAAAAGTAAGAAGGTTTGGATTGCATTGGTTTGTATACTGTCAGCCGCTGCCCTTGCGCTGGCGGCGGTGGTGCTGATCCCTCGATGGAAGCAGCCGAAAACAGAAGAGGATGTCCTGCCGCCTATGGCAGACCCCATCGACGACAATTACAGAACGTTCTATCAGATCTTTGTGGGCTCTTTTTCGGACTCCAACGGTGACGGCATCGGTGATCTGCGGGGAATCATCAATCGTTTTGATTATCTGAATGACGGCAACATCAACTCCGGCAAGAGCCTGGGGGTGCAGGGAATCTGGCTCTCTCCGATTTTCACCTCGCCCTCTTATCACAAGTATGATGCCAAGGATTATTACCAGATCGATTGGCGCTTCGGCACCGAGGAGGATCTGAAAGAGCTGGTGGAGCTGTGTCATCAGCGCAACGTAAAGCTGATTCTCGATTTGGCCATCAACCACACCTCCAAATCCCACGATTGGTACGTGCAGTTCGAGCAGGCGCGTAAGGCAGGGGATACGGAGAATCCGTATTACGATTACTATTCCTGTGCCACCACCGCCGAGAAGACAAACGGTATCATCTATCAGAAAATCGCCGGCATCGACTGTTGGTATGAATGCAATTTTTCCGGCGATATGCCCGAACTCAACTACGATAATCCCGAGGTGCGTCAAGCGGCGCTGGATGTTGCCAAATACTATTTGGACTTAGGCGTGGACGGCTTCCGATTTGATGCGGTTAAGTATATCTATATGGGCAACACCGAACAGTCGGTGGCTTTCTGGAAATGGTACGTGGATGAGCTGAAAAAGAGTAAACCCGACATATATTGCGTGGGCGAGTGCTGGTCCGGAGAAACAGAGGTGCTAGACTATTACGAGGCCATGAACTGCTTTGATTTCGCTATGTCTCAGGCGGAGGGCTTTGCTGCCGCTGCCGCAAAGGGTGGCAACATCTACAAGTTTACCTCCCGCATTGCCTCTTACCAAAACAAGGTGACGGGCAAGCACGACGGAGCCATGCCTCAGTTTTTCCTCTCCAACCACGATATGGACCGCATTGCGGGTTGCTTCGTGACCGAGAATTATACCCGTATGGCGGCCAACCTTTATCTGTTGGCTCCCGGTTCGCCGGTGATTTACTACGGCGAGGAGATCGGCATGCGTGGCTCCCGTGGCAGCGAAAACACCGATGCCAATCGCCGCTTGGCGATGCTGTGGGGAGACGACGACGGGGTGCGTGACCCCATCGGTTCCACCTATCCTGCCGCCAATCAGATCCAAAGCTCGGTGGCGCAACAGGTGGGAAATGAGGATAGCATGTACGAGTATTATCGCCGTCTGATCGCCCTGCGGCATAAGTATGAGGCCATTGCTCGCGGTAAGTACACCGCCATCGACTGCGGTGAAAAGCGGTTTGGCGGTTTTGCTATCGAGTATGACGGCGAAACGCTGTATCTATTCCACAATACGGACACGGCGGAACTGACCATTGACCTGGGCGAATTCGGCGCTTCCACGTTGTGCGACAGCATCGGCGCAGGCACCGCCAAACTGGAGGGAACCACCCTGACCATCAGTGGGCAGACCAGCGTCATCCTCAAATAAGTGCGGAGGTTGCGATGAAGGACAAATTGATCGTTAATATTATCCACCGCCCCGAGCTTTCTCCCGAATACGCCGAAAAGGCGCTGGGAAAAGGGGAGGGCGTACGGGATGAATCGCTGGATATCTTCCGATTCCAGCAGGATTGTGCCCACAAATACGGGCTGAAAACCACCATTCAGATCACCTATGCCTCGCTGTTCTCCGACGTGATCATCGACCTTGCCAAAAAGGAGCACGAGGAGTACGGTGACGAGATCGGTCTGTCGCTGTTGGGGTTGCCCTGTCCCGAATTCAAGGCAAAGTATCATACGGAAGATTTCTGCATCTGGATGTTTGACGAGGCCCGCAAGGCGGAGATCGTGGACGATGTGTTCGGTAAATTCTACGAGAAATTTGGGTTTTATCCCGAATCGACCAGCAGTTACTTCTTGGATGCCTTTACCATCAATTACATCAAGGAACATTATCCCACGGTGAAATGCGCCGTGGCCACCTGCTGGGAGGAGGGCCCCAAGGCCTACCACACCTGCAACAATTCTTGGTACACCTTTATGGACGGTGGTCCGTGGAATCCCTGGATCCCCTCTAAGGTTAACTCTCATTGTCCTGCCAAGGATGCAGCGGATGACAGCGGCATCGTGGCCATTCCCCATCTATCCCGTGACCTGATGGCCTGCTTTGACGGCAACGGCTCCAATTTTGGCACCCATCCTCAGAATGTGCTGCGGGGTATGATTTACTACAACGAGGAGGGGGAGTACGAGTATCCCTACCTCTACAACCTTATTGACCAGTACCATCATTTGGCCAAGTACAACGACGGATACAGTTACAATATGATGTTCGTCGGCCCCGGTTGGCTCAATCGCCGCGGCCGTTGGGAGGCGCCCTACGAGTTGTTGGCCAAGTCCTACGATGACGGTATGCGGTACTACGGCCGCCTGAAAGAGGAAGGCCGACTGGTGGACATGACCATGAGCGAGTTCGCAGACCATTATCGCGCCATCCACACCGACTATAACCGTGGTGAATGTGCGTTGTGGAAGGACATCCTTTACGGCAACAACAAGGAGTATTTCTGGTATGCGGACCCTGCCATGCGTACCTGCCTGGACTTTAACCAAGGCGGTGCGATGATCGACCTGCGTCCCTATGTGGCACGCATCCCGCAAAAAACGGGCATCGGCACCGAAAACGTGTACGATGCATCGTATCCCTATCTTATACAGATCAATTATCGTGCCGGCTTTTTCACCCACTATGCCGGTGCCGGCACCATCAAATCCTGCAAAGTCACCTGCCGTGGTGAGAGTGCCGACCTGTGCTTGTGCCGCACCATGGCGGTGTATGAAAAGGTGGAGGGCGGTGTGCGCCTGACCGCCGATCCGGTGACGGTGACCTTGGGTGGGCTGGACGTGGTGATTCGTTCCACCTTCACCATCTTAGAGGGTGAGGGCGTGGTGGTCACCGAGCGTGAGATCCTCAACGATGTCGGCGGCGAAGAGGTATGCTTTGAGGAATACTTCACAGGCGCCTTCGGCACCACCGAGTATCAGGCGGATATGAGCCGCCTGACGCTGAGCGTGGACGAGGATTCCATGACCTACGGTTATCTCGGCCGCAAGATCGAGAAAGAGAATGCCGCCGCGGCCCGCGTGGTCATCCCCGACGTGCTGACGGCGGTGGAGATGGGCGGCGATAACGACCTGGCTCTGGTGGAGGAAGGCATTGCCTTCTCTCCCGTTTACCATCTGGCACTGCGCAAAACCATTACCAAAGGAGGTGTGAAAACATGGCTCAAGCTACAAAAGGCAAACTGAATTACCGTTGTCCCTCTTGTTTTATGAGAGATATTGACATCGATATGTTCTACGATGAGGGGCGAAAGGAATATTATTGCTTGCGGTGCAATTTCACCGGTAGTGAAGCGGACGTGCTGCGACTCAATGAGGCTGCCCGTTTCCGCTATCGCTATATGCGGATGCGGGTGACCGATTTCGGTGCCGACAACGAGCCGATTCAATTCGCACCCCACAAGGGGGGAGAGCCATGATCCTCGGTATAGACGTTTCCACGTATTTGGAGGAGCTGGACCACGGTGCGGTGTATTACGACGGGGAGGCTCCTATCGACCCGCTGGATGCGTTTCGTGCCAACGGCGTGGACTATATGCGCATACGGGTGTGGAATCATCCGTATAGCGCTGAGGGTGCGCCGTATCTGGCGGGCACCTGCGATTTGGACACCTATGTGCGGTTGGCCAAGCTGGCGAAAAGCAAGGGGTATCGCATTCTGATGGATCTGCATTACAGCGATTTTTGGGCGGATCCGGGAAAGCAAATGATCCCCAAGGCGTGGCAGAATTATACCTTTGACCAACTGGTAGAGGCGGTGTATGCCTTTACCAAGGAGTGCCTGACGGTGGCCGCCGCAGAGGACGTGCTGCCGGAGATGGTGCAGGTGGGTAACGAGATCACCAACGGCATTCTGTGGCCTCTGGGCAAGCTGGAAGGCGAGGCAGGGGAGAGGACCGGCTACGGCAACCTTTGCCGCTTGCTGGATGCCGGCTGCCGCGCCTGCCGCGAAGCGGCACCTGCGGCGCAGATCGTTCTTCATCTCGAAAAAAGCAACGACCAAGCCATCTATCAAGAATTTTTTACCGCCGTCACGAAGGCCGGTGTGGACTTTGATATCATCGGAGCTTCCTACTATCCCTATTGGCACGGCACGCCCGATGAGTTGTTTGCCAATCTGGATGCTTGCCGCCGCTTTGGCAAACAACGGATGGTGATGGAGCTGGGCTATGGCTTTACGCTGAATCCCTATTGCTTGGACGGCCAGGAAAAACGCTTGGTCATCGATCCGGAGCGGGCTTACGTTCCCGGCGTTACGGAGCGCTATCCCATCACGCCTGAGGGACAAGCGGCCTTTGTCAAGGATTTTCTGGCGGCGGCCCGCTCCGAGGGCATTGACGGTGTGTTCTATTGGGAGCCGCTGTGGTTACCCGGCGATGGCATCTGCTGGGCGTCCGAGGCGGGGCAGGAATACATCCGCGAAGAGGGAAAATCCACCGCCAACGAGTGGGCCAATCAATGCCTTTTCGATTATGAAGGCAAGATGCTGCCGGCTTTCTGTGAGTACACAAACATTTGATTTTGTCCATTGGCATTTCGTAAGAATTTTGACACCAAAATTTGTTTGTTTTGACGATTTTTAATTAAAATTTGATATCTCTATTGACAAATTTGTGCATAAACACTAAAATTATCTGTGCGCTGTGAGGCGTAAATAAGTATTCATATCTAAGGAGGACTATCAGATGAAACTTAGCAAAATCCTGTCTCTGATCCTGGCACTGGCTATGATTACCTGTTGCCTGGCCGCTTGTGGAGGAGACAAAAAAGAGCCCGCCAGTGAAGAGGGTTCCGTCGATTTGAGCGGTACTTATAAAATCACCATGTGGGTTTCTGAGAAAGAGGGCGTCGCCGAGCTGTTCCAGCAGCAGATCGATGCTTTCGAGAAAGCCAACCCCGGCATTAAGATCGAGGCCGCCATTGAGGGCGTGACCGAGGCCGACGCCGGCTCTAAAGTCGTCAACGACGTGGCTACCGCTCCTGACATCTATTGCTTCGCTCAGGACCAGCTGGCCCGCTTGGTGCAGGCTGCCGCTTTGGCTAAGCCCGGCAAGGCTGCCACCGAGAACATCAAGAACGCTAACGACGCTTCTTCCGTTGCTGCCGCTACCGTGGCCGGCGAGCTGTATGCTTACCCCATGACCAGCGATAACGGCTACTATATGTACTACAACAAGAGCATCGTCTCCGATCCCGAGAGCTTGGAGAAGATCATTGCTGACTGCGAGGCCAACAATGTGAAGTTCCGCTATGCTTTGGAGAACGCTTGGTACACCGCTTCCTTCTTCTTTGCCACCGGTTGCCATTCCAACTGGTCCATGGATGAGAACGGCGAGTTCATCGCTGTTGACGATACCCTGAACTCTGCTGCCGGTCTGGCCGCTATGAAGGGTATGCAGAAGCTGGCCCAGTCTCCCGCTTACGATTCCAACGCTGACATCTTCACCGACGCCGGCGTCATCGTCACCGGTATCTGGAACGCTGAGGCCGCCGAGGAGCACTTCGGCGAGAACTTCGCCGTGACCGATCTGCCCTCTTTCGAGGTGGATGGCAAGTCCTATCACCTGGGCTCCTATTCCGGTAACAAGCTGATGGGTGTTAAGCCCCAGACCAACGCTAAGCGCGCCGCCGTTCTGTCTCTGTTGGCTCAGTACCTGACCAACGAGTCCTGCCAGATGGATCGTTACAATCAGTTCCAGTGGGGCCCCTCCAACAAAGCGGCTCAGGCTTCTGAGGCTGTTCAGTCCAACGCTTCTCTGGCCGCTCTGGCTAAGCAGAACGAGTATGCCATTCCCCAGGGCCAGATCCATGGCGCTTGGTGGGATATCGCCAAGGTGCTGGGCGCCGAGGCTAAGGCTGCTAAGTCCGACGCCGATCTGCAGACCGCTCTGGACGAGTATAAGGCTGCTATCGACGAGCTGTTCAAGCTGACTCCCGAGCAGAGACGTGCTTGGACCGTTATCGGTAACGTTGGCAACACCAACTGGGATACCGACTTCGAGATGACCGAGAGCCCCGAGGGCACCTGGACCTCCGTCGCCATCGAGATGAAGGCCGGCAACGAGTTCAAGGTCCGCCAGGGTCTGTCCTGGGACAACAACTTCGGCGTTGAGTTCAACGGTGCCAACATCGTTGTTGAGGCCGACGGCAAGTACCAGGTCGTTCTGGTGCTGAAGGGCGAGAAGGAAGCCGAGATCACTCTGAAGGCTGCCAACTAATCGCCGTTACACCTAACCATAACTGAATAATCCGTGGGCGGGGAGGTCGCGAGGTCTCCCCGCCCAATGGGTGAGATGGGTATTGTGAGCCGCAAAGACATGGTCTATCATCGGCGGCAATGCCCTTTTTATTTCACTAGGGGGTTTGTGTACAGGCCCGGCCTGTACGGATGATTATGAAGAGATTAAACGATTTAGAGTATTTGAAACTCAATAAGCTTCAAGTCTTACTCTATAACTTGAAGCTTTTCTTCTGCGCAACCCTACCTCAATTTTTCAAAAATATCGGTCTTTCGATACTGAACTTTTTCAAAAATTGCGGACTGTGGGTAAAGAACGAAGTGGTGGATATCGTCACCACCTTTACCAAAGGTAATTGGGCTGTTAAGCTTTCGTTTTTATTTTTTGGATTTGGCAATTTCTACTATGGACAGATCCTGCGTGGCATTCTGTTCTTAGTGTTTGAGATTATTTTTGTTGGCTATATGCTGGTTCCCAGCGGCGGTCTTTACTGGCTGGCCAAGAGCAATTTCTTGAAAACCGGCAGCACCGTTGGTACCGTGCAGGGTCGCTTGCAGTATGATGCGCTGTACGATACCGACGTTTGGGTGCCGGGTGATGACTCCGTTAAGGTGCTGCTGTATGCCTTGCTGACCATCATTTTCATCATTGCTTTCATCTACACCTGGCGTCTGCAGATCAAGCAGTGCCGCATTTGCATGGACATCACCGCCAAGGGCAAGAAGGTGAGAAGCGGTAAGGACGATATGCGGTCTTTGTTGGACGATCAGTTCCACAAGACCCTGCTCAGCCTGCCTCTGTTTGGTATTATGGCCTTTACCGTGTTGCCCATCATCTATATGGTGCTGATCGCTTTCACCAGCTACGATGCGGCCCACGACGGCTATTCCAATTTGTTTAGTTGGGTTGGCTTGGAGCATTTTAACGAATTGATGGATTTTGGTCAGGGCGGTTTGGGTCTTGCCTTCGGTGAGATTCTGTCCTGGACGCTGATGTGGGCCTTCTTTGCCACCTTCTCCAACTATTTCCTCGGCATGTTCGTGGCCATTATGATCAACAAGAAGGGCATCAAAATCAAGAAGTTCTGGCGTACGGTGCTGGTGATGACCATTGCCATTCCTCAGTTCGTTTCCTTGCTGTACGTTGCCAAGCTGTTTGATGCTACCGGTATCATCGGCAAGCTTCTGTTGGAATGGAATTGGCTACCCCAGAGTATGATTGAAGCCAACGAGCTTTCTCTGTGGCAAAACCCTGTTTCTGCTAAAATTCTGCTGATCGTTATTAACATTTGGGTGGGTATCCCTTACATTATGTTGATGGCCACCGGTATCCTGATGAACATTCCTCAGGATCTGTACGAGTCCTCTCGTATTGATGGTGCCAACGCTTTCCAGCAGTATTCCAAGATTACTCTGCCTTACATGATGTTCGTTATGGGTCCCTATCTGCTGACCAGCTTTGTGAGTAACCTGAACAACTTTAACGTTATATACTTGCTGACGCAGAACAACCAGCTTATCAACACGGAAATCGGTACAGCCGGCGGCGTTTCGGTCTGTCATACGGATTTGTTGATTACGTGGTTGTATAAGATGACCCTGAACAGTGCAGAAAGTAAGTACTACTTAGCCTCTTTGGTTGGTATTTTAGTCTTTGTGGTAGTGGCGGCTCTGTCTTTGATTGTCTACAATGTGATTCCGTCTACCAGGAACGAGGAGGACTACGGATGATGAAAAAGAATACTGATAATCGCATCCGCAAGACCGGTATGGGTGCCAAAGCCAGCCGCCGATTGGGTAATACCGTTGTGTACGTCATTCTGGTGCTGATCACTTTGGTTTGGCTGTTCCCGTTCTTCGGCATTGTGCTGGAATCCTTCCGTGTGGAATCTCGTATGCAGCAAAGCTATTTGTGGCCTAAGGAGTTTGGCTTCGATAACTACATTCGCCTGTTCAACGAAACCGACTTTATGCAGTGGTTTAAGAACACCGCCATTATGGGTGTTGCCACCGCCGTGTTGCAGACCTTCTTTGTGCTGTCCATGAGTTACGTGCTGTCCCGTCTGCGTTTTAAGGGTCGTAAGGGCCTGATGAACCTGATGCTGATTTTGGGTATGTTCCCCGGCTTTTTGACGATGATCCTGATTTACAAGGTGTTCACCGATCTGGGTCTGACTATGGATATGGCCCCCGTTGGCCTGATTATCGTCTACTGCGCCAGTAGTGGTATGAGTTATTACGTATCCAAGGGCTTCTTTGACACTATCCCGAAAAGTCTGGATGAGGCTGCCCGTGTGGACGGTGCCACCCGTTGGCAGGTGTTCTACAAGGTGATCATGCCTCTGTCCAAACCGATCGTCATCTACACCATTCTGATGGGCTTTATGGCCCCGTGGGGCGATTTTATGCTGGCAAGCTATCTGATTCACGAGAACAGCGCCGGCATGAACGTAGCCGTCGGTGTGTTTGAATGGCTTTCTAAGACGATGGTTAACAGCAACTATACCATGTTCTGTGCCGCAGGCGTGATTGTGGCGCTTCCTGTGACGTTGGTCTTCCTGATGCTTCAGAAGTACTACGTCGAGGGCGTCACCGGCGGCGCAGTGAAAGGATAAGAGGAGAAGAATTATGGCTACTGTTAAATTGACTAACGTAAAGAAGATCTACGGTAAAGATACCGTTGCCGTTCAGGATTTTAACCTGGACATCGCCGATAAGGAATTTATCGTTTTCGTCGGTCCCTCCGGCTGTGGTAAGTCCACCACCCTGCGTATGATCGCCGGCTTGGAGGATATCTCTGAGGGTACGGTGGAGATCGACGGCGTGGTGGTCAACGACCTCCAGCCCCGTGACCGCAACATCGCCATGGTGTTCCAGAATTATGCACTGTATCCCCACCTGACGGTGTTCGAGAATATGGCGTTCAGCCTGCGCTTGAAGAAAGTGCCGCAGGACGAGGTGTACGAGCGGGTCACCGCCGCTGCCGAGATCCTGGGCATCACCGAGTATTTGACCCGCAAGCCTCGCGCTTTGTCCGGCGGTCAGCGTCAGCGCGTGGCCATCGGCCGTGCCATGGTCCGCGACAGCAAGGTGTTCCTGATGGACGAACCCCTGTCCAACTTGGATGCAAAGCTGCGTAACCAGATGCGTGCCGAAATCATTCTGCTGCGTCAGAAGATCGACACCACCTTTATCTACGTGACCCACGACCAGACCGAGGCAATGACCCTCGGCGATCGCATCGTCATCATGAAGGATGGCTTTATCCAGCAGGTGGGCACCCCCACTGAGGTGTTCGATATGCCCATCAACCTGTTTGTGGCGGAGTTCATCGGCGCTCCCAAGATGAACACCTTTAAGACCAATCTGATCTGCGAGAACGGCAAATACTACGTCACTCCTTACGGTGCCAAGATCGAGGTGACCGGTAAGAAGGGCGCTCTGTTGGCCGAAAAGGGCATTCAGGGCGGCGAAATTTTGTTGGGTGTACGTCCCGAGCATATGACCCTGTCCACCAAGGATGATCCCGCGGCCATTCCCTGCAAGATCACCGTTAACGAGATGATGGGTAGCGAGCTGCATCTGCACGTAGTGGAGGATAACGGCGATCAACTGATCGTGCGCATTCCCACCGTGACATTAGAGGATGAGCAGCGTAAGTCTCTGGTGTTTGGCAACACGATTTACGTCACCTTTGAAGGCAAGGTTATGCACTTCTTTGATGCGGAGACCGAGCAGAATTTGTTGGTATAAGCATTGAAAAAACAGGGTATCCCGCGAGGGATACCCTGTTTTTCGTACTGCAAAAACGGCGAGGCAAAACGCCTCGCCGTTTTTGGATTTATTCGCCAAAAACGAAAGGAAACAACGCTATGCGGTGGATGACGGCTTCGCTCAGTCGTTGGCGGGGAGGGGGTTATCCATCATCGCTTTGACGGATTTAATGTGTTTGTGCAATTCCAGCAGTTCTTTTCGGTTGGCTACCCCCAGCTTGGCGTAGAGATTGCGGCTGTGGTATTTGACGGTGGACTCTTTGATGTTCATACTTGCCATAATCTCTTTGGTGGTCACTCTGGCAACGTAGGCATCATAGATGGCTCTCTCGGTGGGTGTCAGCGCTTTCAGCCCCGCCATAAAGGTCTCGATGTGTTCGGGCGCAACGGGTTCAGTTTTCACCGGCGTTTCCAGCATCACATCCGGTGCGGAGACCGCATCTGTGGAATAGCCCTGCACCGTCTCAACCTGCTTGACGATCCGCTTCATCCGCTGATATTCGTTCATAACCAGATGAATGCCGAGCAGGAACAGCTCGCTAATGATGTACGAAACGGACAGCATTTCAAGGTCGATGGCCACCAACTGCTCAATGAGCCACACACCGATATTCACGAACACCGCTATGGCCAGAATGGCGGCGTGGGCGGTGCTTTCGATGGTCTTCTTGACCTTTCCGCTATGCGAATCGGCATCGTCCTCAGCGATGGCACGGTCTCGACGGTAGGCTACGAGAAGCTGGCCTCCTATGGTATCACCTTGAATCTGAATCACGGCGATACGCTGGGTGAGAGTGACACCATGCTGGTCCTGACCCACGCACGCACCAGTATCACCTTGACGGTTGAATTGCAGACCGGCGTTGTTCACGTCTGCAAGGACCATTTGACTCACGTTGAGGCAAAGGACGCTACTTGTTATGAGGACGGCAACGTTGAGTACTGGTATTGCGAGAGCTGTGGCTACGCTTGGCTGGATGCCGAGTGTGCCGTGAGCATCGAACTGTCTGCCGTGATTCTGCCTGCCGCTCACGCAAAGGCTACTCACGTTGCTGCTAAGAATGCTACTTGCACCGAACTGGGCAACATCGAGTACTGGTACTGCGAGGCTTGCGGTCAGGCTTGGCTGGACGAGGCTTGCACGCTGAATACCAATTTGTTGGCGGTTGTGCTGCCTATGGTCGATCACATCTACGACAACGACTACGACGTCGATTGTAACGAGTGCGGCGCTGTCCGCGAGGTTTGCTATTCGATCCTCACCTTCGGCGGCAACTCCGTCTCTGAGGATGTTCGCGGTCTGGCTTTCCGCTTCATGGTAAGCGACGAGTACACGGATTTGAATTGGAACGCCGATTCTAATCTGTATATCGACTATAACAACTGCACCGTGACACCCACCTCCAGCGGCGCTTACAAACTGGTGAGCATGGGTGCTGTGCTTTCCAACAACGGCAGCGACACCTATTTGGACAACGTGAACGGCATAAGCGTAATGAACGTTGTGGCCGAGAAGGTGGTTAAGGAAGGTGAGGATGCTCCTTTCTTCGCTATCCGCGTTGTGAATATCCCCGAGGCGCATTTCGATACCGTGATCACCGCTCGTTCCTACTTTGTCTATGAGAATGAGGTCGGTGAGCAGATCGTTGTCTATGGCGAGGAAACGGCTGCCACCTACAACGGTGTTTTGAACGGTTAATCGTAGACAACAAATCAGTAAAACCAATTTATAGAGACACCCCCACGGTGAAAGCCGTGGGGGTTTTCTTTCACTTTTTGTGAAAGAAAACCCATTTGCCGCACAAGTATGTTCGTTGCCAAAAACACGCTGTTTTGTCACAATTTGTCTGTGGTATTTTGCGTTTGAAGGCACACAATAGGTTTGCAAACGCAATTAGAATTTGCGGCGGCAAAACCGCCGCGTGTGACAGAGAGGTGTAACAGTATGAACAACAAGAGCGTGGTGCCCGAGGCTCGCGAGGGTCTGAACCGCTTCAAGATGGAGGCCGCCAACGAGGTGGGCGTCAACCTGAAGCAGGGCTACAACGGTGACCTGACCGCGAAGCAGGCCGGTTCCATCGGTGGCCAGATGGTCAAGAAGATGATCCAGGCTTACGAGCAGGGTCTGAAATAAGCACCGAAACCAAGAGATGCTCGAGGATTTTCCTCGGGCATCTTTTTATGGCGATTTTTTGCCAAAAGTTTTGCAAAACCTATTGACAAATGGGAAAAATGGGGTATAATAAGTCCTGCTTGCAACAGCGAGCGCAATTTTGCGGAATTGTGTAAAGGTAGCACGAGAGTCTCTGAATCTCTTTGTCTAGGTTCGATTCCTAGTTCCGCAGCCAAAAAGAAACAGACCACCCGACAGGGTGGTCTGTTTCTTTTTCGTAGCGAGCCTCGCGATGAGAACCTACGAAATGCCGCAGGCATTTCTCAGGTTTTGCGCTGGTAGGGAGTGGGGCAAGAACGGTTTCAGCGCAAAACCGAGGGCGTAGCCCTCGCTAGTTTGCCGATAGGCAAACTATAGAAGGGTGCGAAGCAATCGACAAGGTTTTGATTTGGGGTGTGAAGCCTTTACAAAAAGCGTTTTTTGTGGTAGAATAGCCGAATGAAAGGCGGTGACGGATATGGCTGCTTTGCAAGAATGCGAAGTGTTGGTGATGACTCGCAAAAAGAGTAAAGACACTGTAACGGTACAGATCCTTCTGTGGCTGGGTGTGGTATTATTCGGCGCTTTGGCATTGTTTTATGAGAATGCTTTGCTGTTCCTCTGTCTTGACGTTCCCTGCGTGGTGGGATCGGCGGTGTACGCGCTGGCTCGCCGTGGCAGAGCCATTTTTGTCAACGAATACGGTATTGAGAGTGTGTCCTTCTTCTCGGTGAGGAGGGTCATTCCGTGGGAGTGTGTGGTCTCTTACAGCGAGAAGATCAAGAGGGGAGAGTACTACATCGACTGTCGGCGGAGTCGGATATTTGACGATGACGACAGCGGCTGGTGTGAGGATTCCTTCCGATTGAAGATTACGCTATCGACGGGATGGCCGCTGTATGTCAGCAACAATTTTACCGAGTATAAGAAATTCAAGAAGATATTGAGAGAAAAAGGCATTCATCGTATCAAAAAGAAGAAATGAAAAGCGACCATCCGAGGATGGTCGCTTTTGTTATAGCCTAATTACTTCTTGGTCCACTCTTCGTCGTCGATGATCAGAGTCTTGCCCTTGATCTCGTACTCCATAGTCTCTTTCTCGCCATTGATCTCGATGGTGAGCTCACCATTCTTGGCTTCCCACTCGAGTTCGGCCTTGGCAATGCCCAAGTCCATCTCGCCGGTGCCGTCCTTATTCAGGGTCATAGTGACGCCGTCGCATTCCCACTCGCCGACCAATTTGGCCTTACAACCGGCGAGCATAGTCACCATCATCAGGCACACAAGAGTCAAAGCCATTAACTTCTTGAACATGATAGAAATCCTCCTCTTAAATTGGTTGTAGTTACCTACAACGCCATTTTAGTGCATTTTGCAGAAAAAGTCAAGAAAATTTGCTAAAATTTATTCAAAATCAACAAAAACCGTCAAAATGATGCATTTTGGCGCTTTAATTCGTTAAAAACGCCCATTTTTAGCACAGATTTGCAGCAATCTTCTTGACAAGTGGGGATGAGTAGGGTTTAATGGAGGTAGGAATATTGGAAATGAGGGAGAGCTATGCGCTACTATATTGACAACGCTTACGGTTGCGATCAAAACGATGGTTTGACACCGGAAACGGCGTGGGAGACGCTGGAAAAGATCAATGCTACCACCTTTTTGCCCGGTGACGAGATTTTGCTGAAAAAAGGCTGTATTTTCCCGGGACAGCTACACCCCTTGGGTGACGGCACCGCCGAGGCCCCCATTCGCATCGCCGCCTATGGCTGCGGCGACAAGCCCATCATCGACGGCGGCGGCAGTCACGGAACCCGCGAGGGCAACTTTGTGGAGGGTGCGGCGGTGCTGTTCTACAACCAGAACTACTGGGAAGTGGATGGGCTGGCTATCACCAACTATAACCCTTATTACAAGCAGGTGTTTGAGCACGTGTTGGAGCCTCACAGCCACAGCGAATTCCGCAAATCGGCGGAGAACCGCTATCGCTATGGCGTGCTGATCCGTTGGCACGATTACGGCACCGGCCGCCACATTCATATCAAAAACTGTCACATTCACGACATCAATGCCGAGATGTCCCGCTTCTGCGGTGAGGGTATTCTGGTGGTGTCTACCGGTACGATTGGCGGCACGCCCACCAATTTTGACGATATTCTCATTGAGAATAACGTGATTGCCGACATCGACCGCACCGGTATTTCGGTGTGGAGCGCCTGGGCAGAGGGGAGAGGCATTGAATATCACAACGACCCCTATGCGGATAACGTCACCAACTTCTACCACACCACGGTGGGTCCGTGGCTGGGCAGCACCAACGTGGTCATCCGCGGCAATGAGATCTATCGCACCGCCGGTGACGGCATATTGGTCAACTCCACCATCGGCACGCTGATCGAGTATAACTACGTGGAGCACTGTTGTTACGAGATGCGCATCGGCCCCAATGCGGCGGTGTGGCCCCACAATGCGGATGGCACCATTATGCAGTATAACGAGGTGTGTTACACCCACGGTGTGCAGGACGGTCAGGCCTTCGATATTGATATTTCCTGCAACGACAGCACCATCCGCTACAATTACAGCCACGATAACGAGGGCGGATTCCTGCTGCTGATGTACAAAACCACCAACAATGATATCCATCATAACGTGAGTTTCAACGACCGTAACGGTCTGATTTGGGTGCACGAAAACGATGGTGGCACCCGCATCCACGATAACTATTTCGATATGTGCGCGGAGAATGTGGAGGTGTTCCGAGGCCCCTTTGACAGCGACGATTGGGTGTTGGAAAACAACGCATTTGTATGCCGTCAGGAGAATCGCCACATCCACTGGCGTCCCCGCGCCAAGTATGTGGGCAACACCTATTGGAACATTGCCAATCTGCCGGATGACCCGACGGCACAGGTGGAGCAGGCAGAGTTTCCCGCCTATCCCTTCGGACGATGAAAATGAGAAAAAGCAGCCTTGCGCAAGGCTGCTTTTTCTTTTGCAGTTTTTGGGGATTTGGAGTGGATAGGGAGGAAAACGGCGAAATAAATCATTGACAAATGGGAGGCATACTGTTATACTTTATACTGTATGCGTGTGTGCGTGCGGATTTGTTGCGCACAAGACGAAAAACTTCAATGGAAATGAGGAAACGCTATGAAAGAATTGGATTTGCGCTCGTTTTTTCTGGTGCTGTTGCAAAACCTGCGCCTGATCATTGCCGTGGCGGTGGCTATGGCGGTGGTATTTGGCGTGGCCACCGGCCTGCTGACCAAGGATACCTATTCCTCCCGTTGCTCGGCCTATATCATGAACATCTCGAAAGAGGTGGAGAATGAATCCTACAGCGGAATCAGCGCCAACGGCCTGGACACCTCTCAAAAGCTGGTGGATGAGTGCATCGTTATGATCAAATCCAACCGCGTGATGGGCGAGGTGGCCGACAAGGTCAATGCCCGCGGTTTTGACGTGACGGCTGAGGAGATTCGCTCCAGCCTGAGCATGACCGCTGTGGAAGAAACGGCGTTGCTGCGTATCGTTTGTACCACCGAGGACGAAAAGTTGTCCAAAGTGATTTGCGAAGAGATGTTGAAGAATGCTCCCGACATCGTGACGAAGGCGATGGCAGGACTGGTTTCCATTGAGCCCTTCGACCAGGCGGATGACGCCACCAAAAACCAGCCGATGATTGCCCGTAACGGCATTTTGGGTGCCGTTTTCGGTCTGTTGCTGACCTGCGGTCTGATCCTGGTGCGTTATCTGATGGATAACACCATCAAGGATGAGAAGGATTTGAAGACTCGTTTCAATGTGAACGTGTTGGGTGTGGTTATGGATACCACCGGCAGCGTGGATAAGGTCGCCGCCGCTTCCAGCAGAAAGACGGGAGGGAAATAACAATGGCTGATAAGATCAACAATGTGGTTGAGACCAAGGACGTAACCGTCAAGACCGAGGCCGAAGTCGCCGCCGAAAAGGCTGCTGCTGAGGTCAAACAGGCTGTGGCCGGCGAAAAGGCCAGCAAGCGCACCGCCTTCCAGGTGATGGAAGCGTACAAGATGATTCGTACCAATCTGTTGTTCGCTCTGGCGACTACCAACAGCCGTGTGGTGGTGTTCTCCTCTGCGGAGCCCTCCGCCGGTAAGTCTACCCTGAGTGCCAACCTGGCCATCGTTATGGCGCAGACCGGTGCTCGCGTGTTGCTGCTGGACGCGGATATGCGTAAGCCCTCCCAGCATCGCAACTTCAAAAAGACGCGTTCTCTCGGCTTGTCTAAGGTTTTGGGCGGTTTGAGCACGCTGGACGAATGCATTCAGCGTCAGGTGAAGCCCAACGTGGACTTGATCACCTCCGGTCCCACCCCGCCCAACCCCTCCGAGCTGCTGGGTTCCACCCGCATGAAGGAGCTGTTGGAGGAATTGCAGACTCGTTACGACTATATCTTTGTGGATATGCCCCCTCTGTGCGTGGTGGCCGATGCTCTGGTGGTGGCTCCCAATGCCGCCGGCATGGTGCTGGTTGCCCGTCACAATCAGACGATGTACGAGGAGTTTTCCGAGGCCTTGGAAAAGGTGGAAACCTCCAACACCAAGTTGTTGGGCGTGGTGCTCACCGATATGAAGGTAGGTACCGGCAACTACGGTCGGTACGGTCGTTATGGTCGTTACGAGAGAAGACGCTATTATCAGCGGTATGATTATGAGTACAGCAGTAAGTGATGCGGGCTTGACTGATTTTCATTCCCATTGTCTTCCGAATTTGGATGATGGTGCCTCCGACGTGGCCATGGCGGTGGCGATGCTCCGTGCCGACGCTCAGCAGGGCGTGGATACGGTGGTGGCAACCCCGCATTTTTATATCGGACAGCATAACGTGCCAACCTTTCTTCAAGATCGGCAGGCGGCCTATGAGCAGCTGCTCCCTCATTTGACCGAGGATATGCCTCGGGTTTTGTTGGGTGCAGAGGTGCTTATCCGCGAAGGGATCTCCCGCTTTGATCTGCGTCCGCTCTGCTTGGAGGGGACCGACATTCTGTTGGTGGAGATGCCTTTTAGCGCACCGCCGTATTGGCTGCTGGAAGAGTTGGAGCGCATTGTGGACACACAAGGTGTGACGTTGATGTATGCCCATTTGGACCGCTATTTGTCCTGGTATTCTCACAATCATTTTGAGATGCTGATGGATTTGCCTGACGCAATTATGCAGGTGAATGCGGATTCCATTGCGGACAAAAAATATTTTGGTTCTTTGTGTCGGCATCTGCCGGATACTCGCCGTATGGTGCTGGGATCGGATATGCATAATATGGATTACCGCAGTCCTCGTATGGGACAAGCGGTAAAGGTGATGAGCAAAAGCCGTGACGGTCGCCTGTGGCTGGAGCGTATTGTGCAGATGACAGAGCGTTTGGAAAGGCAAGTTGATAACACGGAGGGATTATTGTGAGCGAAAAGCAGACTAAAACCGCGGGTGCGAACAAATTTGTATCCTATCCGCGGCGCTTGTTTTTGCTTTGGACCGACTCCTTGATAACTGCGATTTCTTTCTTTGTTTCTTGGGCGTGCTTTCGGGAAAAGTTGAGCTCTATGCCCGAATACTGGTGGCTTTTCTTGTTGCTGACGCTGGTGTGCACCGGTATATATCAGATTTTGTTCGGTTGCTATGACAGCTTGTGGAAATATCAGGAAAGCCGCGAATACCTGATGCAGTTTTTGGCACTGACGTGTGGCCACGTCACACTGTATGTGTTTGGCCGCGTTGTTTTGCCTCCGGAGATGGAGTATCCTCAGCGCTTGCAGGTGCTGGTGCTGCTCATTTCGCTGGTTTTTATGTGGATGTCGCGATTCGTGTATCGGTATGCCCGACAGGCTTATCGCCGCCGCAAGCACATGGCGAATGCCAGAGTGAAGGTAGCGATTGTGGGCGCCGGTGATGCCGGCGTGTCGCTGGTGGATGAGATTCGTCGTGATCCCGAATGCCCCTATGAGGTGGTGTGCTTTTTCGACGACGATCCCGTGAAGCAGCGGGCACACGTCCGTGGCCTCCCTGTGCGTGGTTCTTTGGATAGTATTGCCAATCATTTGAAGGGGTCGGATGTGTCCGAGATCATCGTGGCCATCCCCTCGCTGGATGAGGAGCGCACCCGCGAGGTGCTGCAGCAGTGCAGCAATACGGAGTGCCGTGTGCGAATTTTGCCCAGCATTTTCAGTCAGCTTCCCAGCGAATCCGGCGATTTGATGAGCAATGTCCGTGACGTGGAGCCGGAAGATTTGTTGGGCCGCGAGGCCATTATCTTCAACAATAAAGAAGTGTACGATTTTCTGTCCGATAAAGTGGTTATGGTGACCGGTGGCGGCGGCTCAATCGGTTCTGAGTTGTGTCGACAGATTGCCGTTCACCATCCTCGTCGGTTGGTGGTCGTAGATATTTATGAAAACAATGCCTACGATCTGCAACAGGAATTGCGGCGAAATTTTGCCAACAATTTAGATTTGTGTATCGAAATTGCTTCGGTACGTGATGCGGATAAGGTAGATTTGTTGTTCCGCCGTTACCGCCCCCACATCATTTTCCATGCGGCGGCGCACAAGCACGTGCCCTTGATGGAGGATTGCCCGGAAGAAGCAATCAAGAATAACGTGTTCGGTACATACAATGTGGCGGATGCCGCCGGCCGCTATGGTGCGGAGAAGTTTGTGCTGATTTCCACCGATAAGGCGGTCAACCCCACCAACGTGATGGGCGCCAGCAAGCGCCTGTGTGAGATGGTGGTGCAGAGTATGCAGCACTATGAGCACACCACCTTCGTGGCGGTGCGTTTCGGTAACGTGCTGGGTTCCAACGGCTCGGTGATCCCGTTGTTTAAGCGTCAGTTGGCCAGCGGTGGTCCTTTGACCGTCACCGATCGTCGCATCATCCGTTATTTTATGACCATTCCCGAAGCGTCTCAACTGGTGATGCAGGCGGGAGCTATGGCGGAGCGCTCTCAAGTGTTTGTGCTGGATATGGGCGAGCCTGTGAAGATCCTCACGCTGGCGGAAAACCTGGTGCGTATGGCCGGTTTGACCCCGTATGTGGACGTGGACATCATCGAGACGGGTTTGCGTCCCGGCGAGAAGCTGTATGAGGAGCTGTTGATGAGCAGTGAGCATTTAACGGCCACCAAGTACGAAAAGATCTTCGTTGAGCAGCAGGAAGTCATTTCCCGTGACGAGATGAGCCGCAATTTGGATCGTTTGCGTCAGGTGTTGGCTACGGAATCTGCTGCTGAGATTGTGCGTGTGATGCGAGAAATCGTCCCCACTTTCAAGACACCCGAAGAAGTCAATTCTCAGGTGGAGCAGAAGAAAGAACTGAGGGTTTGATGACGCCTAGCAGCGGCAGATATGTTTCTGCCGCTGCTTTTGTTCGGAGGATAGGATGATACGAGCTGTTGTGTTTGATTTGGACGATACGCTGGTGGATTCATGGTCGCGGTTTGATGGCGGGATGCTCCCCGTGTTGGATGAGGCGGGCATTGCCTATGACCGTGACGAAATGATTCGAAAAATGCATCCACAGGGCGTACCGCCTACGGCGGCTCTTTTCTGCCGGATGGGGGTGCCCGGTACGGTAGAGGAGGTCACCCATCGACTGGAAGAGGGAATGCATCGGGAATATGCCCACAGCATTCGCTTGATGCCGGGAGTGCGAGATTATCTGTGCCGGTTGCGTGAGCAAGGGGTACGGTTGTTTGTGCTCACCGCCAGCCCTCATAGCATCACCGATCCGTGTTTGCACAATAACGGTGTGTGGGATTGGTTTGAACGGGTATGGACGGTAGAGGATTATGGGATAGGCAAATCTGATTCACAGTTGTTTGAGCGTGTGGTCGAGGATGTCGGCGTACCCGCTGCTGAGATTCTTTATTACGATGACAATCCCGTGGCCATTGTGAATGCGGCGTCAGCGGGGATGCAGGTGTGCGGCGTGCTTTGCCCCCATACGCCCCAGAATGCGGAAAGGATACCGCAGGTGACAGAATGTTATATTTCTTCTTTTGATGAGTTAAATCAGCAATAAGAAAGAATGTATTTTCGGTATCTGCACATTATTAATAATAGGTAGGTATTGTAGAAGGAGATGTCATAATGGAAGTGTTGTTGGAAAACTTTGCCGACTTGACGTGGCAGCAGGCTGTTATGTGGCTCATTGGTGGTGCGTTGATTTTTCTGGCCATCAAAAAAGAAATGGAACCCACGCTGTTGTTGCCCATGGGCTTTGGCGCGATTCTGGTGAATCTGCCCAACTCCGGCGCCAACCACGTGATCGATACGTTGTTTAAGTTTGGTATCAGCAACGATTTCGGTGAGTTGATGCCGCTGATTTTGTTTATCGGAATCGGTGCGATGATTGACTTTGCACCGCTGTTGACCAATCCGAAACTGATGATTTTCGGTGCGGCGGCACAGTTTGGCATCTTCTTTACGCTGTGTTTGGCTTCTTTGTGCGGATTTGAGCTCAAAGACGCGGCCTCCATCGGCATCATCGGTGCCGCCGATGGTCCTACCGCTATTGCCGTGTCGATGGAGCTGGGTTCCAAATATGTGGGCGCCATTATGGTGGCGGCCTACTCCTATATGGCTTTGGTACCGTTGGTGCAGCCGCCGATCATTAAGCTGTGCACCACGAAAGCGGAGCGTAAGATCCGTATGGACAATTCCGCCGGTAAGCCCGTATCCCGCTTGACCAAGATTTTGTTCCCCATTGTGGTGACGGTGATCGTGGGCTTGGTGGCTCCCGATGCGGTGGCGCTGATCGGCTTCTTAATGTTCGGCAACCTGATCCGCGAGTGTGGTGTGCTGAATTCTCTGTCCGAGACGGCACAGAAGGTGCTGGCCAATTTGATTACGCTGTTCTTAGGCATCACCATCGCTGCTCGTATGAAGGCGGAGGATTTCCTGCGGTGGGAAACGCTGCTCATCATCGGCTTGGGTCTGTTCGCTTTTATCTTCGACACCTTCGCCGGCGTGATGATCGCCAAGTTTATGAATATGTTCTCCAAAAAGAAGATCAATCCTATGATCGGTGCGGCCGGTATCTCTGCATTCCCCATGTCGGCCCGTGTGGTGCATAAGATGGGCTTGGAAGAGGATAACCAGAACTTCCTGTTGATGCATTCCATTGGTGTGAATGTGTCCGGCCAGATTGCGTCGGTTATTGCCGGCGGCCTGATCTTGGCGCTGGTAGGTTAAAGGAGGAATAGAGCATGAGTGTCGATAAGTTGTTGCATGCCCTGCCGATTATGGGATATGGCATGATGGGTATTTTTGTGGTAACCGGCGTCATTATTGGCGTGGTGTATTTGCTGAAACTCATTCCCGAGAAAAAGAAATAAGGTTCTTACAGAGATCAAGCCTCCGAAAAGATGCTTTTCGGAGGCTTTTTGCACATAAAGTGGCTTTTTTTCTGTATAAAACCGTGCAAAACAGAGAATGCTGGAAAAAGGTAGCAAATTTTCAAAAAAACTTGAAAAAACCTGTTGACAAATGGGGATGGGAGTGGTATGATAGCAAAGCTGTCTACGCGAAAGCAATAGCTTAAGCGAGAGGATGGCACCGCAAATATGGCCGGTTTCGCGATAGCGAAATGATGATCGTTTAGATCATCAAGGACATATTTGACCGACTTCGCTTGACGAAGTCGAGAGGACCTTGAAAATTAAACAGTGTAAGACAAGAACGAAAACACACACAATACCCGTTAATTCTTACTCAGTATGAGAAGAATCCGGAAACAAGAAATTGTTTTCAAACTATGACGCTAGACGTCAGAATGAGTTACAAACTCGAATTTGATTAGTACAGCCGAAAGGTTGTGTTAATACCATTTTTG
>JAFQGI010000010.1 GCA_017415515.1 Clostridia bacterium | reverse complement strand
TGTTCACCTTGTTGGTGGGGGACTCGTCAAAGCGGGCGAAATAGCGACCCAGCATCACGAAATCGGCGCCCATCGCCAGCGCCAGGGTGATGTGGTGGTCGTAGACGATGCCGCCGTCGGAGCAGACCGGCACGTAGATGCCGGTTTCCTCAAAGTAGCGGTCACGCTCGGCACACACCTCGATGAGGGCGGTGGCCTGACCGCGACCGATGCCCTTGGTCTCGCGGGTGATGCAGATGGAGCCGCCGCCGATGCCCACCTTGATGAAGTCGGCGCCTACGTCCGCCAGGAAGCGGAAGCCGGCGGCGTCCACCACGTTGCCGGCGCCCACCTTGACGGTGTCGCCGTAACGCTCACGGATCCAGTCGATGGTGAGGGACTGCCACTCGGAGAAGCCCTCGGAGGAGTCGATACACAGCACGTCAGCACCCGCCTCAATCAGCGCGGGGACACGGTCGGCGTAGTCGCGGGTGTTGATGCCCGCACCGACGACGTAGCGCTTGTCGGCGTCCAGCAGCTCGTTGGGATTCTGCTTGTGCATATCGTAGTCCTTGCGAAACACGAAATACAGCAGGCGACCCTCGGCGTCAATGATGGGCAGGGAGTTGAGCTTGTGATCCCAGATGATGTCGTTGGCCTCTTTCAGGGTGGTGCCCTCGGGGGCAGTCACCAGCTTGGAGAGAGGGGTCATAAACTCCTCGACCTTGACGGTAGGCTCCATACGGCTGACGCGATAGTCGCGGCCGGTGACGATGCCCACCAATTTGCCGGCGGCGGTACCGTCCTCGGTGACTGCCACGGTGGAGTGACCGGTCCGCTCTTTGAGCGCCACCACATCCGCCAGGGTATGGTCGGGACGCAGATTGCTGTCGCTGGTGACGAAGCCGGCCTTGAAATCCTTGGCGCGCTTCACCATAGCGGCCTCATCCTCGATGGTCTGAGAGCCGTAGATGAAGGACACGCCGCCCTCGGTGGCCAGCGCCACCGCCAGGCGATCACCGGAGACCGACTGCATAATGGCAGAGACCATGGGGATGTTCATCTCGATGGCGGGTTTTTCCCCTCGCTTAAACTTGGTGAGGGGGGTCTTCAGCGAGACGTTGGCGGGGATGCAGGTGTGGTCGGAGTACCCGGGGATCAGCAGGTACTCGTTAAAGGTATGGGAGGGCTCGTTGATGATCTTGGCCATATGACATCGTCCTTTCTTAATTTGCTTTCGTCTCGCAGTAAATACAACGATACACTTTCTTTTCCCGGTCGGTGAGCCGCACGATATGGTCTAACTCCTGCTCGCAGGAGGTGATGCAACGGGGATTTTTGCACTTGATGACATTCACCAGTTGCAGGGGCATATCGATGTTCCGCTTTTCCACCAATTCGCCGTCGCGGATGATGTTGACGGTGGCGGCGGGGTCCACATAGCCGATGACGTCTAAATTCAACGACAGGGTGCCGTCCACCTTGATGATGTCCTTGCGCCCCATCTTTTTGCTGGGGACGTTGCGGATGAAGGCCACGGTGCAGGTGAGGCTGTCCAGCCCCAACAGCTCATACAGACGAGCGCCGTTGCCGGCGGTGATGTGGTCGATGACGACACCGTTTCGGACGGAATCGATGTTCATACGCTCGCCTCCTTCAACAATTTGAGAATCAGCGCCATGCGCATATATTTGCCCCCCAACACCTGTTTGAAATAGCAGGCGCGGGGATCGTCGTCCACCGCCACCGAGATCTCGTTTACACGAGGCAGGGGGTGCATCACGCACAGGTCGGACTTGGCCTTTTCCAGCTTCTTCAAATCCAAAATGTAGCTGTCTTTCAACCGCAGGTAATCCTCCTCGTTGAAGAAACGCTCCCGCTGGACACGGGTCATATACAGAATATCCAGCTCCGGCAAAGCCCCCTCCAAATCGGTGGTTTGGGTATAGGGAATGCCGTTTTTCTGCAGCACGTCCTTTTTGACGTAGCTGGGCAGTTTTAACTCCTCAGGAGAAATCAGCACAATATGAATGCCGGCGTAGCGGGACAGGGCGTTGATCAGCGAGTGGACGGTGCGCCCAAACTTCAGGTCGCCGCAAAAGCCCACGGTGAGGTCAGAGAGCCGCCCCTTTTCCCGATAGATGGTAAACAGATCCGCTAAGGTCTGGGTGGGATGGCAGTGACCGCCGTCACCGGCGTTAATGACCGGGATGGAGGCGTTGTTGGCCGCCACCAAAGCGGCGCCCTCTTTGGGGTGGCGCATGGCGATGATGTCGGCGTAGCAGCTGATGGTCTTGACGGTGTCCGCCACACTCTCGCCCTTGGCGGCGGAGGAATTGTTGGCGGCGGAGAAGCCGATGACACTGCCGCCCAGCTCCAGCATTGCCGCTTCAAAGCTCAGGCGGGTGCGGGTGGAGGGCTCGAAGAACAGGGTCGCCAGCTTCTTGCGCTTACAGGCCTCGGCGTATTTATCGGGGTTGTCGATGATGTCGCAGGCGGTGGCAATGAGGTCGTCGATCTCCTCCACCGACAGGTCTAAAATGTCGATTAAACTCCTCATACCTTCGCTCCGTTCACAGCCAGATAGTTTTTGATGCGGGTAACGTTCTCCTCGTTGGCGGGATCCTCCTCGAGATACTCGATGATATCGTAGACGTCCACGATGGAGTAGACGGGGAAGCCGAACTGCTCCTCGATCTCCTGCATCGCACCCTTGTCGGTCTGCCCTTTCTCCTTGCGGTCCACCATAATGAAGGTGGCGGCCACCTTGCAGCCATCCAGGTGGCTGAGAATCTCCATGGACTCGCGAATGGCGGTGCCGGCGGTGATCACATCCTCGATGATGACGATCTCCTCACCTGCCTGGGGGACATAGCCCACAAACACGCCGCCCTCACCGTGATCCTTCACCTCTTTGCGGTTGAAGAAGAAGGGGACGTTGAGACCGTTCTTGGACAGCGCCACGGCGGCGGACACCGACAGAGAGATGCCTTTATAGGCAGGGCCGTACAGCACGGAGGGCTTATTGCCCAGCTTCTCGAAATAGGCCTTGGCGTAGAATTCGCCCAGACGCGCGATGTCGTTGCCGGTCTTGATCATACCGGCGTTGATGAAATAAGGGATCTTGCGACCGCTCTTGGCGGTGAAGTCACCGAATTTCAGCACGCCTGCCTCCTGCAGGAACTGGATAAATTCTCTCTTGTAGGCTTCCATGGTTATGTCCTCCTTTTATCCGTGCAAACCTCTGGCTTGCCGGTCCATATCTTCTACCACAATGTCAAAAATTTCGCCCAATGTAGCACAATAAGCCAATACCAGCCACGGCTCGTTGGTGTGATAATGAATCTTAATCAAATTCTCATCTCCAATGGCTAACAGGCAATCACCTTTAAAGTGCTCAACAAAGTAATCGTTGATCGCATCTTCGTCTAAATTCGTTCCTTCAATCAGCAACTGCGTATCGTAGCGGTACTCCATGATGTTGTCCTCCTTCGGAAATATGAAAAAGTTGAGTCGTGTGAAGGCTTCCCCTTGAGGGGAAGCTGTCACGGCGGCAGCCGTGACTGATGAGGTGTAGCCGACGAAGTCGGCGTTATTGAAGTCTGTTCATTTTGTTTCAATGTCATTTTGTGAGAATGGCAAACGCTAACTGCGACAAGTACTATCTTCGAGCCACTCCGGCCACCTCATCCACCGCCGTTCGGCGGTCCCCCTTCCCCTCAAGGGGAAGGCTTATGAAGTTTCAACCGACGCAATCAATCGCAGAATTCCGCCACGCAGCGCTCATAGGCGGCCACGGAGTCGATAGCGGCGGTGATGGGACGACCCACCACGATATAGTCGGAGCCGATCTCCTTGGCGGCGGCGGGGGTCATCACCCGCTTCTGGTCGCCGATGTCGCCGTCGGCGAAACGCACACCGGGGGTGATGGTGATAAAGTCGGCACCGCAGGTGGCGTGCACCTTGCCCGCCTCCAGGGGGGAGCAGACCACGCCGTCCAGACCCGCTTTCTTGGCGTTGGCGGCATAGTGCATCACGACTTGGTCAATAGGCTCTTTAATCAGCAGGTCGTTCTCCATGGCCTCCTGATCGGTGGAGGTGAGCTGGGTCACCGCAATCAGCAGAGGGCGGGTGCCGTCGGGACGGGTGAGACCCTCGATGGCGGCCTCCATCATACGCACCGTGCCGGCGGCGTGGAGATTGGTGATGTCCACGTCCAGATTGGATAGCACGCTCATAGACTTTTTCACGGTATTGGGAATGTCGTGGAGCTTCAGGTCGAGGAAAATCTTGTGACCGCGGCGCTTGATCTCCTTGACGATGGCGGGGCCTTCGGCATAGAACAGCTCCATACCGATCTTCACGAAAGGCTTACGCCCCGTGAACTTATCCAAAAAGCCAAACACCTGATCGGCATTGGCAAAATCGCAGGCAACAATGACGTCCTTACCCATTACTGAATTCCTCCTATAATATCTTTAAGATTCGTGATGCCGTAGCGATCCATCGCCGCAGGCAGGTCACGAATGATCTTTTCACACGCATAAGGGTCTACCAGATTAGCGGCGCCAATCTCAACAGCGGTGGCACCCGCCAGCATCATCTCGATGACGTCCTCGGCGGTGGACACGCCGCCCATACCCACAACGGGGATGTTCACGGCGTGGGCCACCTGATACACCATACGCACCGCCACCGGGAAGATGGCGGGACCGGAGAAACCGCCCATCTTATTGGCGATGACCGGCTTTTTGGTCTTGAGGTCGATGCGCATACCCAAAAGGGTATTGATGAGGCTGATGCCGTCCGCACCGGCGACCTCGCAGGCCTTGGCAATCGCCACGATGTCGGTGACGTTGGGGGATAATTTCACGATGACGGGCTTGGTGGTGACCGCCTTGACCGCTTTGACCACCTCGGCCGCCGCCTCGGGGCTGGTGCCGAAGCTCATACCGCCGCCGTGGACGTTGGGGCAACTGACGTTGACCTCCAGCCAGCCTACCTGCTCCTCTTTATCCAATTTTTCGCAGGTGTAGGCGTAATCCTCGATGGCGAAGCCACTGACATTCGCCATCACCGGCTTGTGGAAGCATTTTTTGAGCTTGGGCAGTTCCTCAGCGATCACCTTGTCCACGCCGGGGTTCTGCAGACCCACCGCGTTGATCATACCGGCGGTGCACTCGGCGATGCGGGGGGTGGGATTGCCGAAACGCGGGTCTTTGGTGGTGCCCTTAAACGAGAAAGTACCCAGTATGTTAATATCGTACAATTCGGCGAACTCATAGCCGAAGCCGAAGGTGCCGGAGGCGGGGATGATGGGATTGTCTATCTCGATGCCGCACAAATTCACGCTCAAGCGTCCCATAAGATCTCCCCCTTTTCCAGCACGGGGCCGTCTTTGCAAATGCGCTTATAGCCCGTAATCACCTTGCAGGAGCAGCCCATACAAGCACCGAAGCCGCAACCCATCCGCTCCTCAAAGCTGAACTGCCCTGAGGTGACGGTGGCACGATACACCGCTTTCAGCATCGGCTCTGGACCGCAGGTGTAGAAATAGCTGTAATCCGCAGGCAAGGCGTCGGTGACAAATCCTTTCACGCCGTGGGAGCCGTCGGCGGTGGTGACGGTGACGTCACAGCCGAGAGCTTTAAACTCCTGCTCATAGAACACCTCATCCTTGGTATTAAAACCTAACACCACCGACACGGCCTTGCCTTGTTCACGGAGCTGACGCGCCAGCATATAGAGGGGCGGTACGCCCACGCCGCCACCCAGCAGGAGGGGCTTGTCCCCCGCCTTGGACAGGTCGTAGCCGTTGCCTAAGCCCGTCAGCACGTCCAGCGTCTGACCGGCGGTCATCGCCGCCATCTGCGCCGTACCCTTGCCCACCACCTTGTAGACGAGGGTGAGGGTGTCGCCCTGACAATCGCAGACAGAAATGGGGCGGCGGAGATACAGCCCGTCCAACAGAATGTTGACAAACTGGCCGGTGGCAATACCGTCGGTGTCCCCTGCCAGCATCATCTTATAGACGGTGGCGGTGAGGGGGACGTTTTCGGTGATGGTGAAAATGGTTTGTTTCATACTGGCTCCTTTGCAGAGGGGAAGTCAAGATTAGCCTACCTCTTGAGGTCGATTTCCCCCGTCAAGCGGGGGAAAATGTCCGCAAAGCGGACAAAAGGGGGGCCGTTTCACGGCGAGTGAAGGTGGCACCACCGCAGGTGGTGACGGAGGGAGTTTTCTTTTATGCCGCCTGTCGGCGGCAACTCCCTCAGTCACGGCTACCGCCGTGACAGCTCCCTCTGAGAGGGAGCCTTCACTCTATTCAAACTTACTTCGCGTCGATGGTGGACACCTTGTTGGTGATCTCCTCCAACACGTCCAGCACGATGCGGACGGTGTCCAGGTTGGAGAACAGGGTCACGCCGTTCTCAATGGCACAGCGGCGGATCAGCACGCCGTCGTCGTAGTGCACACCCGACAGAATGGCGCGGGTGTTGATGACGTAGCTGACGTAGCCGGCGCGGATGGAATCGAAGATCTCCTCGCTGCCCTCCAACAACTTTTTCAGCACGCGGGTGCGGATGCCGTGGGCTTTGAGGAAGTCGGCGGTGCCCACGGTGGCCTCGATGTTGAAGCCCATATCGTAGAAGCGGCGTACCAGAGGCAGTGCCTCCTCCTTGTCCTCATCCGCCAGAGTGACAAGAACAGTGCCGTAGTTGTGCAGCTGCACGCCGCCGGCAATCAACGCCTTCTGCATAGCACGAGAGAGCTTGTCGTCGTAGCCGATGGCTTCGCCGGTGGATTTCATCTCGGGAGAGAGATAGGCGTCCAGACCCTTGAGCTTGTTAAAGGAGAACACCGGCACCTTGACGTAATAGCGATCCTTTTCCTCAGGATACAGGCGGAAGATGCCCTGCTCCTTCAAGCTCTTGCCCAGAATGGCCTCGGTGGCGATATCCGCCAGCGAGTAACCGGTGGCCTTGGACAGGAAGGGAACGGTACGGGAGGAACGAGGGTTGACCTCGATGATATAGACGTTATCGTCCTTATCCACGATAAACTGGATGTTGAACAGACCGATGATGCCGATGCCCAAGCCCAGTTTCTTGGTGTATTGCAGGATGGTGCCCTTGACCTTGTCGGACACCGTGAAGGTGGGATACACCGAAATGGAGTCGCCGGAGTGGACACCGGTGCGCTCCACCAGCTCCATAATGCCGGGGACGAACACGTCCACGCCGTCGCAGATGGCGTCCACCTCCACCTCTTTGCCCACGATGTACTTATCGACCAACACAGGCTTGTCCTCGTCGATTTCCACGGCGGTTTTGAGGTAGTGGCGCAGGTCCTCGTCCTTAGCCACGATCTGCATGGCGCGACCGCCCAACACGAAGGAGGGCCGCACCAGCACGGGATAGCCGATGTCGTTGGCGGCTTTGATGCCGTCCTCGATGTTGGTGACGGCACGACCCTTGGGCTGGGGAATGTTGAGTTCACGCAGAATGCGCTCAAAGGCCTCGCGGTTCTCGGCGCGGTCGATGGCGGCACAGTCGGTGCCGATGATCTTGACGCCACGCTCCATCAGAGGCTGCGCCAGATTGATGGCGGTCTGACCGCCCAGAGAGGCCACCACGCCGATGGGTTTTTCAAAGTTGATGATGTTCATCACGTCCTCAGGGGTGAGGGGCTCGAAATACAGCTTGTCCGCGGTGGTGTAGTCGGTAGACACGGTTTCGGGGTTGTTATTAATGATGATGGCCTCGTAACCCGCCCGCTTGATGGTCTGCACCGCGTGGACGGTGGAATAGTCAAATTCCACGCCCTGACCGATGCGGATGGGACCGGCGCCCAACACCACGATCTTCTGCTTGTCCGTCAGACGAGACTGGTTCTCTCCGGTGTAGGAGGAGTAGAGATAAGGGATATAGGTGCCGGTGTGGAGGGTGTCCACCATACGGAACGCAGGAACGAGGTTGTTCTCAATGCGGAAGTGGTACACCTCCATCTCGGTGCAATTCCACAGGCGAGCCACATACTTATCGGAGAAGCCCATCTGCTTAGCGGCACGGAGGGTAGCCACATCAAACACCTGAACACGCAGGGCCTCCTCCATATTGATGATGCGCTGGATCGCCTCTAAGAAATGCGGGGTGATCTGGGTGATCTCGTGCAGCAGGTCGATGCTGACGCCGTGATAAAGAAGCTCCGCAACGGCAAAGAAGTTGTCGGAGTGGAACTCCTTCACGTAATCCAGCATCTCCTCCTTGCTCATGCGATCAAACTTGGCGTGGTAGAGGTGGTTGACACCGATCTCAAGAGATCGAATGCCTTTGAGGAACGCCTCCTCCAAGGTGGAGCCGATGCCCATAACCTCGCCCGTCGCCTTCATCTGGGTGCCCAGCAGGTTGGACGCCGAGGTGAACTTATCGAAGGGGAAGCGGGGGAACTTGGTGATGACGTAATCCAGGCTGGGCTCGATGGCGGCGGTGCCGCCTGCCACGGGGATCTCGTCCAGGGTCATGCCCACCGCGATCTTGGCGGTGACGCGGGCAATGGGATAGCCGCTGGCCTTGGAGGCCAAGGCGGAGGAGCGGGACACGCGGGGGTTGACCTCGATGAGGTAATACTCGCTGGTTTCGGGATTGAGGGCGTACTGCACGTTGCAGCCGCCGGCAATTTTCAGCTCACGGATGATCTTGATGGCGGAGTCGTTAAGCATTTTCAGGTCATGGTCGTTGAGGGAGAGAATGGGAGCCACCACCACCGAGTCGCCGGTGTGGACGCCCACAGGATCCACGTTCTCCATGCCGCAGATGGTGATGGCGTTGTCGGCGGAGTCACGCATCACCTCAAATTCGATCTCCTTGTAGCCCTTCACGCTCTTTTCAATCAGCACCTGATGAACGGGAGAGAGTTTGAAGGCATTCTTGCCGATCTCCAACAGCTCTTTTTCGTTATAAGCGAAGCCGCCGCCGGTGCCGCCCAGCGTGAAAGCGGGACGCAGGACCACGGGATAGCCGATACGCTGGGCCGCCGCCTTGGCCTCGTCCAAATCGTAGGTGATCTCGGAGGGGATGACCGGCTCGCCGATGGACTGGCACATCTTCTTGAACAGATCGCGATCCTCGGCACGCTCGATGGACTCGCTGGTGGTGCCCAGCAGTTCCACGCCGCACTCTTTAAGAATGCCCTTTTTCTCCAACTGCATCGCCAAATTGAGGCCGGTCTGACCGCCGATGCCGGGGACGATGGCGTCGGGGCGCTCGTAGCGCAGAATCTTAGCCACGTATTCCAAGGTCAACGGCTCCATATACACCTTGTCGGCGATGGTGGTATCGGTCATGAT
>JAFQGI010000009.1 GCA_017415515.1 Clostridia bacterium | reverse complement strand
CCGCCGCAAAGCGGGATATTTCGGCGCTTTTTGCCTCGCTCGTGCTCGCAAGGCGCCAGCATTACTTCGCCCGATCGAAACAAAAATCCCTCGAAATCTCCTCGCTTTGCGGTCGGAGATTTTGAAAAGAGCAGATTTTTGTTCAGCCGCGGCAAAAACGTAGCGAATACTGTATGTATTCGCGAGTATTTTAACAAAGGATGAGCGAAAATCCGCCTTTTCAAAACGGAGTTCGGGTTTGACTGCTCACCCTATTGTGTATCAGCGTCATAATGCGGGCAATACGTATCGCTTGCTGAAATATGCGCAACGAGCAGAACAAACGGGAAAGCTACGTATATGGAGAGTGTAAACGGCAAGATGTATTGTTTTTCCCGCGTGATTTTCAAAAAACTCTTTTATCTTGTTGGGAAATGTGTTATAATACACAAGATCATGTGCTTTTATGCGAAATTCAACGCAAAGGAGATACAAGTATGTGCGGATTTTGCGGTTTCACCGGCGAGATTGTGGATCGTGAGCAGTATTTGCGGCAGATGACCGAGGTCATCACCCATCGCGGCCCCGATTCCGACGGTTATTTTATGGATGACGTGCTGTCCATGGGTTTTCGCCGCCTGAGCATCATCGACTTGGAGGGCGCCCCTCAGCCGCTGTTCAACGAGGACAAGTCCTTGGTGCTGATGTTCAACGGCGAGATTTATAATTATCAAGATCTCCGCAAGGAGCTGATCGAGTTGGGTCACACCTTCGCCACCGACGGCGACGGCGAGACCCTGCTCCACGGCTACGAGCAGTGGGGCGCCGATCTGTTGCCCCGTCTGCGGGGTATGTTCGGCTTTGCCATCTGGTGTGCCGAAAAGGGCGAATTGTTTATCGCCCGCGACTATTTCGGCATTAAGCCGATGCATTACACCCTGCTGGAGGATGGGCGCATCGTCTTCGGCTCGGAGATCAAGTCCATTTTGGGTCACCCCGACGTGAAAAAGGAGTTTAATCCTGCCGCGTTGGACAAGTATCTGTCTTTCCAGTATTCGGTGCCCACCGAGACCTTCTTCAAGGGCATTTCCTGCCTGCCTCCCGCCCACTATCTGATCTATAAGGGTGGTGAGATCTCCGTTCATCGCTATTGGGAGCCCACCTTCACCCCCGATGAGGATATGACCCTGGAGCAGGCGGTGGACGCCATTGACGAGGCCTTCACCGATTCCGTGGCGGCCCACCGCATCTCCGACGTGGAGGTGGGTTGCTTCCTGTCCAGCGGCGTGGATTCCAGCTTTGTGGCCTCCTATTTCGGCGGTCAAAAGGCTTTTACCGTGGGCTTTGACAACGGTCAGCATTATAACGAGAGCAACTACGCCGCCGAGCTGGCGAAAGAGGTGGGCATTAACCACTACACCCACATCATCGGCGAGGAGGAGTATTGGGAGAGCCTGCCTCAGGTGCAATATTATCTCGATCAGCCCTTGGCTGACCCCGCCTGTGTGGCGTTGTATTTCGTGTCCAAGCTGGCGGCAGAGCACGTCAAGGTGGTGCTGTCCGGTGAGGGTGCCGACGAATTGTTCGGCGGCTACCGCATCTATCACGAGCCCACCTCCCTGCGTGGCTATCAGCGCCTGCCCAAGTGGTTGCGCCGCGGCATCGCCGGTTGCGTGTCCATCCTGCCGGACATCAAGGGCAAATCCTTCCTCATCCGCGGCTCTAAGTCGTTGGAGGAGCGCTTTATCGGCAACGCCAATATGTTCTCCAAAAAGGAGAAGGCGAAACTGCTCAAATCCATTCCCGCCACCGATCCCACCCTGTATACCGCCGAGTATTACGACCGTTGCCGGGGGCAGGACGACGTCACCCGCATGCAGTATCTGGACATCAACCGTTGGATGGTGGGTGACATTTTGCTGAAGGCTGACCGTATGAGTATGGCGCACTCTTTGGAACTGCGTGTGCCCTTCCTGGACAAGAAGGTGTTCGAGGTGGCGGCCACCATCCCTGTCAAGCACCGCATCGGCGGCGGCACCACCAAATACGCCATGCGTGAGGCGGCCAAGCGCCACATCCCCGAATCCGCCGCCAGCAAGCCCAAGTTGGGCTTCCCTGTCCCCATTCGCGTGTGGTTGCGGCAGGAGAATTATTACAACAAGGTCAAAGAAGCGTTTCTTTCTGAGGCTTCCCAGCAGTTCTTTCACACCGATTATCTGGTGCGTCTGCTGGATGAGCACTATCGCGGCAAAAAGGATAACAGCCGCAAGATCTGGACGGTATATATGTTCCTGGTCTGGTACGGCGTCTTCTTCGCGGATTAACACATAGTTTCAGGCATTCCTGCATATCTTTCATTGAATAATGGGAGGGATGCAGGGATGTTTGTGTTATCAATGAAAACCACCCGTCCGCGTTTGGTTGCGTATGGGGTGGTGCTGGGCTTGCTGTTGGTGGTGATGTTTGCCGCCGGCAGACGGGATCGGGCACGGGTGCAGACCGTGGCCGCCGGCGGCGACGATGCCGCACGGGTCTCTTATTTGCAGCAGCAGGGCTATGAGGTGGAGCCTCAATGGGTGGACGTCCGCGAGGTGACGGTGCCCGACAGCGAAACCATCCCCACCGCCTATCGGGGCAAGCGCATCAAGTGCTTTACCTACGCCACGGCGGGGGGAGAGACGGTTTGTCTATATGAATATGACGGAAGAATCATCGGAACGGATAAAGGAAGCGGCCATGGAACGATTGGATAAATTTTTATGCTCCCAGAGTAACCTGACCCGCAGTGAGGCGGGTCGGGCTATTCGCAGTGGGCGGGTGACGGTGGACGGCGCGGTTTGCCGTCAGGCGGCCCAAAAGATCAACCCCGACACCCAAACGGTGGCGGTGGACGGCAAGGCCGTGGGCTATGCCGAGTTTGTCTATTGGATGCTCAACAAGCCTGCGGGTATCCTTTGCGTTTCCCGGGACCCCAAAGCCCCCACCGTGGTGGATCTGCTGCCCCCCGATGCTCGCCGCAAGGGGTTATTTCCCGCAGGACGGTTGGATAAGGATACCCATGGTATGGTGCTCATCACCGACGATGGCGATTTCGCCCATCGGATATTGTCCCCCCGCCATCACATCCCGAAAACCTACCACGCACGGCTGGACAAGCCGATGCCCCCCGACACCCCGCAGCGGTTTGCCGCCGGCATCACGCTGGGAGACGGTGAAGAATGCAAGCCGGCGCAGGTGCGTTTGTTGGAGGAGGGGGAAGCCCCTTTGGTGGAGATCGTTCTCGTGGAGGGCAAATATCATCAGATCAAGCGGATGTTTGCCGCGGTGGGCTGTCACGTGGATTGGTTGAAGCGGGTGAAGATGGGCGGCTTGTCGTTGGATGAAAGCTTAGCGGAGGGGGAATGCCGCCTGCTGACATCTGCCGAAAAAGATAGGGTGAGCAGTTAAACCCGCATCCCGTTTTGAAAAGGCGGATTTTCGCTCATCCATTGTTAAAATACTCGCGAATACATACAGCCTTGCGAGCACGAACGGAGCAAAAAGCGCCGAAACATCCCGCGTTGCGGCGGGTTCGGGCTTGACTGCTCACCCTAGCATTTTGCCTATAAATTTTTAACAAATTTAGGCAACCCGACAGGGTAGTATAAAATCTCCCCAGTTTAGTGCGTGAAAGTTTGTGCAATTTGAGCGTTGCTAAACGGGGAAAATGGTGGTATAGTAATCGTGTAAGATTTTGCCCTTCTATGGAATGATAGAAGGCACCCCAATTTAAAAACGGAGGTTTACGTGTTATGGCAGGTCTTTCTTTGAAGCACATTTACAAGAAGTATCCCGGCGGCGTGGTCGCCGTGTCCGATTTCAATCTGGAGATTAAGGACAAAGAGTTTATCATCATGGTCGGTCCTTCCGGCTGCGGTAAGTCCACCACCCTGCGTATGGTGGCCGGTCTGGAGGAGATCTCCTCCGGTGAGCTGTACATCGGCGACCGTTTGGTCAACGACGTGGCTCCCAAGGATCGTGACATCGCCATGGTGTTCCAGAACTACGCTCTGTATCCCCACATGACCGTGTTTGACAACATGGCTTTCGGTCTGAAGCTGCGTAAGGTCTCCAAGGACGAGATCAAGCGCCGCGTGGAGGAGGCCGCCCGCATTCTGGACATCGCTCACCTGCTGGACCGTAAGCCCAAGGCTTTGTCCGGTGGTCAGCGTCAGCGTGTGGCTCTGGGTCGTGCCATCGTCCGTGAGCCCAAGGTGTTCCTGCTCGACGAGCCTCTGTCCAACCTGGATGCTAAGCTGCGTGCCCAGATGCGTACCGAGCTGTCCAAGTTGCACAAGAAGTTGGGTACCACCTTCATCTACGTTACCCACGACCAGACCGAGGCTATGACCATGGGCGACCGCATCGTGGTTATGAAGGACGGCCTGATTCAGCAGGTGGACACTCCCCAGCGTCTGTACGACCTGCCCTGCAATATGTTCGTTGCCGGCTTCATCGGCTCTCCCCAGATGAACTTCATCGACTCCGTCATCGGCAAGAACGACAAGGGCTATTATGTCGAGTTCGGCTCTGAGGACACCAAGACCCGCCGTGGCTTGAAGTATCAGATCCCCCTGCCCGCTTCCAAGCTGGAGGGCACCAACATCGAGGAGTATGTTGGCAAAGAGGTTGTCATGGGTATCCGTCCTGAGGATGTCCACGACGAGCCCCGTCTGTTGGAGGAGTTCGCCGATTGTAAGGTGAAGGCCAACGTCGAGGTCACCGAGCTGATGGGTGCCGAGACCTTCCTGTATGTCAACGTAGAGGGCTTCGATTTCACCTGCCGCGTGGAGCCCACCTCCACCGCCCATCCCGGCGACGAGGGCATCGAGATCGCCATCGAGAACACCAAGATCCACCTGTTCGACAAAGAGACCGAGCGCACCATCTGCAACTAATCTTTGTTTTCAAACCACCGCAACCGTTTCGGTTGCGGTGGTTTTTTGTATACGCACTCACCTTGATCCCGCACCACCCCACGGCTACACCGTAGGGGACGGGTTTCCCGTCCCGTTCTCATCGCCTGCGGTGATGCCGTAGGGGCGGGCGTCCTCGACCGCCCGTTTCACAAAACTCCCTCCGACCTCGCTGTCGCTCGGCCACCTCCCTCGGAGAGGGAGGCCCCTCTCCATCCAACCTATATCGTCCCGCATTCTCGGCGATTTTTCGCCGTTTCGTACAACAAAACGCCTCGTTTTTGACAAAAGTTATAAATTTTTCTCTGTTTTTTGTGATTTTGCCTTGCAAAATGGTAAAAAATTGTATAAAATATAACTTGGTATAGTTTAGCGGCTCCGAGCGTGCCGCTTACCGCGATCAAAAAGCCGCCGCTGAATGCGGAGAGAGTATACGCTGTGTGTCGCATCCGTGGGATAACGGGTGCTCTCTTCCCGTATCCGTGTGCGACCATTTCGTAGAAAAAGGAGTGCTTGCCATGTCAAACCGTATGTTCCAGGGCGTGATCCACCAGACCAAGGAGGCCATTGACCGTACCGTGGGTATCGTGGACGAAAGCCTGTCCGTCATCGCCTGCAGCGATCTGAGCCGCGTGGGGGAGACCTCCACCCTGACTCTCGACGCGTTTTCTGCCGGCGAGAGCTTTGTGCTGGATGGGTATACCTATATGCCCTTTGGCTCTCGTCCTCATTGCGAGTATTTGCTGTTCGTGGAGGGCACCGATGAGGCAGCCTCCCGCTATGCGGCACTCCTGACGGTTTCTTTAAACAGCATCAAGCAGTTCCACGACGAAAAGTTTGACCGCAGCAACTTTGTCAAAAACGTGATTTTGGACAATATCTTGCCCGGTGACATTTATCTCAAAGCCCGTGAACTGCGCTTTAACAACGACGTTTCCCGTGTGGTGTTGCTCATCCGTGTGGTGAACCGCACCGAGATTTCCGCTTTTGACGTGGTGCAGAATCTCTTCCCCGAAAAGGCAAAAGATTTTGTCATCAACATCAACGAAACCGACATCGCCTTGGTGAAAGAGGTGCGTGCCGGCACCGACCCCAAGGATTTGGAAAAGCTGGCTCGTTCCATCGTGGATACGCTGGGCGGCGAGTTCTTCACCCAGACCGTGGTGGGCATCGGCACCACCGTAGAGGGCATCAAGGATCTGGCCTCCTCTTTCAAAGAGGCGCAGGTGGCGCTGGAGGTGGGCAAGGTGTTCGACAACGAGCGCTCCATCGTCCGCTATGACCATCTGGGTGTGGCCCGCTTGATCTATCAGCTTCCCACCACCCTGTGCGAGATGTTCCTGCGTGAGGTGTTCAAGAAGGGCTCCATCGAGTCGTTGGATCAGGAGACGCTGTTCACCATTCAGAAGTTCTTTGAGAACAATCTGAACGTGTCCGAGACCTCCCGCAAGCTGTTCGTCCACCGCAACACGCTGGTGTACCGCTTGGAGAAGATCAAGCGTCTCACCGGTCTGGATCTGCGGGAGTTTGACGACGCCATCGTGTTTAAGGTTGCCCTGATGGTAAAGAAATACCTCAGCGCCAACCCTGTCCGATACTAATACTCCGTCAGCCGCCGGCAGACTCTGTCGGCGGCTTATTCGGGTGGAGAAGCCACCCGCGGTCTTGTGTTTTTCCAAGGATTGTCACTTGCGATGCAGGCGGTTTGCCTGTATACTGAAATGAACAGGAGGTGTGACGAATGATCGAATTTCAAGGCGTATACAAAGATTACCATACCGGCAGTCATGCGCTGGAAGACGTCAATCTGCACATCGACGACGGAGAATTTGCCTTTATCGTGGGCGCCTCCGGTGCCGGTAAGAGTACCTTTCTCAAGCTGATTATGCGCGAGGAGACCCCCACCTCCGGCGAAATCGTCATCAACAATTACCGCCTTTCCCGATTAAGCCGTAAGCAGGTGCCCTATTTCCGTCGCACCATGGGCATCGTGTTTCAGGATTTCCGCTTGATCAACACCATGTCGGTGTTTGATAACGTGGCCTTCCCCATGCGTGTGGTGGGCGCCAAGCGCCGCGACATTCGCCGCCGTGTGGAATACGTGCTGAGCCTGATGGATTTGCAGGGCAAAAGCCACCGTATGCCGCTGGAATTGTCCGGCGGTGAGCAGCAGCGGGTGGGTTTGGCTCGCGCTTTGGTGAATAACCCCTCCATGATCATCGCCGATGAGCCTACGGGTAACGTGGACCCGCAGATGTCCTATGACATCGTGCAGATGCTCACCGAGATCAACAAACGATCCGGTACCACCGTGCTGATGGTCACTCACGAGCACGATTTGGTCAACCAGTTCAACCATCGCATCATCACGCTGGAAAAGGGGCATATCGTGTCGGATACCGGCCGTCCCCGCCGCACCGGCACCGTTTCGCTGGGCGAAATGGCCGCCGAGATGGTTGCCGAAGCGGCCGTCGAGATGGGAGGTGACGCCGAATGAAGCTGCGTCAGATTTTTTATCTCATCCGTGAAGGCCTGCGCAACACCTGGCAAAACCGCCTGATGGCGTTGGCTTCGGTGGGCGTGCTGATCTGTTGCTTGATGTTGACCGGCTTTGCCTATTTGATCTACGTCAACGTGGAGCAGATGTTCCATCACGCCATCGAGCAAAACGTGGTGGCGGTGTTCTTAGACAAGGATTTGACCGACGCACAGGTGGAAAAGGTGGGCATCACCCTCAACAGCATGAGCAACGTGGATAAGGTGAAGCTCATCACCAAAGAGGAATATTTGGCAAAATACGCCGAAAATCTCACCGAAGGCATTGTGGAGAGCTATCAGGGGGAGAAAAACCCCATGCCCAACACCTACATCGTCTCGATGAAGGATCTGGAGCTGTTCCAAGACACCTTGGACGAGATTCAAAAGATCCGCGGTGTGGAGGAGGCGTCCTATGACGCCGGCGTGGCCGAAACGCTGTCCCAGATTCGCGGGGTGGTGCTGGCCATCGGCGGCGGCATCATCGGCGTGTTGCTGGTGGTGTCCCTGTTCATCATCGTGAACACCATCAAGCTGACGGTATACAACCGTCGGTTGGAGATCTATATTATGAAGTCGGTGGGTGCCACCGACGGGTTTGTCCGCTTCCCCTTCGTGGTGGAGGGTCTGCTGCTGGGCGTTGCGGCCGGCGGCACCGGCTATGGGCTGATGTATTTGCTGTATCAGGCCATTGTGGACAACTTAGTGATCAAAAATCAACTGTTTAGCCTGGTGCCCTTTGAGCGGCAGTGGTTGCCGCTGCTGGTGGGTTTCATGGCAGGCGGTATGCTGGTGGGCGTCAGCGGCAGTGCCATTTCCATCAGCAAATATCTCAAACAAGAAGGGAGTATGCGCTCGTGAAAAAGGTCACCTATATCCGTGTGCTGGCTATGACGCTGGTGCTGTCGCTTTTTCTTGGGGTGATGGGCGCATTCTCTTCCGTGGGCGTGGTGGCGGCACCCACGCTGGACGATTTGGAAGCACAGCTGAAGGAGCTGGAGGAAAAGGAGCAGGCCATCAAAAATCAGTTGGCCTCCGCCAGCAACAGCCTGTCCGACAGCCAAAAGCGCAAAGATCTGCTGGAACAGCAGATCGAGAATGCCGAACAGCAGATTGCGCTGCTGGAAACGCAGATAACCGAAAAGGGCGAGGAGATTGCCGCCACCGAGGCGGCCATTGCCCGAAAAGATGCTGAGATCGTGGCTGCCGAAGAGGCCATCCAAATGATGGAGGGCGACATTGAGAGCACCCACGAGCAGTTGGGCGAGCGGTTGCGCACCATCGCCAAGACCGGTAACCTCAGCACCCTGCAACGGTTGCTGAACACCGAGAATTACGAGGAATTCCTGCTCAGAGCCAAGGCGGCGGAGTGCATTGCCGAGCGTGACCAGGAGATCATGAATATGCTGGAAGGGGTGCTCACCGACATCCAAAGCGCCAAGGCCACCCTGGAACAGCAAAAGAAGGATATCGAAGCGGAAAAAGCAGCGCTGGAATCCCAAAACGCTCAGCTTTTGGAGCTCAAAAAAGACTCCGACGCCAAAAAGAAAGAGCTGGACACCTTGTGTGCGGCGGTGCAGTCGGAAATCAAAAAGCTGCAATCCTCCGTATCCGGTTATAAAGAAGAACTCGAAGACGTGCAAAAGAAGATGGAAGAGGCCGATGCCGCCATCGAAGAAATGATCAAAAAGCTGATGGAAGAGGAGAAAAAGAAGGAAGAGGCCGAGAAACTGCGCTATGACGACAACCTGATGTGGTGGCCGGTTCCCGCCGTCTGCAACATTTCTTCTCACTATGGTGAGCGCTGGGGCAAAATGCACCGCGGCATTGACATTTCCGAGGGCCCGGTGCCGGTCTACGGCCAAAACATTTACGCCGCCGCCGACGGCGAGGTGATCGCGGTCAATTATACCAGCAGCTACGGCACCGGTTGGAGCTACGGCTATGGCTATTGCGTGCTGGTGTATCACGGTGAGGACAGCCAGGGTCGGGCCATCACCACCATGTACGCCCATTGCTCCAAGATGTTTGCCCGCTTAGGCGACAAGGTGAAGGGCGGCGAAACCATTTTGGCACAGGTGGGCCGAACGGGCAACGTCACCGGCCCTCACCTGCATTTTGAGGTGCGTGTGGACGGTGAGCGGGTCAACCCCTATCCCAATTATGTGCGTCCGGACACCAACATTCCCAAGGGGAAATAAGACACCCGAAACGAGGGACTTTATATGAAAAAGAAGATCAGCATCAGCACCACCGTCACGTTGGTTTTGCTTACCATGGCGCTGACCATTTCCCTGACCATGCTGTTGGCGATGCGTCACTTTAACAGTCAGTTGCAGTTGGTGAGCAAGCGGCAGGCGATGTATTCTCACATCAACGATGTGGATAAGGCGGTGCGGGAACATTATCCCGATTTGGACGAGGAACTGCTGCGCCAAAACATTGCCCAAGGCTACATCAACGGACTGAACGATCCTTACGCGGAGTATTATTCCCACCAGCGCTATGAGGCGGAAAAACTGCGTATGGCAGGCTTGGCCAACAACATCGGCGTGGTGTTGGGCGAGCGTAAGGACGCGGTCACCGGCGCCGTGGAGATTGTGGTGACCCGTGTGGACGACGGCTCTCCTGCCTCCCACGCGATCATCAAAGAGGGCGACGTTCTGGTGTCTGTGGACAGCGCTTCGGTGGAGGGGAAGACCCTCTCCGAGTTACAGGCGCGGATCGATGCAGCGGAAAAGATCTCCTTGACCGTGCGTCGCGGCGAGGGCGAGTCCGCCTATCTGATCAACGCCGCTGAATACGACGTGCGTTCGGTGCAGAGCGTGATTTTGGATAATGTGGGCTACATCAAGGTGGCGGCCTTTTACGAAAACACCCCCGAACAGTTCAAAGAAGCCGTTGCGGCTTTGAGCAAAGAGGGTGTGACGGGTCTGGTGTTCGATCTGCGCGACAACGCCGGCGGATCCTCCGCGGCGGTGAAGGATATGCTCAGTCAGATCATGCCGCTTGGTGCCTACGGCACCATCACCGATACCAAAGGCAACGTGAGCAAGCTGTCCACTAAGGTGAGCAAGACGCTGACCCTGCCCACGGTTACGCTGATCAACGGCGGCACGGCAGGGGAAGCGGAGTTTTTTGCCGGTGTGTTGCAGGAGGCCGATTTGACCTATGTGATGGGTGAGACCTCCGCCGGCAAAGCAAAATGCCAAGAATATTTTGTGTTGGAGCAGGACTATTCCGCTTTGAAGCTGACCGTCGGCGAGTATGGGCTGATGAAGGGCGGCAGTTGGGAAGGCAAGGGCATCGTCCCCGCCACCGCGGTGGTGCTGCCTCCCGAGCAGGCGGAGATGTATCCCACCCTGTCTCCCAACGAGGACGCCCAGGTGCAGGCGGCTGTGGATAAATTGGAAGAGTCTGTGGAGCCGCCTACCGTGGAACCCGATCCCCCCGTGGATGGTACCACCTCGCCTTCCGGCACCGGCACCGACGGCACCTCCACTACGACAACCGGAGAATAACAGATGCTTGCAGCGACCTTGCCATCGGCGGGGTCGCTGTTTTTTGTTGGAAGATATGGAGGAACGCTTGACAAATACGGGTTGGTTATATTATACTGTAATCGATAAGTGGCGTCTTGCACGCAAAAAACGAAGAAAAGAGGTAAACGGTTATGAAGAAGATGGGAATTGCTTTGATCGCTTTGTGTTTGATGATGACCGCCGTGTTGGGGGTTGCTTCCGTGAGCGCCGCTGAGGTTATGTATGGCGATGTCAATGGTGACGGCAAGGTTAACAACAAGGATTTGGCCGCCCTGCAGCAGTATTTGGCGGATTGGGACGTGGAGATGGATATGGACGCTGCCGACGTGACCCATGACGGCAAGGTCAACAACAAGGATCTGGCCTTGATGCAGCAGTATTTGGCGGATTGGGATGTGACCTTGGAGCCCGATGAGCCCGACATCCCCGATGACGACAACATCTACAACGACACCGAGCTGGTGTGGCCCTGATAGTAGTGAATGCGTAAACAACGGCGGTTCCGACTGTGTGCGGAGCCGCCGCTTTTATTTTCACCCCGTTTTCACCCTTTTTGTGAGAAAAAAGAGGGTGAAACGCCTTGACAAAGCTTGCGTTCTATTGTATATTTTATTATAAGTAAGAGTGCGTCACTCTGCTTTGTCCAAATTTTCGTTAGAAGAAAGGTGAGTACAAATGAAGAAACTGTTAGCCATTTGTCTGTCCGTTCTTCTGATCTGCGCTGCGATGCCTATCGCTGCCGTCTCTGCTGCCGGTGAGCCCACCGTTGTGGTCTCCGACGTAGAGGGTAAGGCCGGCGATACGGTTGCCGTCACCGTCAGATTGGAGAACAATCCCGGTTTGGTGTCTGCCAAGGTTAAGGTTGGTTATGACGCCTCCGCTTTGGAGCTGATCGCTTATGAGTATGGCGATCTTCCCGATAGCGGCTATAACAAAGTCAACATTGCTAAGAATCCCGTCACCATCAACTATTGCTATGGTGATGCCGAGGAGAATTTCACCGACGAGCTGTTGGTCACTTTGACCTTCCAGATCAAAGCGGATGCCGTTGCCGGCACCTATCCTTTGACTCTGACCTACGATGAGGATGATTTCTTCACCGCCGGTGATGCTTCTGTATCTGAGAATGTGTATTTCGCCATCGACGAGGGTTCTGTGACCGTCGTTGAGGATGCCCCCGTGGGCGTACCCACCATCACCCTGCCTGCCATCGAGGCCAAGGCCGGTGACGAGATCGCGGTTCCCGTTCTGTTGAAGAACAACCCCGGTCTGGTGTCCGCCAAGGTTAAGATTGGCTTCGACGCTTCCGCTTTGGAGCTGGTGGGTTATGAGTATGGCGACCTTCCCGAGAGCGGTTACAACAAGGTCAACATTGCCAAGAACCCCGTCACCATCAACTATTGCTATGGTGATGCCGAGGAGAACTTCACCGACGAGCTGCTGGCTACCCTGAACTTCCGTGTGAAGGACGATGCCGTTTCCGGCGTGTATGCTCTGACCCTGACTTACGATGAGGACGATTTCTTCACCTTCGGTGACGCTTCCGTGTCCGAGAACGTCTACTTTGAGATCGCTGAGGGCTCCGTCACCATCGAGGGTTCCACTCAGGTCTGCCAGCACGAGTATGACGCTGACTGTGATCCCGAGTGTAACCTGTGCGGCGAGATCCGTCCCGTCCACACCGAGGGCATCATCCACTTTGACGCGGTGGAGCCCGGTTGCCACTACAATGGTAACATCGAGTATTGGTATTGCCCTAAGTGCGAGTGCTTCTGGCAGGATGAGGCTCTGACTCAGCTGACCAACTCCAAGAACGTCATCGTTCCCGCTAAGGGCGGTGAGGTCGTGGCTCACGAGGCCATCGCTCCCGCTTGCCACTATGACGGCCAGATCGCTTATTGGTTCTGCCCCGAGTGCGAGCAGGTTTGGCAGGATGAGGCTCTGACTCAGCTGACCAACCTGAAGAACGTGGTTCTGCCCGCTATCGGCAGCGAGAACCTGCAGCACGTTGAGGCTGTGGCTCCCACCTGCCAGTCCGAGGGTAACATCGAGTATTGGTACTGCCCCGACTGCGAGCAGTATTGGCAGGATGAGGCTCTGACTCAGCTGACCAACTCCAAGAATGTGAAGTTGGGTGCCGCTGAGCACACCATCATCCACTTCGACGCTGTGGAGCCCGGTTGCCACTACATTGGTAACATTGAGTACTGGTTCTGCTCCGAGTGTGAGTGCTTCTGGCAGGATGAGGCTCTGACCCAGCTGACCAACTCCAAGAACGTGATCCTCCCCGCTAAGGGCGGCGAGACCATCCATTTTGAGGCCATCGCTCCCGCTTGCCACTATGACGGCCAGATCGAGTATTGGTTCTGTCCCGAGTGTGAGCAGTTCTGGCAGGATGAGGCTCTGACCCAGATCACCAACTCCAAGAACGTGGTTCTGCCCGCCACCGGCAGCGAGAACCTGCAGCACGTTGAGGCTGTGGCTCCCACCTGTCAGGATGCCGGTAACATCGAGTACTGGTATTGCCCCGATTGCGAGCAGTATTGGCAGGATGAGGCTCTGACTCAGCTGACCAATTCCAAGAACGTGATCGTGGCCCCCATCGACCACACCATCGTTCATATTGAGGCTGTGGCTCCCGGTTGCCACTACATTGGTAACATTGAGTACTGGTTCTGCTCCGAGTGTGAGTGCT
>JAFQGI010000008.1 GCA_017415515.1 Clostridia bacterium | reverse complement strand
TGCCCGGCTGACCTGAAGGATCTGCCTGCCATCGTGGGCGGCAAGGAGATGGATTTCACCTATGGTGACTGCCAGAAGGAAATGGACATGGTCAATAAGGCCTTCATCGAGATCATGATCGAGGGCGATGCCAACGGCCGCGGCTTCCAGTATCCCATCCCCACCTATTCCATCACCCGTGACTTTGACTGGTCCGAGACCGAGAACAACAAGCTGTTGTTCGAGATGACCGCCAAGTACGGCACTCCCTATTTCTCCAACTATATCAACTCCGATATGGAGCCCAACGACGTGCGTTCTATGTGCTGCCGTCTGCGTCTGGATCTGCGCGAGCTGCGCAAAAAGTCCGGCGGCTTCTTCGGTAGCGGTGAGTCCACCGGCTCCGTCGGCGTCGTCACCATCAACCTGCCCCGCATCGCCTATCTGGCGGAGGACGAGGCCGATTTCTACAAGCGTCTGGATAAGTTGATGGACATCTCCGCCCGCTCCTTGAAGACCAAGCGCACCGTCATCACCCAGCTGTTGGAGAACGGTCTGTACCCCTACACCAAGCGGTACCTCGGCTCCTTCGACAACCACTTCTCCACCATCGGCCTGATCGGTATGAACGAGGTGGGCCTCAACGCCAAGTGGTTGCGCGCCGACCTGACCGACAAGCGTGTTCAGCAGTTCGCCAAAGAGGTGCTGGACCATATGCGTGAGCGTCTGTCCGACTATCAGGAGCAGTACGGCGACCTCTACAACCTGGAGGCCACCCCCGCCGAGTCCACCACCTACCGCTTCGCTAAGCACGACAAGAAGCGCTATCCCGACATCATCACCGCCAACGAGAACGGCACTCCCTACTATACCAATTCCAGCCACCTGCCCGTGGGCTACACCGAGGACATCTTCACCGCCCTGGACGTGCAGGACGAGCTGCAGACCCGCTACACCTCCGGCACCGTGTTCCACGCCTTCCTGGGCGAGAAATTGCCGGATTGGCAGGCCGCCGCCTCTTTGGTGCGTAAGATCGCGGAGAACTATAAACTGCCCTATTACACCATGTCCCCCACCTATTCGGTGTGTTCCGAGCACGGCTATCTGCCGGGTGAGAATTATATCTGTCCCCATTGTGGTAAAGAAGCGGAAGTGTACAGCCGCATCACCGGCTACTATCGCCCCGTCAAGAACTGGAACGACGGTAAGAGCCAGGAGTTTAAGGATCGTAAGACCTACGACATCGAGAATTCCGTCTTGACCCACGAGGGCCCCATGGAGGAGACCGCTCCCGCCGCCTGCGACTGCTGTGCCGAGGCGGAGAAGGTTGTGTCCGACGGCATCTATCTGTTCACCACCGCCACCTGCCCCAACTGTAAGATCGCTACCGCCCTGCTGGATAAGGCAGGTGTGGGCTACATCAAGCTGTTGGCGGAGGAGAACGCCGAGCTGGTCGCCGACTTCGGCATCCGTCAGGCTCCCACGCTGATTGTGGTGTCCGGCGACGCCTACGACAAGTTTGTGGGCGTGTCCGAGATCAAGACCTACATCCAGTCCAAGTAATTCCCGACAAGGTGGGTGGACCTCCACCCACCTTGTTTTGTTGATTTGCATAAACCCGACAAACCTTCCCCTTGAGGGGAAGGTGGCCGAGCGGTAGCGAGGTCGGATGAGGTGTTTCAATGAATGAAAAACACAATTCAAAATTAACAAAACATTCCCAACAATTACGCAAAGAAATGACGGCAGAAGAAAAGAAATTGTGGTATCAGTTTCTCAAAAAGTTGCCCTTTACTTTTCATCGTCAAAAAGTGATAGGACACTACATTGTCGATTTTTATTGTGCAAAAGCGATGTTGGTTATTGAATTGGATGGAACGCAACATTATGAAACCGACGGACAAAAAGCGGATGTAGAGCGAGATGCTTTTCTCCGTACACAAGGATTACACGTGTTGCGATACTCCAATCGGCAAATTAATCAAGATTTTTCAAGAGTGTGCGAGGATATTTTGCGGTATCTAACCACCTCATCCACCGCCTGCGGCGGTCCCCCTTCCCCTCGAGGGGAAGGTTAAGGCGGCTACAAGCCACTACACCACCCGAAAAGAGGTTTCCATTATGTATGACATCATCATCGTCGGCGCAGGTCCTGCGGGGCTCACCGCCGCCATCTATGCCCGCCGCGCCGAAAAGAGCGTCCTGCTCATCGAAAAGGGCGCTTTCGGCGGCCAGATCACCTTCTCTCCCAAGGTGGAGAACTACCCCGGCTTTGCCTCTCTCAGCGGCACCGAGCTGGCGGACCACTTCGTGGAGCAGGCGCTGGGTCTCGGCGCGGACGTGGAGATCGAAACCGTTACCGCCATTGAGGACTGCGGCAGCCATAAGGTGGTGCGTACCGAGGACGGCAACGCCTACGAGGGCAAGGCGGTGATTATCGCCGCCGGCGCCAAGCACCGCCATCTCGGCCTGCCCAACGAGGAAATCCATCTGGGCGAGGGCATCTCCTTCTGCGCTGTTTGCGACGGCGCGTTCTATAAGGGCAAGACGGTGGCTCTGGTGGGCGGCGGCAACTCCGCCCTGCAGGAGGCGATTCTCTTGTCCGAGGGCTGCGAAAAGGTGTATGTGGTGCAGAATCTCGATTTCCTCACCGGCGAGCAGGCGTTGCAGGACATCCTCCAAAAGCGTACAAACGTAGAGGTGCTCCTCGGCACGGTGGTGGAGGCGTTGCCCGCCGCCGCCCCCTTGCGTAGCGTCACCCTGCGCCGTGTGGCGGACGACCACACCTACGACCTCGCCATCGACGGCCTGTTCGTTGCCATCGGCTTAGAGCCGGAGAATACTCCCTTTGCCGCTGTGGCGGCGCTGGACGAGCGCGGCTACATCGACGCAGGGGAGGACTGCCTCACCACTACTCCCGGCGTGTTTGTGGCAGGCGACTGCCGCCGCAAGGCGGTGCGTCAGGTGACCACCGCCACCGGCGACGGCGCCGTGGCCGCCATCGCCGCCTGCCGCTATATCGACAGCTTGTAATCGCGAAGAAGCACCTGCCATTGCGGCAGGTGCTTTTTTTCGATAAAACCTTCCACACAAAAGTTTCCCCCAATCTATTGCACTGGGGTGAAAACTGTGCTATAATACTTTAAATATATCGCTTTAAACAAGTAAAACCCCTGTCACAAGAAACGAGGTATCCCTATGAAACGTTCTTATTCTGAAATCACCCCCTATATCGCCCAGTTGGCGCAGTCCTCCGTGGAGCGCAACGCCATCGTGCCGGACATGTATGACGAGTACCACGTCTATCGTGGTCTGCGTGACCGCCGCGGCCGTGGTGTGGTGACGGGCTTAACCGAGATCTCCACCGTCAACGCCCAGCGGTTGGGTGAGGATGGCGCATTGCATCCCATCCCCGGTGAATTGTTCTACCGTGGCTATAATATCAAGGATTTGGTTGCCGGCTTCCGCCGTGACAATCGCTTCGGTTTTGAGGAGATCATCTATCTGCTCCTCTTTTCCGAGCTGCCGGACGAGGGCGAGTTGTTCCGCTTCCGTCGGGAACTGTCCAATTGCCGCAGTCTGCCCACCTCCTTCGTTCGCGATATGATCCTCAAGGCTCCCGGTCGGGATATGATGAATATTCTCTCCCGTTGCGTCTTGGCCTTGTACGCCTATGACGAAAATCCCGACGACATTTCGGTGGCCAACGTTCTGCGCCAGAGCTTACAGCTCATTTCGGTGTTCCCCATGCTGGCGGTGTACAGCTATCAGTCTTATCAGCATTATCATCAGGATAAGAGCCTGTTCATCCACCTGCCCCGCCCTGAGTATTCCACCGCCGAAAACTTGTTGCACCTGCTCCGTGAGGATAGCCGGTTTACCCCCTTGGAGGCCAAGATTTTGGATCTGGCGTTGGTGCTGCACGCCGAGCACGGCGGCGGTAACAACTCCACCTTCACCACCCACGTGGTCACCTCCTCCGGCACCGACACCTACTCTTCGGTGGCGGCGGCACTGGGCAGCCTGAAGGGTCCCCGCCACGGCGGCGCCAACATTAAGGTGGTGCGGATGTTTGACGATATGAAGGCCACCATCGACACCTCCGACGATGCCCAGATTCGTGACTATCTGGCCCGTCTGCTGGATAAGAACGCCTTTGACCGTGCGGGTCTCATCTATGGTATGGGTCACGCCGTGTATTCCCTGTCCGATCCCCGCAGCGAGGTGCTCAAAGAGTACGCCAAGCAACTGGCAGAGGAGAAGGGGTATCAAGAGGAATACGCCCTGTATGATAAGGTGGCACAGCTTGCCCCCGAAATGATCGGTGAGAAGCGAAAGGTGTTCAAGGGCGTCAGCCCCAACGTAGATTTTTACTCCGGTCTGATTTACCGTATGCTGGAGCTTCCCTGCGAGCTGTTCACCCCGCTGTTTGCTGTGGCGCGTATCGCGGGTTGGAGCGCTCACCGCATCGAGGAGATTCAGAATGCGGGCAAGATCATCCGTCCCGCCTATATCTCCGTCAAGGAGAATCGGGAGTATATCCCCCTGGCCGAGCGCCTGGTGGAGTAATCCGAATAAAGACAAAGAGAAAAACCGCTGTCCGATACGGACAGCGGTTTTTTGTTTGCTACATGTTTATGGAAAACGGAGTAGATCCTCTTGCCTCCCCTTGTCAGGGGAGGTGTCTGTGGCGTTAGCCACAGACGGAGGGGTAGTCCGGATTTGTACAAAGTTTGAC
>JAFQGI010000007.1 GCA_017415515.1 Clostridia bacterium | reverse complement strand
GAGATTTTGAAAAGAGCAGATTTTTGTTCAGCCGCGGCAAAAACGCAGCGAATACTGTATGTATTCGCGAGTATTTTAACAAAGGATGAGCGAAAATCCGCCTTTTCAAAACGGAGTTCGGGTTTGACTGCTCACCCTAGGGATAAGCAAGAGGCTGATCGTGCCTGGGACTGGCTGACCGCGTTGTCCCCTGTGGTGATGATGATGGTGATCCATTACCGCTTGTCGGCGGTGTGGACGGTGCTGTCAGCGGCGGTTGGCTGTTTTGCGGGTCTGCTGTTGTGGCGGTTGGCGAGGGTGATGCCCTGCCGTCCCGCTTCGGCTTTGCTGTGCGGCGTGTTGGTGGCTTGTTGCCTGCCTGCTCAGGTTCCTGCGTGGCTGTGTGCCACGGCGGGCTTGGTAGGTGCGGCGGTGGCGGGTATTCCCGCCTTGTTCAACCGCTTTTTCAAAAAGCCGCCGTTGCGTTGTCCGGTGTATCTGCCTGCGCTGACGGGTTATCTGACCGTGCGCTGGGCGTTTGCGCCCCATTTTGCGGGGACGACCCTGGCCCAAGCGGGCGCGGACGTGGTGGCGGGAGCCACCCCGTTGGCGGCGATGGGCACCGCCGTTTCCGACGAGCGGATGCAGTGGATGTTCTGGGGCTTCGATCTGAGCAGTATGGGCAGCGGTCCGGCGTTGGCGCTGTTTTTGGGCTGTGCGTATCTGCTGTTGCGCCGTCGGGTGCAGCCGTTGCCGATGGCGGGGATGCTGTTGGTGGTGGCCGGTGCTTTTCAGTGGCGGTGGGGGTTGCCTGCTTTCGGTCTGTTGGCAGGTGGCACCTTGTTGGCGGCGATGCTGCTGGGCGACGGCCTGCTGTTGCGCACGGGCCGCAAAGGAAAATGGATCGGCGGCATCGCGGCGGGTGTGTTGGCCGGCGCCGTGACGGTGTATTGCCGGATGCATCGGGGCGTGGACGGCGCTGCCGTGGGGGTGCTGATTGCCTGTGTGGCGGTGTCGCTGCTGTGCCTCGTTTATCGCGGATGGCGCCTGTTGTATGGGTTTTTGAAAGGGAAATTTGCAAAATCCGAAAATTAAGGGTTGACAAACCCCCACCCATATTATATAATACATAGCGTTCCCCCTTCGGGGCGTGATGCGGCTGTATAGCTCAGTTGGCTAGAGCATGCGGTTCATACCCGCAGTGTCAGTGGTTCGAATCCACTTACAGCCACCACCTTCTCCCGACCTCATCGGAGGTCGGGAGAAACTTACGGCCCCTTCGTCTATCGGTTAGGACACAAGATTTTCATTCTTGCAAGAGCGGTTCGATTCCGCTAGGGGTCACCAAAACGGGCACGTAGCTCAGCTGGTTAGAGCGCCTGCTTCACACGCAGGAGGTCAGGGGTTCGAGTCCCTTCGCGCCCACCATAATAGTCAACATTCGTTGATACAAAGAAAGCCCTTATTTTAAGGGCTTTCTTTGTTTTTAGACAGATACTTCCATTTCCAAAACAAAAACATTTCATAAACATATCATAAAATGAAACCCCGGTTTCATTTTTCGTAGTAAAGTCTTGCACCGGTGCAAGACTTTAATGCTTCTTGTTGAAATGTAACTTATTTCATTTTTTCATTATTCTCAAGTTTTTTTGAAGATTGATTTTTGTAACTACTCACTCTTAAAATAAAATCCGTACATAGACAATTTTTGAAGTTTGTTTTGTAATCGTATATATTTATTTAATGGTTGCCCACTCTGTTCTATATCACTAAAACCATCTCTTGAGATTTTGACAGAAAGACAATCGAATCCCATTCTCGATGCCCAACAGGATCTATCGCTACTTTCTATCGCTGCTTTCACTTTTTGTTCAACCCATACACATTCTATCGAAGTCAAATCTCTGCTATAATGCCCCCCGTAATAACAATGTAGTTTGTAGCACCCCCCCGTTCGTATTATCTCAACGCTACTTGAACCATTAACTTGTGTCAAACTCAAGTACACATTTTTTAAGTTCATCTCAGGAACCCTGTTCTTCCAACTTCCGGGAATCATTACGCCATGCGATAGACGTAGGCGTTCGTCTTCTTCGCCACGTAAAGATTTGTATACTACCAATAGTTTCTCTGCAAGTCTTTCCCAATCCTCTTCTGTTTCAAAAAATTTCAATTCTTCATTCAAATTATACCGGATGGCATAATCGTGAAATTCAGCGGCCGTAAAATATTGAGTAGTTTCATCTCTCATGTCATAGTCATATTCTCTCTTTTTCAGTTCTTTTGTTTCTATGTTGAAAGATATATAGCCATATGGACGTATCCTTGCTTCATCCGGAACATATTGAAGCCAATATTCGGCTCTTGGTTGTTGCTTAATCGCCGCAAGAATTTTATTATGAAGAATTTCTATCGCTTCTTCTTTAGATTGTATGCTTACCATACATATTTCCCCCGTAAAACCAATTCATTTTCACAAATTATATCATCCTCATTCTGTTGTGTCAATGTTTGAAACCCTTTTCATAATTTGACCTTATTTTTGAAACCCGTGCAAGACTTTACTTGCTGCTACATAGCAAAAGTCTTTCTTGTATCAATTTTGTGTTACCTTTACAAAAACAAACGGACATCCTTTCGGATGTCCGTTTGTTTTTTTGCGCGCGACAGGGACGTAGTGTGATGTTTTCCGTTTTCGCTTGCGAAACGGCGGTTGTTCAAACCGCCGAGGGAAACTCACCTACTTTGTCGCTTTGCGACAAAGTAGACCCTTCGCGCCCACCGAACCCCTCGCAAACCCATAGGGATTGCAAAGGCTTTGTCTGGACAGATGCGCCGCCTTGCCTGTTTCGATTTTCCATTTGACAGACACAAAAAATACTGGTATACTAGACTTGATATACTGTTTTCTTTTTTCGTAACGCATTAAGGAGAGTTTCTATATTATGAAAAAATACATTGCTTTGCTTTTGGCGCTGTTGCTGGCGGTTGGTTTGACCGCTTGCGGCGCCTCCGGCGACGATGCCGACACCAAACGCACCACCACCGGTAGCGCTTCCGCCACCACTTCCGCTGAGAGCACCACCGTTCCGGATGGCACGCAATCCGTCAGCGGCACGGAAACCACGGCGGCACCCACCACCGAGGCGACCAATGGCGGCTCGACCGCTCCCACACAGCCCTCTGCCGGCAGCACCACCACGGTCACCACGGCCACCACCTCCCCGGCTCCCACAGGCGCCACCGTGCCCATCGGCACCAAGCCGCCTGTGACCACCACTCAGGCACCGACCACCACGACCACGACAAACGGCAAGCCTTCTACCGGTGGCAGCACCACCGCCACCACCACGACGCCGACCACCACCCCGACCACCGCGAAACCCACCGAGCCTCCGGTGCAAGGGCCCTATATCGTCCTGCCGGCTATCGGCAGCGACATCGACGTCACCAGGAAGAAGGATCGCATCCGCGTCAGCGGTGTGGCCGCCTGGTTTAACGAGGACGGTACCATCGGCGTCCGGCTGACCTTTAAGAATTACAGCAGCAACTGGATCACCGAAGAGACCGATTATGTGGAATACACCTGCTACGACAAAAACGGCAACGTGGTGCAGAAGGCGACAAGATTGCCGATTGGTGTTATTGACACCAAGAAGAATTCTACCAAGGCCTTTGATTTCAACGTGCCTGCCAATACGGCTGAGGTAAAGATTACCAAAAGTGACATTACTTATTGGACAGAATGGGCCTAAGGCCCAATCATCATAAAAACGAGAGGGGAAAACCACTATGCATACTTGTAAAAGAATTGTTGCGCTTCTTATGACGCTGGCTCTGCTGGCCTGCGTGCCGGTTGCCGTTTCCGCTGAGGAGACCGCGTCCGAGCAGGTGTTTGTGCAGGTCGAGGAGAACCACAGCATCACCACAGAGGAGGAGACCGGCAACGGTCTGGCCTTCCTGTTCCGCTTGAATGTGAAGGGCGCCGCCGTCAACTCTTACAACGAGTTTGTCAACGACAACGCCGTCACCACCATCAACGGTGAAGAATACCGGGTGGTGGCCATGGGCGCCGTGATGACCAACCAGGCGGAGTATATTGCTCAAATCGACACGCTGACCCGCGAGGACAAAAACGAGGAAAGAACCATTCTGGATGTGTCCTGCCGCTATATGTTTGAGGTTGCCGAGGACACCTGTGCGTTCGCTGTTCGCATCATCCGTGTGCATGATGAAGTAAAGGGCTTTGCGGTCGCGGCTCGTCCCTACTGCGTGGTGAAGGATGCCGAGGGCAACGAGAGCACCATCTACGGCGACAGCGATATTGCCACCTACAATCAGGTGTATTACGCCAACGTCCCTGAGGAGACCCCTGTGCTGGATCTCTCCGCGCTGGACAACGTGGACGACAAGATTGCCGCCTCCGCTTCTGCCGAATACGTCGCTTACGCTCCCACCACCTATCGAGAGAGCTTCAAGGTTTCCTTGACTCTGAATAACGTGTCCGCCAACGCTAAGACCTCTGTCGGCGACTATGTCACCTATTCCTGCAAGGATGCCGAGGGTAATGTGCTGGGCAGCGAAAAGGTGGCCGTTGACGCGCTGAACCCCGGCGAGAGCAAGACGGTGGAATTCTACGCTCCCATGGGCACTGCCGCCATCGAGGCCGTCGAGAGCAAGCTGACCTACGTCCCCGTTATCACTCTGCCCGCCATCGGCAGTGACATCGACGTGACCAAGAAGAAAAACCGCATCCGCGTGTCTGCCGCCTCCGCCTCCTTTAACGAGGATGGCACCATCCACGTGGAGCTCACCTTCAAAAACTACACCTCCAACTGGATCACCGAGGAGACCGACTACGTCAAATACACCTATTACAACGCTGCCGGCACCAAGATCGACACCGGCACCATCTATATCGGCGTCATCGACACCAAGAAGCATCCGGTCAAGACCTTTGCGTTTGATCTGCCTGCTACCGCCGCGTCTGTGAAGATCACCAGTTCCAGGATCACCTACTGGACTGAGTGGGCCTAATCCCTTAACACACCACAATAGGTGCCGTGGTTTCCACGGCACCTATTTTCGTAAAAGGAGCATCGTTATGAGTATTGCGATTTTGACCGGCGCTTCCGCCGGTTTGGGACAATCCTTTTTCCGCAGCTTGGTGGCCCGCCACCCCGACCTCACCGGCATCTGGCTCATCGCCCGCCGTCGTGAGCGGCTGGAGGCCATGGCGGAGGGGTGTCCCATCCCCGTCACCGTCCTGCCGATGGACCTGACCGACCCCGCCTGCTACGATGCACTGGGGGATAAGCTGAAAGCCGATGGTGTGAGCGTGAAAATCCTCATTAATAACGCCGGCTTGGGCGAACTGGACAATGTCATCGACAGCGATTGGCGCACCCAGGGCCGCATGGTGGATCTCAACTGCCGCGCCCTCACCGCCGTCACCACTGTGGTGCTACCCTATATGGAGAAAGGCGGCTTCGTGCTGAATGTCTGCTCCATCGCCTCCTTCTGCCCCAATACCCGTATGACCGTCTATTCCTCCACTAAGGCTTACGTGATGAGTTTCACCAAGGGTTTGCGCGAGGAGCTGAAGCCCCACGGCATCCACGTCCACGCCGTTTGCCCCGGTCCCATGAAGACCGAGTTTTTGGATGTGGCGAACATCACCGATCGCTCCCCGATGTTCAAGACCCTGCCGTACAGCGACCCCGACGCGGTGGCTGACCGCGCACTGGTCAAGGCGGGGAAGGGGCGTTGTGTCTACACCCCCAAACTTCTCTTTAAGGTCTATCGGGTGCTGGCGAAGCTGCTACCCCATAGCTTAATGATGAAATTCTGCAAGACTTGATATAACGTTTGCCGTCGGTTGGTAGGGACAGGTCTCCGACCTGTCCGCGGACGGCTGGGGACAGCCGTCCCTACATTCAAAGGAGCGATTTTATTTATGGTTACGAAAAACCTCGGCTTCGGCCTGATGCGCCTGCCCATGGCGGGCGAGGCGGTGGACATCGCCGCCTGCTGTGAGATGACCGATCGCTTTCTGGCGGCGGGAGGCACCTATTTCGATACCGCGCTGATGTATTGCGGCAAGCAATCCGAGGCGGCGGTGGGGGAATTTCTCACCTCTCGTTATCCCCGCGACGCCTTCACCGTGGCGACCAAGCTCCACAGCGGCTTTTTCCAAACCTTGGAGGATCGGGATACCGTCTTTGCCGCCCAGTTGGAGCGGACGGGGGTGGAGTATTTCGATTATTACCTTCTCCACGCCATCGACCGCAACTGCTACGGCAAATACACCGACCTCGACTGCTTTGAGTGGCTGAAAGGCAAAAAAGCGGAGGGCAAGGTGCGCCACGTCGGCTTCTCCTACCACGACAGCGCCGATTTCCTCGATCGTGTGCTCACCGAGCACCCCGAGATGGAGTTCGTGCAGCTCCAATTAAACTACCTCGACTGGGAGAGCGAGGACGTCCAGTCCCGCCGTTGCTACGAGGTGGCACGCAAACACAACAAACCCGTTATCGTGATGGAGCCTGTCAAGGGCGGCACCCTCGCCACCCTCCCCGAACAGGCAGAGGCCATCTTCCGCGCCGCCCATCCCGATTGGACGCCCGCTTCTTGGGCGCTGCGCTTTGTGATGGAGCTGCCCGGTGTGCTGACGGTGCTCAGCGGTATGAGCAATTTTGCCCAAATGGAGGACAATCTCTTCACCGTCACCGATCCTGTCCTGCTGTCGGAGGAGGACCACGCCCGCATCCGTCAGGTGGCGGCGATTCTGCGTGGGCAGGAGAGTATTCCCTGCACCGGCTGTGCCTATTGCGTCACCGATTGCCCCATGTCCATCCCGATTCCCCGTTGCTTCGCCCTCTATAACGAGGATCAGCAGATCTACGGCGGCGCCGGCAAGGATTGGGACGCCTCCGTCTGGACTCCCGCCTCCACCTATTACGATAATCTGATCAAGGAAAACAACGGCGCCTCCGCCTGCATCGCTTGCGGCGCCTGTATGGAAGCTTGCCCCCAGCACTTGGAGATCCCCGACCTGCTGAAAACGGTGGCACACCGCTTTGAGGGCTGAGCCATGACCGACTTGGAGAGAGCCAAAGTGCTGTTAGCCCAAGGTGGCTATACTGTGGTGTTGTGCCGTGACGACGTTACCCACACCGACACCCGTCGCGGTGTTTCGCCGTTGTTATCTCTGCTGGATCGGGGTGTGTGCGTAACCGGCTTTGCCGCCGCCGATAAGGTGGTGGGTAAAGCCGCCGCCTTCCTCTATCTGCGGCTGGGTGTGGCGGCGGTGCACGCCGCCGTCATCAGCGCCCCTGCCTATGACCTGCTCACCGCCCACGGCATCGACACTACCTACGACACCCTCGTTCCTGCCATCCGCAATCGGGCAGGGGACGGCTATTGCCCCATGGAGCAGGTGACTTTGCCGCTGACCGATGCGGTGGAGGCAGAGGTGGCCATCCGTAAGCGGTTAGCGGAGTTGATCGCAAGAGAGTAATGTCGGTGTTTACCACCCTGCTTGAATAGAAATGCTTGCTTTGTCGTAGGGACAGGTCTCCCGACCTGTCCGCCAATGTTCCTACAAGCCAATGGTTACGGACAGGTGAGGACACCTGTCCCTACAGCCCCCTATTCAACCCGCATATCTTACCACAATATCTTGTGGTTATCCCCAAAATCAACCACAAGATAAAACCTGCCTGTAAAGGTGATTTCACCCTCTGTAATAAACACCCGCAAACCCACTCAAATCAAGGGTTTGCGGGTGTTTTTTGGCGCAAAAAAGCGACAAAAAGCCCGGTTTTGCTTCACTCCGCTAAAACAAGATATGGATAAAAATATACAAATTGTAATGAAAAAGACACAATATCTTGTGTTTTACCTGTTGACATGGAACTGCCCCTTGTGCTATACTCGTAAGGCACCCTCTTTTTGGGGTGGAAGGAGCCGATTATGAACGTTCAGGGATACCAAAAGTTAACATTGTTGGATTATCCCGGACGGACGGCCTGCACGGTGTTCACCGGCGGCTGTAATCTGCGCTGTCCCTTCTGCCACAATGCGGGGCTGGTACGCACCCCTCTGGCGGGCCCCAACCTCACCGACGAGGTGTTGGAATATCTGCAAAAGAGACGGGGCATCTTAGACGGTGTGTGCGTCACCGGCGGCGAGCCGCTTTTGCAGCCCGATCTGGAGGGCTTTCTCCGTAAGGTGAAAGAAATTGGTTACGCCGTCAAGCTGGACACCAACGGCATGCTGCCACAGCGGCTGGCGGCGCTTCTGGCAACCAAATTGGTGGACTATGTGGCGATGGATATCAAGAGTTCCCCCGACGGCTATGCCGCCGCCACGGGGACGGACGCCGACGTCAGCGCTGTGACTGACAGCCTCTCTATTTTGCGTCAAAGCGGTATCCCCTTTGAGTTGCGCACCACGGCGGTGCGGGGCATCCACACCGAGGCGGATTTTGCCGCCATCGGTGAGTGGCTGGGGGAAGTGCCTGCCTATTTCATCCAACGCTTTGTAGATTCCGGTCAGCTGCTGGGAGAGGGCTTTGACGCCTTTTCTCCCGAGGAGATGGAGCGCCTGCTGACCACCGTGCGGAAACACATTCCGACGGCACAGCTCCGCGGAGTATAATAAAGAAAAATGTAAAAAAGAAAGGGAGATGAGTATGTATCGCGTAGTCAAACGAGACGGCAAAGTGACCGGTTTTAACATTTCCAAGATCTCCGACGCGATCAAAAAGGCGTTCGACGCCTGCGAAAGACAGTATAACGACAATGTCATTGACTTTTTAGCCTTAAAGGTGACCTCCGATTTTGAGCCCAAGATCGCCGACGGCGTGGTGGCGGTGGAGGACATTCAGGACAGCGTGGAGACCGTGCTGGTGCAGGCGGGCTACGCCGATGTGGCCAAGGCCTACATCCTGTATCGCCGTCAGCGTGAGAAGGTGCGTAACCTCAGCTCCACCATGCTAGACTATAAGGGCCTGGTGGACAACTATCTGCAGATTAACGACTGGCGCGTCAAGGAGAATTCCACCGTCACCTATTCGGTGGGCGGTCTGATCCTGTCCAACTCCGGTGCCATCACCGCCAACTATTGGCTCTCCGAGATCTACGACGACGAGATCGCCAACGCCCACCGCACCGGCGACATTCACCTCCACGACCTGTCTATGCTGACCGGTTATTGCGCCGGTTGGTCGCTGAAACAGCTGATTCAGGAGGGTCTGGGCGGTATCCCCGGCAAGATCACCTCCGCACCTGCAAAGCACCTCTCATCTCTCTGCAACCAGATGGTAAACTTCCTTGGCATTATGCAGAACGAGTGGGCAGGCGCACAGGCTTTCTCCTCTTTTGATACCTATCTTGCACCTTTCGTAAAGTATGATAACCTCAATTACGATCAGGTAAAGAAGTGCCTGGAGTCCTTTATTTACGGCGTTAATACTCCTTC